>JBDTZQ010000152.1:0-6830 GCA_040005035.1 Betaproteobacteria bacterium | reverse complement strand
CTGCGCGACTTCCCCCCCGAGGGGGGCGAGCGCCTTGGGGCGGCCCGGCGGCGCTCATTTCTTCTCGGCCTCGGAATAGCCGAAGGCGGTCACGTCGAGCAGGACGCTGACCTCGGGTTCGACGCCGGCCGCGGGACGAAAGCCGCGGAAGGCGTTGAGCGGGCGCACGGTGAGGTTGTCCACGGTTAGGTACGGCTGCTGGGTCTCGAGCGCGTAGAGGATTTTTTGCAGGTTGGCGGTGGTCGCGAACAGCTGGAGATTGAGGCCGATCTGGCGGAAGCGCCCGTCGTCGCGCGGCGTCGTGATCTGCACCGTGGTGATCCTGCCACCGTTGTTCTCGACCGCGGCGCGCACCAGCTCCTGCAATTCGGCCCCAGCAAGATTGGCCGCGGTGTTCTTCAGGAAAAAACGCCGTCCCTGCTTGGTGCGCAGCAGCTCAAGCGATTTCTGCAGCTCGGGTGCCTGCGCGGAAATGCGCCGGTAGCGATCGAGGCGATCCTGCGCGGCGTCGATGGCAGCGTTGTAGTGCCGGTGCAGCAGCAGGAAGGGCGAAAGCAGGAGCGCCAGGCCCAGGAAAACCGCGATGAAAAGCAGCGCGATCGCGAGCGCGCGGCTGTGCTGCGGCTTCATCGGCTGCGCGAGCGTGGCCATCACGGCTTGCTGCCCGGTTGGGGCGCCGAGGGCGTGGAAACCGAGGGCCCACCTGGGCTTGCAGGCCCGGCCGCGTCCGGCGCCTTGCCACCGTTGGGCGAAACGGGCGGTGCCGCCCCACCCGGAGGCGCGGCATCCTGCTTGGGCGCGGCCCCGGGCGTCTCCGCGGCAGGGAGGACGACGCCGACGATCTCGGAAGGCGGCGGGGAAATCACCTTCAACTGTGCGCCCAGATCGAACACTTCTCCCGGACCCGGCTGTAGCTTGGTCGTGGGTGATCGCAGCGCCGCCTGCTCGACCAGCTTGCTGTCCTCGAGCAGGCTGATCAGCTTGCTGCCATTGGCGGACTCTCCGCGCAGGAACACATCGCGCTGCGTGTCCTTGCCCTTCTGCGTCGTCTTGAGCTCGAGCTGCGACAGCCACGTGTCGTCCGGCAGCACCCGGGTAATGTCGTCGATGACCTGTACCGTTCCCGGGTACATGTACTTGCGCGCAAGCGCGTAGTTGTAGTCGGCCTGCAGGCGCTCAAACTCGCGACGCACCCCGTCGGCGGCTTCCGCCTGCACGCGCGCCGCTTCGGTCTGCTGCAGCAGCGCGATCGCGTATCCGCGCTTCTGCACCAGCGGCACGACGACGACAGCCATCGCCGTCAGTGCGACCAGCGCGGTGGGCAGCCACACCTGCCATTGCCGCCAGCGCATGCGCCGAGCGCGCGCCTCGAGCGGCATCAGGTTCAGGCGCGACGGCGTGGCCGAGGCCGGTCCGGGCACGACAGCGGTCACTGCTGCGCCCCAGTCTTCGGCGTGGCGCCGCGCGCTATCGACCACGGTCTTGAGCGCGGCCACCCAGTCGACACGTATGGTCTTCTTGACGGGGTCGCGACCGATAACGGCCGCGTCGAAGTACACCTGCTCGGGCCGGAATGGAGTGTGCCGATCCAGGTCGTAGGCGAGCGTGCGCAACAGGTTTTCCTCCACCGCCATCGGCAACACGAGCTGCTTGCGCAACACCTGGCGGGGATTGAGCGCGACGACCACGCGCGGAGGGCCGCCGGCGGTCCCGCTCGCTGCGGCGAGCGCATCGATCGCAGCGCGACCGGCAGAATCTGAAGCCGCCTCGGCGCCGAGCGCAACGTCGCCCACCCGCGCCAGGCGCAGCGTCCCTTCGATCAGCTCCGGACGCCACACGACGGCGGCGCCGTCGCCGAACTCGACCACCGGCCGCGCGAGGCGGCGCTGCAGCGCCCCGAGCGGCGCGGCCGGCACGAGCGGAGCGAGCTCGGCCGTCCACCAGCGCCAGAACCGCGGCAGCCCAAGCCGATACGCGACATCGCGCAGGCGCAACTGCAGGCTATTGAGTCTTGCTTCCATCGGTCTTCACTTCGCCTTGTTCTTTGCCCGCCGGCGGCGGCATGCGTGACGCGCCATCCTGCCATTCCATCACCGTCAGAAGTCGCCGCTGGTCACCCGGTCGGATCACCGCGTCGCGTACGAATTTCACCTTGTCGCTCATGGTCACCTCCGCGCGAATGCGCCACAGGTTGATCGCTCCCGCGATCGCTCCGGCCACTGGAAACGGCGGCGGCGGGAGCTTGGCGGCGAGCGCCTCGGTGCGCTGCGCGATGTAGGTGTCGACCACTTCCGCGGTCGCGCCCGGGATCGCCAGCAGCGTCGTGCGCGACGCGTAGACCGGATTGACCCCCGGCTGACGGCTGTGCACGGTGAGGCTGTCGGCCAGAGCCGCGTAGAGCGCCGGCGTCATGCCCAGCACGCGCTGAAGCTCGGGAAGCGTTTCGAAGGCACCGTTCGCGGGCAGGTACGGCGACCCGGCGGCCCGGTAGTCGGCCGCCTCGGCACCGTTCGGCCGGCGTAGCTCGTCGGTGTCCTTCCAGTCACCGATGGCGTCGACCAGTCGCGACGCCTCCGTCTCGTCCAATCCTCCCGCGCTCTTCAGCAATCCCTTCAGCAACGCATCGGAAGCGACGTTGAGGTCGATTTTACCAGACTCGTCGAGCGCGCTGACGGCGATGCGCGCGTCGTCCGCGTCCCACGCGTGCACGGTGCCGTCGGGGGACCACACATCGGCGCTCACCTTGGGACGCAACAACTCGAAGACGGTCCGGTACACCGCGCCATCGGCGAGCGAGCGCGCCTGCGCCCACGAAACGGTGTTGCGCGCGGCGAGCGCTTCGTTGCGCATCGCGTACGCGAAGCTCGCGCCGATCACCGTCATCATCACCGTGAGCCAGAGCACCATGATCAGCGCCACCCCGCGTTGCCGGCGCAGCCCCGGGCAGTCGGCGCGGCGCCGGTTCGCCGCGGGCTTCGCGTCGATGGCCGCGATCACAGGCCGATGCACCGGTTGCGATTGAGGTCCCACGACCTGCAGCCGACTTCGGGCGCGAGCCGCGGTTCGACCACCAGCGAGGGCCATGCGGAGCCCTTTTCGGGAATGACGTCGATGCGAATCATCACGGGAAGGACGTTCGGGTCGCGCCATTCCTGTCGCCAGGTTGGCGCCACCGCGACATTGGAATCGGCATCACGGCCGAAGTAACTGAAGCGCACCTCGGCGATGCCGTTCGCCAGCGAAGACTTCTCGGCGGCGTCGAAGACAGGCAGCGTCGTCGCCGCGGCGTCCGGCAGCAAGCGCGCCAGCACGAGACTCGGCGCGTCTGTCGCGCGTGTCACCGAAAGCTGGAAGTAGTAGATGCCGCCGCCGGCGCGCCCTGGAAGAACACCGGCGTAAGCGAGCGTGTCGCGCGACCCCTGGAAATACAGCGGCTGATCGAACACCTTGTGCATGCGTAGCGGGTGCTGCGCCGTAAGCGATTGCCGCAGGAATTCCTCGGTCAGCCGCATGTCGGAAGACTGCACCGCCTTCGCCTCGCCCTTGTCCCAGCTTCCCGCCGACAGCGACAGCGTGCCGTAGAGCAGCGAGGACATGAGCGCGAGCAGCATCATCGCGATGATCAGCTCGAGCAGGGTGAAGCCGCGTTGAAGGGGCGATCGCATGCTAGGGGTTCAGTTCCCTGATCGCGACGCGCGCGCTGGCGAGCGAGATGCTGCGCTCGCTTCCCGGCGTCGCGCCCGGCCAGCGCACGGTGACGGCCAGCCGCCACAAACGCACCGCCATCGCTGCCGCCGCGCCCTCCATGTCCGCGGTGGTCCCCGGCGGGGTATAGGGGGCGACGCTCGCCGTCCACGTGTAGACGCCGTCGTCGGAGTTGCCCTGGAGCGTGCCTTCGCGCAGCGGCGTCTCGATTCCGAGAAGCGCGAGCCTGCTTTCGGCGTACAACGTCGCGCGCCCGTATTCGTCGGCGAGCGACGCGTTGCCGAGCGCCCCGGAGAAAAGCCGGAACAGCGCGGTGCCGACCAGCGCCAGAATGACAAATGCGGCGAGCACCTCGATCAGCGAAAACCCCCTCACCCGCCGCGCTCGCGCGCGTCGGCTTCTGCCGGCGGTAGCAGCGCAAACCGTGCGCAACCCCTCTCCCACCTGGAGAGAGGCAGGAGTGAGGGAGACTTTCATGCGCGCATCCACGCTGACCATCAGTCCAGGATCGCGACGCGGCCGGTCAGCCAGTCGACATCGACGTCGAATTTGCGCTCGCCCGCGGCAAGCGTGATGCGTCCGCCGTTCGATCCGCCGTCCGGATAGAAGCGGATCGCGCCGACCTTCTCATTCACGAGGTCGCGCTGCGCGGTGAACAGCTTGATTCCGATCTTGTCGGGCAAGCGGTGGACCTTCGCATCAGGCGGTATGCGAAACGTGCGCGCGTCGATATCGAGGACGAGGAAAGCCTCGCCGCGCTGCACGATCGCCTGCCCTCGCGCGTAGCGCAGACCGGACGCCAACTCGCGCGCCGCGCCCTTGAGCTCGGCGGTCGACGCCCCACTTCCCAGCATCGGCAGAACGATGGCGACCGCGAACGCCATGATCGAAATGACGATCATCAACTCGAGCAGCGTGACGCCGCTCGGTCGTGGCGAGATGCGTCGGATGGCGGTCATTCCCAACTCGTGATGTCCTTCGCGGAGCCTTCCCCGCCTTCCTTGCCGTCGGAGCCCAGCGACACTATGTCGTACGCGCCGTGCTGCCCCGGAGCGGTGTATTTGTACTCGTTGCCCCAGGGATCCTTCGGCAACGTTCCTTTTTTCCAGTAGGGGCCGTTCCAGTTGCCGACGCCGGCGGGTGCGCTGAGCAACGCCTGCAGGCCCTCCTGCGAGGTGGGATAGCGTCCGACCTCGAGCTTGTACAGGTCGAGCGTCTGACCGATCTGCTCGATCTCGATCTTTGCCGCCTTGCGCTTGGCGTTCTCGCCTTGCCCGATGAAATTGCCGCCGACGATGCCCATCACGACGCCGATAAGCACGAGCACGACCAGAATTTCGATGAGCGTCATGCCGCGCATGCGATTGCCGCGCGGAGCGGGTTGCGGGGACGTGCTGTGCATGGTTTCCTCTGTTTATCTGATGCGCGCGAAGGGCTTAGAGCGTGCCCTAGCCGACTAGTTCGCTCATGCCCATGACGCCGAGCAGAATCGAGAACACGATTCCGCCGATCAGCACGGCGAGTCCGAGGATCAGCGTCGGCTCGAGAACCGCGAGGAAGCGCTTGATCGCCATCTGTACTTCGCGGTCGTAAACATCGGCGACGCGATTGAGCATTTCCTCCAGCCGGCCCGATTCCTCGCCCACCAGGATCATCTGCGTGGCGAGCCTCGGATACAGACCGGTCTCCGCGAGCGGCTTGCCGAAGCCCTTGCCCTCGCGGAGCATGGTGATCACGCCGTCGAGCGCCTGCGCGAGGACGCTGTTGCCCATCGTGTCCTTGACGATGGCGAGCCCGGCCAGCAACGTCACGCCGTTGGCGAGCAGCGTCGACAGCGTGCGCGCGAAGCGCGCGACCTCGACCTTGCCAACGAGATCGCCGAGCAGTGGCATGCGCAACAGTCGCCCGTCCCATCGAAAGCGCACACCCGCGTCGCGCAGGCGCCTGCGGCCCAGCCAGATGCTGGCGACGACGATCAATATCATCAGCCACCAGTACTTGCGCAGCGCCGTGCCGAAGATGATGACGATCTCCGTCGGCAGTGGCAGCGCCTTGCCGGACTGGGCGAACGTTTGCTGAAACTGCGGCACAACGAAGATGAGCAGCACGATGACCGACGTGATCGCGACGCCGATGAGCAGCGTCGGATAGATGAGCGCCGACTTCACGCTTTCGCGCAAGTCCTTGTTGCGCTCCATCGTGTCGGAAAGCCGCGTGAGCACGGTGCCGAGCGCTCCGCCCGCCTCGCCCGCGCGAACGATGTTCACGTAGAAGCGCGAAAACACCGTGCGATGCGCGTCGAGCGCCTGAGACAGCGATTTGCCGCCGCGAACGTCGTCGCGGATCGTCTGCAGCAGGTGCGCGACCGGCGGCGTCGGCGCCAGACTGATCAGGGTTTCCAGCGCGCGATCGAGCGGTAGTCCGGCGCGCATCAGCGTCGCCAGCTCGCGCGTGAGCGCGAGAAGGTGATCGCGGGTGACATGCTTCGGCGTAAACCAGCCGGTGCGCGGACCGATCGCCGCCCCCGTCGGCGTGCGCACGCCGGCGGAGGCTTCGACGTGCATCGGCATCAAGCCCTGGTCGCGCAGGCGATCGACGATCTCGGATTCGTTGGCCGCCTCGAGCTCGCCGGCTGCGATGTCGCCGGCGGCGTTCACCGCCTTGTACTTGTACAGCGCCATCGGGGACTCTGTTCTCGCCTCAGTTCTCGCGCGTCACGCGCAGAACTTCCTCGAAGGTCGTCGTCCCGGCCAGCGCCTTGCGCATGCCGTCCTCGTACATCGTGACCATGCCTTCCTTGATCGCTTCCGCGCGCAGTTCGGTCGACGTCGCGTGGCGCATCACGTGACTGCGCAGCGGATCGGTCATCGGCAGCATTTCCATGATGCAGATGCGCCCGTAGAAACCGGTCTGCGCGCACTCCTTGCAGCCCTTCTCGTGATAGAGCATGACGTCGCGCTCGGCGGTGAACTTGCGCAAGCCGAGCTCCTCGACCACCTCGGGCAGCGCGCTATAGCGCTCCTTGCAATGCGGGCAAAGCGTGCGCACCAGGCGCTGCGCGAGGATGCCCACGATGGTCGACGTGAGCAGGTAGTCCTCGACGCCCATGTCGAGCAGGCGGTTCA
>JBDTZQ010000038.1:0-22937 GCA_040005035.1 Betaproteobacteria bacterium | reverse complement strand
GTTTCGCCGCGCGCCAGAAGAGCGCGCACGGCGCGCAGGAGTTCGGCCGCGCGCGCGCTCGTCGAGCTGTAGATCTGCCGGCGGGCGTAAACGCGCTGCAACAGCGGTTGCAGCACGCGGTGGCCAGCCGCGGCGAGCCGCGGGTGGCGCGGTGAGGTACGCATGCGATTTCCTCCCGGAGTCGCCGCTACGTGTTGCGATCCGTCATCGCGTTGCCGTTCCTGTCGTCTTTGACCGTATGAGGCGTTGCGCCTCGATGCACCAGTGCTTCTTGATGCTGAACCAGACGTCGCCGGCGAACAGCGCATTGGTCGCCCGTCCCTCCGCGCTGCCCGGCGCCTCGCCGTTGTCGCGTCCAGGCGCGTAGGCGTTGAGCCAGTCGCGCATAGACGGGTCGGTGGCGAGCGACTGCGTGACCGGCACGAAGACGTGGCTGTAGGTCACCGGCAGCTCCACATTGCGCACCGCCGCGGTGCCGTTGTGCTCGTAGGCAGCGCTGCCTGCGCCGGGGCCGGTCAAGGCGATCGGATCGAAGGCGATGATGAAGCCGGTGAATTCGTCGACGGTGTTGGGAATGCTGCGCAGCCGCGCCGCCATGCCCCAGTGCGCGGGCGCGGCCAGCGCGATGCCGCCGGCGCCGACCACCGCGGCGAACGACACCGACGTTCCCACCACGGGGCGCTGCGCCTTGCTGAGCGGGTCGACGATCCAAGTGCGCGGCTCGGCGGTGTCGGTGGGGGCGTTCCAGACCCGGATTTTCTCGGTGAAAGCACCGTTGAGCTCGTAGAGCACCTTCACCGTCTGGATGCCGCCCTGGCTGTGTCCGACCAGCATCGGACGCACCCCGTCGCGCTCGTAATGCCAGGCCACCTCGCCGGCAAGACGCTCGGTGCTGCCGAAGGGTTGCTGCGACCACGCATTGTCGGAAGGATCGCGGATCCGGTCGGCAGGGTAGCCCATGCCCGAGAGGAACCGGCCGAAGGACGCCATCAGCAGGTGCGTTCCGACCACGCCGCCGTGGAGCAGGATGATGCGCGGCGTGGGGCCGGTCGCCAGCGTCGTGCGCACGTCGGTTTCGGAAATCTTTTCCGGGTCCAGCGCCAGGATGCGCTGCTCGAGCAATGGATCCATCGCCGGCAGCACCGGCGCGACGAACGGCGCGACCGGGCCCGCGCGCTCCGGCACGACCGCCTGCTGGGGGGCGGCGCAGCCGTGCAGCGCGATCGCCGCGAAGGCGAGCCAGGCAGTGATGCGGGCGCGCGCAGGCGCGACGCGCGGAGCGAAAGAGACCAACAAGGCGGGTGAAGCGATGGGCTGCATCGTCAAAGTGTCCGGATCAGGCGAAGCATATCAGCCGCCACGCCTTCGATGGCAGGGCGCACGAAGACCGTGGTACGAAAGGAGATGCCGATGTTGATGGCGCCGCCGACCATGGTGAACGCGATCACCATCGGCGCCAGCGGGCCGGTCGAGACCCCGCGGACGTAGTCGAGCGGTGGCGTAGCGCCTCCGTCCCTCCACAGCACGTCGACATTGAGCGGGGTGCTGCCCGCGCTCACCGGGAAATGCTTGGGGAAAAAGCGCTGGCGCTGTGGCACCGACATGAACGCCCACTCGAAGCCGGTGAGCCCAAGCGCGACCAGTGTCTGCAGGTACCGCTTGCTGCGCTTGATGACATCGGTCTGCGCGTGCACCGACACCGCGAGCTCGCGCATTCCCATGTCGCGTGGAACGCGATGGCCGACGCGAAACGACGCCAGACACGGCGCGAGCGCGTTCTTCGCACCCGCACCGAGGTCGGCGCGGATGTTGACGATCGCCGCGATGGCAATCTCGTTGCGGCGCGCGGTCTCATCGGAAGGACGGGCCAGAGGCGATACGCTCTTGAGAATGATCGCGAGCAGTAAGTCGTGCGTGGTGACACCCCATTCGTGGGCACGACCTTCCAGGCGAGCACGATCGTCGGCGTCCACGCGCTCGAGCAGGAAAGCGTTGTATCCATCCTGCGGCGACGCGAACCGCATGCGAATCGCCCGCCGGCAGCTCGCCGCCATGCGCGCCAGCGCCGGAAGCCCGCGGATGATCGGCAACACCTGGCGGCCGAGCAGCAACGCGTACGAGGGTCCATAGCGACGCAGCGGTGCCGCGCCTGCGGAGGTTACATCGCGAGCCGATGGTTCGAGTCGCGCCACGATACCTCGCATCAGCCGTACGATCGAATCGCCGCCGGCGACGTAGTGATCGTAGGCAAGCCCGAGCTCGAACGCGGACCCGAGGTCGATGACGAAAAAGCGAAAGGGGTCGACGCGCCCGCGCTCGGGAAAGGCGCGATTGAGCTCGCGCTCGATCTCCGCGCTTAGCGCCGCCCGCGCGTCGCCTGCGGTTTCAACCTCGCGAAGCTCGACCGACGGCTCGCCGCCGGTCCACTCGAAGGCCTGGCGTCGCGGGTCGAGCTCGAGGCCGGTGAGACCGAGCGAAGCGAGGTGTGCGGCGAGCGTCGCACGCAGCCCTGCAACGTCCGGCGCCCCGGCCAGACGCACCACGTGGACCGCGTTGTACGGATAGAGTGCGCGCCAGCGCAGCATCGCCGCCTGGAACAGGTTGACGCGCCGCTTCACCGCGGGGTGCTCGCGGCGTGCGCGCGACGGGCGCGGATTACGCGCTGCGCCTCGAGACACCAATGCTTTTTCACGCCGTACCAAAGCTCTGCGGCAGCGACGAGCTTGCCTGGCTCATCCACCACGACGCCCTCCAAGGCGGACGCCGAGCCGTCTGCCACCGGCCGATAGGCGTCGATCGCAGCACGCGTCGCCGGATCGCGGCCCAACGTCCGCATGTCGGGAAGGCCGATGTGACTGGTGCCCGCGGGCAGCTCGACGTTGCGCACGTTCGCGCTGCCTTGCGCACGGTACGGCTCACCGCCCGGAAATGTTCCCGCGATCGGGTCCCAGAGAATGATGACTCCGGTGAAATCGACCACCGAATCAGGGATCTGTCGAAGCTTGCCCAGCATCGACCACTGCCCGAGGAAGATGCGCGGCAGCTTGCCCGTGGCGAGCGCGGAGGCGAATCCCACTTTGAGGCCGATCACGTCGCGGCGCTTTCCGTCGACCGGATCGGTGATCCACGCCCTGCCTTCGTCGCGATCCTCCAGCGGATTCCAGACATCGATGGAGCTGTGGAATTCACCCGCCAGCTCGTGCAATACCCGGATCGCCAGCATCCCGCCCTGGCTGTGCCCGATGAGCATCGGCATCATGCCCTCGCGCTCGTAATGCCAGGCGAGCACGCCGGCGAGCCTCGCGCTGTCGGCGAAGCTCGAATACGAAAGCGATCCGTCCGCCGGGTTGCGCAGACGCGCCTCCGGATAGCCCATCGCCACCAGGAACTGCGCCAGCGGCTCCATCGTGACGAACGTGACGCTGCCCTGCAGGGCGACGATCCTCGGCGCCGGCGCCGCCGCCAGCATCTCGCGCACCTGCGCCGCCGAGATGTTCTCGGGGTCGAGCGCGAGGATGCGTTCGTCCCGCGTCGCGTCGCTCACGACCGGCAGCCCCGGCATGGCGAAGTTCGCAGCCTCGACGGCGCTCGCGGCGATGCCACGCGACGGCGATGTGCCGCCCGATGTGCAGCCCGATGTGCAGCCCCATGCGACCACGATCGCGATGATCGGCCACGCGTCCTTCGCAGCGCGTCGGCGACACCCGGCGGCGGACACGGCCTTACGCAGGGGTTGCGCCGAGCCGAGGCACGAAGCGTCCCGTCCGCCGAAGGTAGCGCGCGTAGGCATCGCCATGCACGCGCAGCATGTGGCGCTCCTCGTTGCGTGCCTTCACGTCCATGAGCACGATGTGCAGCACCGCCACCGCAACCATGAGCGGCGTCGCCACGACGATCGCCGAGCAGATCATCAGCATCACGGACAAGGCGTAGATCGGATGCCGCACGCGCGCGAACAGCCCGTCGACGATGAGCTCGCCACGGTGCTCGTCGCTCACCGCCATGCTCCAGTTGAGATCCATGCGCGCCCAGCACCACGCCGTCAGTATCAGGCAGAGCACCGCACAGGCGGCGGCGACCCAGCGCAGCGCCGCGTACTCGGGCTGTGTCAGCGCGAACGCGGGCGTGTGCAGCCAGGCGCTGCGGCGCACCAGCGCCAGGTACGGCAGCACGATCCAGGCAGCGACCACCGGCACGATCAGCAGCCACAGGTAGCGCTCGAGGCGCTGCTCGGGAACGAGACCTCCAAGTCGGCGCGAGCGGCGGTTGACGCGCGCGATCATCACGCCGACCCCGATCCAATAGGTCCAGATCGTCGCCGCAAGCAGGGTGCCGGGAATGTCATGCATCGTGTCTCCGGTGCGAATTTTACCGCAACGGTGCCGCGTTTCCCGTCGGCATGGCTGCCGCCGCGCGAGGCGCCGCCGTCGCCTTAGACGCTCGCGGCAGGTGCGCGCGCGACGTGCTGCGCGAGGCGATGCTTGAGCACCTTGCCGTTGGCAGCGACCGGCAGCGCGTCGACGATGCGGATCTCGGCAGGCTGCTTGTAGGGGGCCAGCATCGAGCGCGCATGCGTCGCCAGCTCGGTCGGGCTCGCGCGGCAACCGGGGCGCAGCTCGACAAAAGCGACGACTTCCTCGTTGCCGTCGACGGCGCGCCCGACCACCGCGGAGAGCAGGATTGCCGGGTGCGCGTTGAGCACCGCCTCGACTTCGGCGGGATAGACGTTGAACCCGGAGCGAATGATGAGCTCCTTGGTGCGCCCGACGATGCGCAACGTGCCGTCCGTGTCGCAGTGCGCCAGGTCGCCGGTGTTGAGCCAGCCGTCGGCGTCGATCGTGGCGGCGCTGAGCGCGGCGTTGCGATAGTAGCCCAGCATGACATTGGGTCCGCGCACCCACAGCTCGCCGGGCTCGCCCTCGGGCGCATCGCAACGATCGTGCGCGCGCGGGTCGACGAGGCGCGCTTCCACCCCTGGCAGCAGCGGTCCGACGGCGCAGTCGGCGCGCGGCGAGTCCAGGCGCGTGTGCGCGATCGTCGGCGATGCCTCGGTGAGTCCGTAGCCGTTGTGCAGCGTCACCCCGAAGCGCTGTTCGAATCGCCGCTTGAGCGCGGCGTCGAGCGGCGCACCGCCGGAAAAGCAGGCACGCAGGCGCGGCGCGCGCGCGCCCTCGCCCTCGCCGTCGACGAGATCGAGCAGCTTGGCGTACATCGGCGGCACGCCCTGCAGCATGGACAGGCCGCCGTCTTCATAGAGCGCGTCGCGCATCGCCTGTGGCGTGTAGCGGGTCTGCAGCTCCAGGCACGCACCCCCGTAGAGCGTGCCGAGACTGACCGAGGCGAGGCCGTAGACGTGCGAGATCGGCAGCACGCCGTACACGCGGTCGGTCGGGCGCAGCGCGCGCAGCGCGCTCGAGATTCGGGCGATGAACAGAAGGTTGCGATGACTCAGCATCACGCCCTTAGGGTCGCCCGTCGTCCCCGAAGTGTAGATCAGCGCGCCGACTTGTCGCGCCGCGTCCGCGTGCACCGGTTCCGCGATACAGCCATCGTTGCGCAGCGTCATCACCGCGCCACCTTTCCCGCCGAGCGCCAGGGATTCGTGCGCACCGACACGCGCCGCGTGCGCGGCCGCGTCGTCCGACACGCAGGCGAGGAATACAGCGCGGCGCGGCGTGCAGTGGGCGGCGATGGCGTCGACTTCGCGCGGCGACAGGCGAGCGTTGAGAATCACCGGCCAGGCGTCGAGCCGGGTCACGGCAAAAAGCAGCACGAGCAGCTCGGGACAGTTTTCGCCGACGATCATGACGCGATCCCCGCCGCGAACGCCGGCGGCCCCGAGCGCGGCCGCCGCGCCCCGCGCGGCTTCGTCGAGCGCGGCGTAGGTCCACGCGAAGCCTTCGTGTCGCAGCGCCACCGCCGCTGGATCACCCGCCAGCGCCGGAATGTCGCAGATACGCCGCGGCAGCGACATAAGCACGCGCTCGCGATCCGCGAGCCCGGCCTCCGACGACAGGTGCGAGGTGTAGATGCGTGACATGTGACGACGCGGGGAAGTGGGCAACGCGATCGCCGGCGCACGCTCGCGTCTCGGCAACCGCGGTTTTGACACATAATACCGCCGCACGAGTCCGCGATGCGGATCCGACGGGAGCGCGGCATGGAACGCGCGACCTGCGATCGGACGCGGGCGCAAACACTGTGCTCCGCGGCGCTGCGCCGCTGCATCACCGGAATCACATGACCCAGACGCCCCCGCAAGCCTTGCCTCCGCGCACCGACGTGGTCGGCGTCGTCGGCGCCGGACTCATGGGTCGCGGTATCACGCAGATCGCCGCCCAGGCGGGCTTCGAGGTGCGCCTGATCGACGCCCGGCCCGGCGCCGCGTCGGACGCGCGTCGCGCCATCGCTGACGTGCTCGAAGGCCTCGCGTCCAAGGGAAGAATCCAGGCCGACGACGCCCGGCGCGCCGTCGCGCGCATCGCATTGCCCGACACGCTGGATGGACTCGCCGGGTGCACGATCGTCGTCGAGGCCATCGTCGAGAAGCTCGACGCCAAGCAGGCGCTGTTCAGGGAGCTCGAAGCCGTCGTCGGCGAGCGGTGCATCCTCGCCACCAACACCTCGTCGCTGCCGGTCACCGCCATCGCCAGCGTCTGTGCGCGTCCCGATCGGGTCGCGGGACTGCATTTTTTCAGTCCAGTGCCGCTGATGAAACTCGTCGAGGTCATCGCCGGACTGCTCACCGCGCCGGCGGTCGAGCAACAGCTGGTCGATTTCGGCGCGGCGCTCGGTCACACGCCGGTGTGCGCGCGCGACACGCCCGGCTTCATCGTCAACCACGCCGGGCGAGGCTACGGCACCGAGGCGCTGCGCATCGTATCGGAGGGCATCGCCGACCACGCCACGATCGACCGGATACTCAAGCGCGCCGCGGGCTTTCGCATGGGACCCTTCGAGCTCTTCGACCTCACCGGACTTGACGTGTCGCATCCCGTGATGGAGTCGATCTACCGCCAATATTACGAGGAGCCGCGCTTCCGGCCTTCGCCGATCACGGCGCAGCGGCTGTCGGCGGGCCTGCTCGGACGCAAGAGCGGTCGCGGCTTCTACGACTACGGCGAGACAGGCGCGGGCGCTGCGGCCCCACCCGCCGCATACGCCGCAGAGGGAACGTCTAACGGCAAGCCAGCCGGGACTCCCGCTGCGACCGCCGCGCCCGCGGCGCACGTGTGGCTCGGCCCGGCAGAAGCATCGACGCGTGATGCGCTGGCGACGCTGCTAAGCGCGCTCGGTGTCCGCGTCGACGGCGGCGCAAAGCCCGCCCCCGATGCGCTCTGCGTGGTGTTGCCGCTCGGCCGCGATGCGACCTCGGAAGCGCTGGCCCACGGGCTCGATGCACGGCGCACCGTCGCGCTCGACAGCCTGTTCGGATTCGATCGCCAGCGCACCCTGATGACTACTCCGGTGACCGATGCGGCAACCCGCGATGCGGCGCGCTCTCTGTTCGCCGCCGACGGCGTGCCGGTGGAAACCATACGCGACAGCCCGGGCTTCGTCGCCCAGCGCGTGATCGCGCACATCGTCAACGTCGCCTGCGAGATTGCGCAGCAGCGCATCGCCGCGCCCGCCGACATCGACCTCGCCGTACGCCTCGGCCTGGCGTACCCGATGGGGCCGCTGGCGTGGGGCGACGCGCTCGGGCCGCTTCGCATCCTCGGCATCCTGCAGGCGCTCTACGAAACCTACGGTGATCCGAGATACCGCCCGAGCGTATGGCTGTCGCGACGCGCGCGCCTCGGTGTGTCACTTCTCACGCCCGATGCCTGATCTTGCGCGCGCATGCAGGACGAGTACGATGGCGGCACCGATCTTCGCGTATTGCTGACGACCAAAAAGGGACCAAGCCATGACCAAGGGAAAGGGTTCGACGGGCTTCAAGGGCAAGGACAACAAGAGCGCGCCGGCGCAGCCGTTCGCGGCGGGCAAACGCCCCATGCCTCCGTCAGTGCCGCGCATCATGCCGCGGACCAAGGCGAGCTCGAAGGGACGGTAGGCAAGCGTCCCCTCCGAAGAGGCGGGGCGCCCAACAAGGAGGAGATGCGATGAAATCCAGCAAGCGACGTTCCGTGCTGCGTGGCGCCGCGGCGCTCGCCGCCGGCGGCGCGGCAGCCTGCGCCGTCCCGGTGCGTGCGCAAGCGCCAGCGCGCAGCCCGTTCCTGGTCGCAGGCACCACCATTCCCATCGCCGGCAGCAGCGAGCAGTTTCCGGTGCGCCGTATTTACTGCATCGGCCGCAACTACGCGGCGCACGCGCGCGAAATGGGATCGGATCCGAATCGCGAGCCGCCGTTCTTTTTCCAGAAACCCACCGACGCGATCCAGATCGTTCCTCCCGGACAGACCGTCGATCACCCGTATCCGACGCTGACCAAGAACTATCACTACGAGATCGAGCTGGTCGCGGCGCTCGTCAAGGGCGGACACAACATTCCCGCCGACAAGGCACTCGAATGCGTCGGCTGGTATACCGTCGGCCTGGACATGACGCGGCGCGACCTGCAGCGCGCCATGGGCGATGAAAAGAAGCCGTGGGAGATCGGCAAGAGCTTCGACCATTCGGCTCCGCTCGGCCCGCTGCAAAGCGCGGCGTCGGTCGGGCATTTCACCAAGGGCGCGATCTGGCTGTCGGTGAACGGCCAGACCAAGCAGAGCGCCGACCTGTCGCAGATGATCTGGTCGGTCGCCGAGCAGGTGAGCAAGCTGTCGCAGGCCTTCGAGCTTGCGCCCGGCGACATCATCTACTCGGGCACACCCGAGAACGTCGGACCCGTGGTCGCAGGCGACGTGATGGAAGGCCACATCGACGGCCTGCCGAACATCCGCGTGCGGGTGGTCTAGGGGAGGACTCTTCCCGGAGCGCGCGCGGCTTCGCGCTGGCAGCGTGCGATCCATTGCGCGGTGAGTTTTTCCTGTGCGCCATTCTGCTCGAGGCGCGCGCGCAGCGCGTCGAAGTCCACCGCGTCCATCGGCTGGTCCTGGTTGAAGCACGAGAACACGTAGCGCACCTTGCCCGTCTCGGGATCGCGCTGCGGCTGCAGGCACTGCGCGCAGATCTCCTTCAACATGCATTGCATCGGCGAGTTGATCGACGCGATGCCGCGATGCGACGCCTTGAGATACGGCGCGAGCTCGCGGTGGCGCGCCGCCGTGACGGCCGCCATCATGCCGTCCGAGCCTATGGCGATGACGCGGTCGACATCCGCGAGCGCGATCTCCGCCGCCCCCGATACGTGTAGCTCGCCCTTCGCGTACGCGACCAGTGCCTGCACCATGTTGCCCACGAAGCTCCGATCCTGCGGCCGGTCGGGCGCGAAGCCCGGCGCCTCGTCGCAGCACCAGACGACCACGTCGGACGCGGCCTCGATGTCGGCGACCTTGTAGCGATCGACGATCCTGCGATAGCCCGCGAAGTAGAGCACGCGCGAGCCGGCTTCGCGAAATGCTTGTCCTATCGAAAACAGCACGGCGTTGCCGAGCCCGCCTCCGACCAGCAACACGGTCTCGCCGGCGGCGATCTCGGTGGGCGAGCCTGTCGGGCCCATGAGCACCACCGGCTCGCCGCGCTCGAGCTGCGCGCAAAGGTCCGACGAGCCGCCCATCTCGAGGACGATCGTCGACACCAGGCCGCCCTCGCGATCGACCCACGCGCCGGTCAGCGCCAGGCCTTCCATGGCGAGTCGCGTGCCATCGACATCGCGGGCCAGCGTCTCGAAATTCTGCAGCCGATAGAACTGCCCGGGCGCGAATCGCCGCGCCGCGGCCGGCGCGCGTACCACGACTTCGACGATGGTGGGCGTGAGGCGCTCCACCCGCTCGACCGTCGCGCGCAGTTCGCCGTCGAGCCTGGCGATGAACTCGGCGTCGCTGACCTCCGACGCGGCGCGCCTGCGCGACAGCATGCGGCTGACGATCGGGTAGCCCTGCGTGGCGCTGGCCATAGCCTTGACCACGTTGCCGAAGAACGAAGGATGCAGATCGCCGAAAAAGCTGATGGCGCGCCCGTCGGCTTCGAGCGCGGTAAGCACGTGGGGTGTGTTCGGCTTGGCTATGCCGCGCTCAGGATCGACGCGCTGTCCGTCTTCGCCGAGCGCCTGAAAATAGCGACCGTCAAGGTGAAAGTGTGACGGGTCTTCGCGTGCGGCGACCGTGTTGGGCTGTGTTCCCGCGGCGATGAGGATGGTCCGGGCGGGCAGGCTCGTGCGCGAGGTTTCGTGCCACGCTCCTTCGCCGTCACGCTGCCGCACCGACACCGCGAGCGCGGCGGCGCGACCCTTGGCGTCGACCTCGACGGCGAGCGGCGTGAGACCTTCGGCGAAATGGATGCCCTCCTCCAGGGCCTTTTCCACTTCCTCGTGATTGAGCGTGTACGAAGGACTGTCGATAAGGCGACGCCGGTACGCGATGGTCACCCCGCCCCAGGCGTCGAGGAGCTCACGAATTCGCGGAGCGCGCGATTCGGCGCGCGCCCGCTCGCGCTCGGCGCGGATCGCGCGCGCGTGCTCGAGATAGGTGTCGGCGGCATCGCGCTCGTCGTCTTGCCACGCCGCGCGCACCGACGCTTCGTCCGCTTCGGCGACAAGGGTTTCATAGCGGGAGACGAACTTCTCGACCTGCACCGGGTAGTACGCGAGCGACTCGGTCGCGGTGTCGATCGCGGTGAGCCCGCCTCCAATCACGACCACCGGAAGGCGCAGCTGCATATTGGCCACCGAATCGCGCTTGGCGGCCCCCGTGAGTTGCAGCGCCATCAAGAAATCCGACGCGGTGCGCACACCGTTGGCGAGCCCATTGGGGAGATCGAGCACGGTCGGCTTGCCGGCGCCCGCGGCGAGCGCGATGTGGTCGAAGCCCATCGCAAACGCACCCGCCGCGTCGAGCGTTCCGCCGAATCTCACGCCGCCATAGAGCGCGAAGCGGTCACGCCGCTCGAGCAGCAACCGGACGAGCTTCAGGAAATTCTTGTCCCAGCGCACGGTGATGCCGTATTCCGCTACGCCGCCGAAGCCCGCCATCACGCGCTCGTCGAGCGGCTCGCGCAGCGTCTCGATGTCGCGGATCGGCGAAAACGGCACCCGCGCGCCGCGCACCGTCACGCCCGAGATTTCGGCTGCTAGCGGTTCGATCTTCAGGCCGTCGATCCCGACCACGGTGTGCCCGTCGTTGATGAGGTGATGCGTCAGCGTGAACCCCGCCGGGCCGGTGCCCACGACGAGCACGCGCTTTCCCGTGGCTGGCAGCGGCAACGGACGGCGCAGGTGGAGCGGATTCCAGCGCGTCATGAGCGAATAGATCTCGAAGCCCCATGGCAGCGCCAGCACGTCCTTGAGCACGCGCGTCTCCGATTGCGGAATGTCGACCGGCTCCTGCTTCTGGTAGATGCACGCCTTCATGCAGTCGTTGCAGATGCGGTGCCCGGTCGCCGCGACGAGCGGATTGTCGACACAGATGATCGCCAGCGCGCCGAGTGCCCAGCCTTCGCTGCGCAGCTTGTGGAACTCGGAGATCTTTTCTTCGAGTGGACATCCCGCGAGCGTCACGCCGAACACGGACTTCTTGAAAGGCGGCGCCGCGCCTGCGGGCGAGTCTGCGGATTTTTTCTCGCGCATGCCCGACGAGCACGAGTCCTTTTGCTGCTCGTGGCACCAGATGCAGTAGTGCGCCTGGTCGAGTCCGCCGGCGAGATCGGTCCCCGGATCGGTGAGGGCGAATCCTTCACGCCGGCGTAGGTGCTCGACGGGGAGGTGCAGCATCGGCACGTCGTCACGCGTCTCGGCCGTCACGGGGACCAGTCGCATGAAGTCGAGCTTGCGTGGCGCCTTGAACAGCACGCCCGACTTGTGACGAGCTTTACCCTCCGGCGTCTGCACCGCCCACGCCGCGTAGCGCAGCGCCAGGTCGATGTCGGCTTCGTGCGCGGCTTCGTCCTGCGCCCAGGCACCCACCGCGTGCGCGAAGGCGAGTTCTCCCACGAGGCCAACGAGGTCGACGCCGAGCTTCGGTTCCAGCGCCGCGCGCAAAGCCGCGCCGTCGAATCCGGCTGCCACCTCGACCTTGTAGCGATTGAGCGCCTTGCGCTGCACGACCTGGCGCTTGCACGCGTAGATCGGCGCGAGCTCGTTCTGCGCCGCCTGCAGCGCCGACACTTCGGGTACGACCCCGAAGAGGAGTGCGATGAAGTCCTCGAGATGACGCGCCAGCGCGATGAGCAGCTCGGATTCTTCGAGGCGCGACAGCGTCGCGGGATTGGCGCGACCCGCGCGCAGCCGGTTGTACAGCGCCACGTCGGCGTGCTCGAGATGCGTCAGGAACGCCGCATCAACGCGAGCGAGCCCGTCGACCGAGTAAAGGCCTTCGAAGGTGATGCCGTAGTGAGGGGTCAGCATGGGCGGCAGCAGAACGGGTGCGAGGACAAGTGCGCGGAAGGTCACCGTGCGCGGCGACGTTGGCGCGCGCTCATGGACCCAACAGCTGCACCCGACAGCCCCAACAGCCGGGGCAAACCGCCGATTTTACCTGCCGCGCGCCGGCAAAGCAGCGCCTTCGGCTCATATCCATAGAACAAGCGAAGGTTCCCCGGAAGCCCCGTGACCGCTATCATCCCTCCAGCAAGGCGCATGCGCCGTGCCTGCCGCATCGACGCTGCTGTCCTGGAGACAAGATGACCCTACGCTTCATGCTAGTCCCTGCGCTGGCATTCACTACGCTCGTGGCCGGAACGGCGCTCGCCCAGCCGATCAAGCTCGGTGAGCTCAACAGCTACAAGACGTTTCCCGCCTTTCTCGATCCCTACCGTAAGGGGATGGAGCTCGCCATCGACGAGATCAACCGCGGCGGCGGTGTCATCGGCCGCCCGCTGGAGCTGGTCGTGCGCGACGACACCGGTGCGCCGGGCGACGCGGTGCGCGTGGCCGAAGAGCTGGTGTCGCGCGAAAAGGTCGCGCTTATCATGGGGACATTTTCGTCCGCGGTGGGCCTCGCGGTCGCCGACTTCGCGCGGCAGCGCAAGGTGCTGTTCATCGCGTCCGAGCCGCTGACCGACAAGGTGGTGTGGGACAACGGCAACCGATACACGTTCCGCCTGCGTCCCTCGACCTACATGCAGACCGCCATGCTGGTGCCCGACGCCGCGCGCCTGAACAAGCGGCGCTGGGCGATCGTGTATCCCGACTACGAGTACGGCAAGTCGGCGACCGCCGCGTTCAAGCAGCAGATGATCGCGTTGCAGACGTCGGGCATCGAGTTCGTCGAGTTCGCCGCGCCGCTCGGTAAGATCGACGCCGGGCCGGTGGTGCAGGCGATCGCCGACGCCAAGCCGGACGCCATTTTTTCGTCGCTGTTCGCCGCCGACCTCGCCAAATTCGTGCGCGAGGGTGAGCTGCGTGGACTGTTCAAGGGCCTGCCCGTGTTCAACCTGCTCGCCGGCGAGCCGGAATATCTGGATCCGTTGAAGGAGGAAGCGCCCACGGGCTGGTACGTGACGGGCTATCCGTGGTCCGCGATCTCGACGCCCGAGCACAAACGCTTCCTCGACGCCTACCAGGCAAAGTACAAGGACTATCCGCGACAGGGATCGGTGGTCGGGTACAGCGTGGTGATGACCGCGGCCGCCGCCCTGCGCAAGGCGCGCTCGACCGATACCGACAAGCTGATCGCGGCGCTCTCGGGCTTGTCCGTCGACACGCCTTTCGGCCCGGTGGTCTATCGCGCCATCGACCATCAATCGACCATGGGCGCGTACGTCGGGCGCATCGCGGTGAAGGACGGCAAGGGCGTGATGGTCGACTGGAAATACGCCGACGGCAGGAATTACCTCCCCTCCGACGATTGGGTGCGCGCGCACCGTCCGCCCGATTGATCGCGTGCGCGTAGCCGCCGGGTCCGGATGGCGCGGGGGCGCGCGCAGGTCGACGCGATTGCCCGCCGCCGCCGAACCCGCTGCTGCGTTCACCGTGGTCCCGGCAGGAGTGGCTCCGCGCTGGTCCTGCAGCTCGCCAACGGGCTCGCCAGCGCGTCGTCGTTGTTTTTGCTCTCGGCCGGACTGACGCTGATCTTCGGCGTCACGCGCATCGTCAACTTCGCGCACGGCTCGCTCATGATGCTCGGCGCGTATCTCGCCTACACCCTTATCGGCCGCTTCGCAGGGGCGGGCATGCCGGGTTACTGGATTGCGGTGCTGCTCGCCGCCTGCGCGGTCGCGACGCTCGGCGCGCTGCTCGAATCGACGCTACTGCGGCGGCTCTACGGCGCGCCGGAGCTGCTGCAGCTACTCGCCACGTTCGCCGTGGTGCTCGTCATCAAAGACGCGGTGCTGGCGCTGTGGGGGCCCGAGGATCTGCTCGGTCCCCGCGCGCCGGGATTGTCCGGCGCGATCAGTCTCGCGGGCGGCGCGCTGCCGTCGTACGACGTGTTGCTGCTGGTCGTCGGGCCCGGGGTGCTGCTCGCGCTGTGGTGGCTGATCACGCGCACGCGTTTCGGCATGCTGGTGCGCGCCGCGAGCGAGAACCGCATGATGGCGTCCGCGCTCGGCATCAACCAGCGCGCGCTCTACACCGGCGTGTTCGCCCTGGGCTCGGGGCTCGCCGCGCTCGCCGGCGCGCTGCAATTGCCACGTGAGCCGGCGACGCTGGGCATGGACCTCGCCAGCATCGCCGACGCCTTTGTTGTGACGGTGGTCGGCGGGCTGGGCTCGGTGCCGGGCGCGTTCATCGCCGCGGTCGCGATCAGCCTGTCCAAGTCGCTATGCATCGCGCTCGGCAGCGTCGATATCGGCGGGGTAACGATCGAGTTTCCGAAGCTGACCGCGGTCGCCCAGTTCGTGCTGATGGCCGTGGTGCTCACCATCAAGCCGCAGGGATTGTTCGGACGCGCGCCCGATCTCACTCCGCCCGCGGCGACCGAGCGCCACGCCAGCGAAACGCCGATCGGACGCGCCACCCTGATCGGCGTGGCGGTGCTCGCCGTGGCGATGGCGCTGCTGCCGCTCGTCGCCGACGACTACACGCTCGTTCTCACCGCCGACGTGCTTGTGTTCGCGCTGTTCGCGGCCAGCCTTCGACTGCTGCTGGGCCCCGGTGGCATGATCTCCTTCGGCCACGCCTGCTACTTTGGCCTCGGCGCGTATGCGGCGGCGCTGGCGGTGAGAAACGGATGGGATACGCCCGTTGCGCTGCTGGTCGCGGTTCCGGTCGCCTTCGTTGGCGCGCTCGCCTTCGGCTGGCTGTGCGTGCGGCTCTCCGGCGTCTACATGGCGATGCTCACGCTTAGCTTCGCGCAGATCGTGTGGTCGCTGGCAATGCAATGGGACGATGTCACCGGCGGCTCCAACGGGATCATCGGGGTGTGGCCCGCCGGGTGGCTGTCATCGCGCGCGGCGTACTACGGCTTCGTGCTGGCGCTTGCCGGCGCCGGCATCGCCGCGCTCGCTGCGATATCGCGCACGCCCTTCGGCTACGCGCTGCGCGCCGCGCGAGATTCGCCGTTGCGCGCCGGCGCGATAGGCGTCGACGTTCGCCGCACGCAGTGGGTCGCCTTCGCCATCGCCGGCGGTTTCGCGGGACTCGCCGGCGCGCTCTACGCGTTCTCCAAGGGCAGCGTATCGCCGGAGAGCTTGGCGATCCCGCGATCGGTCGACGCGCTGGTCATGGTGCTCCTGGGCGGCGTCGACTTCGTGCTCGGGCCGCTGATCGGTGCCACGGCGTTTACCTGGATGCAGGACGCGCTGCCGCGCGCGACCGAGTACTGGCGCGCCATCATGGGCGTTGTGATCCTCGCGCTGGTGCTGGCGTTTCCGGCGGGCGTCGCTGGCGCGGTGTCCGCGCTGCCCCGAAGCAGGCCCTCGCCATGAGCGTGGAAGACGCGCGCGCCCTGCGGTCGACAGGTGCGCCGTTGCTGTCGGTTTCGCACCTGCGCAAGGCGTTCGGCGGGGTCGTCGCGGTCGACGACGTCTCCTTCGACGTTGCAGCCGGCGAGAGGCTGGCGCTGATCGGTCCCAACGGGGCAGGCAAGACAACATGCTTCAACCTGATCAACGGGCAGCTCGCCGCCGATCGCGGCAGCGTGCGTTTGCGAACCAGCCAGGGCGCGGTGCGCCTCGACGGATTGCCGCCGCACCGTATCGCGGCGCAGGGCGTGGCGCGAACCTTCCAGACCGCGGCCACGTTCGCCTCGATGAGCGTGCGCGAAAACGTGCAGATCGCGCTGCTGTGTCACGCCGGAGGTCAATGGAGCCTTCTACCTGGGGCGCTGCGCGCCTACGCCGCGGCCGCCGGTGCCTTGCTCGCGCGCTGCAGCGCCGGCGCACTGGCCGACCGGCCGTGCGGCCAGCTCGCCTATGCGGACCTGAAGCGCGTCGAGATCGCCATCGCGTTGGCCGCCTCGCCGCGATTGCTGCTCATGGACGAGCCGACTGCCGGAACCGCGCCTGCGGATCGCGTGACCGTCATGCAGTTCGTCTCGGCGATCGCGCGGACCGACGGTGTTGCCGTCGTGTTCACCGAGCACGATGTCGACGTGGTCTTCGCCTACGCCGACCGCATCATCGTTCTCGATCGCGGGCGCATCATCGCCGAAGGCCCTCCCGAAGCGATCCGCGCCGATGCGCGGGTACAGAAAGTGTATTTCGGCGTGGAGGGCGAGTGACGCGAGCAACCATCGCGCGTAAGACAAGCGCGTATGGAACACGCTCGTCCAGTACTGTGTCGAGAGAATCCTGATCAGGCGCGCAGGCGCGCGAAGCCGTCCGACAAGTCGACGATCAGGTCGTCGACGCCTTCGAGCCCCACGTGAAGGCGCAGGCACGGCCCCTGCGTCTCGAAGCGCGAGGCGCTGCGCGTGCGGTTGGGATCGATCGGAATGATCAGACTCTCGAAGCCGCCCCAGCTGAAGCCCATCTTGAAAAGCCGCATGCCGTCGAGCATGGCATCGACACGCTGCTTCGACACCGGCTTGAGCACGACCGCGAACAGGCCGCAGGCGCCACTGAAATCGCGCTCCCACAGCGCGTGACCGCGCGATCCGGGCAGCGCCGGGAAGATGACTTCCGCGACCTCGGGTTGCGTGCGCAGCCACTGCGCGATCGAGAGCGCGCTCGCCGTGTGCCGCTCGAGGCGCAGCGCCAGCGTGCGCAATCCGCGCAGCGCCAGGAAGCAATCGTCGGCGCTGGCGGTGACGCCCATGTCGGTCCACAGCCGGTGCATGCGCGGAAAGGTCGCCTCAGTGCAGGTGATGAGGCCGATGAGCACGTCGGAATGCCCGCCGAGATACTTGGTGCCGGCGTGCACCGACACGTCCGCGCCGCGCGCGAAGGCCGGAAAGCCGAGCGGCGTCGCCCACGTGTTGTCGAGCATCACCAGCGCGCCGCGCTGGTGCGCGACCTCGGCGATGGCCGGGATGTCCTGCACCTCGAAGGAAAGCGAGCCCGGCGACTCGACGTACACGACCCGGGTGTTGTCGCGCATGGCGAGCCCGATGTCCTTGCCGATCAGCGGATCGTAGTAGGTAACCTCGACGCCCATGCGCTTGAGCTGGTTCTCGCAAAACCGGCGCGTCGGCCCGTACACCGAATCGGTCATCAGCACGTGATCGCCGGCAGCCGTGGTCGCGAGCAGCGCCAGCGTGATCGCGGCAAGCCCCGACGGCACCGCGAGCGCGGCGTGGCCGCCTTCAAGCTCGGCGAACGCCGACTGCAAATCGGTTACCGTCGGCATGCCATGCAGCCCGTAGACCACGCCGGGATACGTGCCCTTCATGGCGGATTCCAGATCGGCCACGCGATCGAACAGGATGGTGGAAGCGCGGTAGACGGGCGTGTTTACCGCGCCCAGGTGCGCGCGCGGCTCGCGACCGAGCTGCGTGACCGCGGTCGCCTGTGCCGCCTTGTCCTCCGGCTTCATACCGTCGAGCGAAGGTTGGCGCTGATCTGCGCGACCTGCGCGGCGACGCTTTGCCGGATATCGACCACCATCGCCGTCGGCGGCTCCTCGAGCGCGGCGAACTGGCTCTCGAGCAGCGACGCCGGCATGAAATGACCGCTGCGCGACGACATCCTCGGCTCGATGGTCGCCATGTCACCCTTGAGAAAGACCCAGCGCAGCTCGCGTCCTCGCGACAACCGGTCGCGGTAACGCTGGCGCAGCGCCGAGCATGCCATCACCGCGTGCTCCCCGCGCGCCTCGATGCTCTCGAGCTCGCCGCGCAGGCGATCGAGCCAGGGCCAGCGGTCCTCGTCATCGAGCGCGATGCCCGCCGCCATCTTGGCGACGTTGGCGGGCGGATGAAAATCGTCGGCATCGAGGAATGCCCAACCCAGCTCGTCGGCCAGCGCGCGCCCGACGCTGGTCTTGCCACAGCCGCACACGCCCATGAGCACCACGCTCATCGCAAAACTCCGCGCTGCGCGCTGCCGCTCATTGCGCTGCCGCACTCCGGGCGCCCATCGCGCTCACGGGACTACCTCCGCGCTGCGCGCTTCGACTCATTTACCCAACCCGGCGCGCGGGGAAGCCGTCGCGCTCATGAATCGACCTTCGTGCCGGTCCCGCTGTTCTCGATGCGATGTCCCCCGAAGCTCTTGCGCATCATCGCCAGCAGGCGGCTCGTGTAATCGGCGTTGCCCTGGCTTGCGAAGCGCGCCATCAGCGCCAGAGACAGCACCGGCGCCGGCACGCCCTGCTCTACCGCCTCGAGCACGCTCCACCGTCCCTCGCCCGAGTCGGCGACGACAGGCGCGACACCGTCGAGCGTCGAATCGTCGCGCAGGAAGTCGGCGGTGAGATCGAGCAGCCACGAGCGCACGACGCTGCCGTGGCGCCACATCTGCGCGATCGCGGCAACGTCGAGCCCGAATTCCTCCTTGCCGTCGATCAACGCCAGGCCCTCGGCGAGCGCCTGCATCATTCCGTACTCGATGCCGTTGTGGATCATCTTGACGAAATGGCCCGAGCCGCTCGGACCGCAATGCAGCCATCCGCGATCGGGCGCAGGCGCGAGAACGCGCACGAAAGGATCGATGGCATGCGCTGCGGCGCTGGAGCCGCCGAACATCAGCGCGTAACCTTCGGTGCGTCCCCACACGCCGCCCGACACGCCGCAATCGACGAAGCGGATGCCGTAGCTGGCGAGCTCGACGGCGCGTCGCACCGAATCCTTGTAGAAGGCGTTGCCGCCGTCGACGATGACGTCTTCCGATGAAAGCCGCGGCGCGAGGTCGGCCAGCACGGCATCGGTGCGCTCACCCGCGGGTACCATCAGCCACACCACGCGCGGGGATGGCAGTGCGTGCACCAGCGCCTCGAGCGTATCGGCGCATGCGACATTCGACTCGGCGAGCAGCGCGTCGCGCGCCGCCGTATCGGGGTCGTGGCCCACCACCGAGATCCCCGCCGCCGCCAGCCGCCTCGCCATGTTGGCGCCCATGCGGCCGAGCCCGACGATGCCGATGTGTGATTTGTCCGTGTGTTTTTCCGATTGGCTCAAGCTTGCCGCACCTTTCGATCCCCGCTTCATGCGCGCTGTGCGCGCTCTTGGACGACCTTCGCGCGGCGCGCTCCGGCGCACCGGGCACTGGAGGCGCTCGGGGCGGCCCTTCGCGCTCATGTGTCGTACAAGCGCGATGCTACACAACGGCGGGCCGCGACGCCACGTCCTCAAGTCCTATCCAGCGGCTTCCTGCGGCCGTGCGGCGAGCGTTTCCCACATCGCCGCGCCGACGATCATCACGCCGCCGGCAGCCGTGCGCAGGTTTGGCACCTCGTGCAGCAGCACGACCGCCAAAGCGATTCCATACACCGGTTCGAGACACGCCACGACGCTCGCGGTATGCGCCGACACGGCGCGCAGGCTCTTGATGAACAACGTGTGCGCCAGCGCCGTGCACACCACGCCCAGCACAATGATCATCATGAGGTCGTGTGCGCTCGGCATCGACGGCGCAAGCGCGACGGCCGGGACGAGGCACAGCGCGGCGATGGCGTTCTGCCACAGCGCGATGCGGAGCGCCTTGCTGCCCGCCGCGAATGCGCGATTGCATACCGCAAGCAAGGCAAAGCTCGCGCCGGAGAAGACGCCCCAGGCCAGTCCCTGCACGGCGCGATCGCCGAAGTCGAAGCTCGGCACCACCAGCAGCAGTCCGGTACATACGAGGGCGGTGGCAAGCAGCTCGCGCGTGCTTGCCTGGCGTCCCAGAAACATGGCCTCGAGCAGCACGACGAACACAGGGAAGCTCGCAAAGCCAAGCAGGCCGACGGCCACGCCGGCGCTTTGGATCGCCTGGAAGAACGTGAACCAGTGCGCCGCAAGCAGCGCGCCACTGATCGCGATGCGCCACTCGAAGCGCCCAAGGCTTTCGCGCCGAACCGCGAGGAGCACGCCCAAGGCGAGCGCCGCGATACCTGCGCGCCCCAGCACGATCGCCGGAGGTGGAAGGTCGATCCACTTGCCGAACAGACCCGCAAAACCGAACAGCGCAACCGCCGCGTGGAGCGACGCCAGGGCGACGCCACGCGAAGCAACATCGTCGGGACTCCGCGCAGCTCGTTCACGCTTCATGATCTGCGCCCCATGCCGTCATTGTGGCCTATTTTCGATGCGACGCCCGGCCCGCGCCGGGTCCCATGCGCGGCGGGCGGCGCGCGTCCGCGGTAGAATCGCGCTTCGCCGCCACGGTACCGACGGTGGCGACATCCCGGGGGGTTCATGCCGCAAGCCATCGCCGTCAAGAAGGTGCTCGACGCCGTCCGCGAATCGCCGGGCCAGCGCGTCAAGGTGGCGGTGTCCGACATCGACGGCGTGCTGCGCGGGAAGTATTTGCACAAGGACAAGTTCTACTCGGCGGTCGAAAGCGGATTCGGCTTCTGCGATGTCGTCCTGGGCTGGGACGTCGCCGACCAGTGCTACGACAACACGACCTACACCGGCTGGCACAAAGGCTTTCCCGACGCACTGGCGCGCCTCGACCTGGGAACGCATCGCAACGTCCCGTGGGACGACGGCATACCGTTTTTTCTCGGCGAGTTCGTCACCGAGCGCAAGGGCAAGCAGGTGGCGCATCCGCTGTGCCCGCGCCAGACGCTCAAGCGCGTGCTCGCGCGCGCCGAAAAGCTCGGACTCGCGCCGATGTGCGGGATCGAATTCGAGTGGTTCAACTTTGCCGAGACGCCGCAGTCGTGGGCCGACAAGGCGTACGTGCGCCCGGACCCGATCACGCCCGGCATGTTCGGCTACTCGCTCATCCGCGCCAACGAGAACCGCGAGTTCTTCAAGGCGTTGATGGTAGAGATGGGCGCGTTCGGCATCCCCATCGAAGGGCTGCACACCGAGACCGGACCCGGCGTCTACGAGGCCGCGATCCAGTTCTCCGAAGCGCTCGAAGCCGCCGACCGCGCCATCCTGTTCAAGACCGGCGCCAAGGAGATCGGTTCGCGATTCGGGATCATGCCCAGCTTCATGGCCAAGTGGAGCGCGCAGTATCCGGGCTGTTCGGGGCACATCCATCAGTCGCTCACCGATGGCAGGAAGAACGTTTTCTACGACAAAGCCGGCCGCAACGGCATGAGCAAGGTCTTCGAGAGCTATCTGGCGGGTCAGATCGCTTGCCTGCTGGAGTTCGCACCGATGTTCTGGCCGACGATCAACAGCTACAAGCGCCTGGTCGACGGATTCTGGGCACCGGTCAAGCCGACGTGGGGACTCGACAATCGCACCGCGAGCTTTCGCGTCATCGCCGGGTCGCCCAAGTCGACACGGCTGGAAACGCGCTGCCCCGGCGCCGACATGAACCCGTACCTCGGCACGGCTGCCGTGCTCGCCGCCGGGCTGTACGGCATCGAGAAAGGCTTGAAGCTCACCGCCAAGCCGATCCACGGCACCAACCAGGGCGCCGAGGACGTGCCGCGAGCGCCGCGCACGCTCATCGAGACCGCGCGCAATTTCCGCAACTCGAAGATCGCGCGTGACTTCTTTGGTGACGAGTTCGTCGACCATTTCGCCGCGACGCGCGAATGGGAATGGCGCCAGTGGCTCGACGCGGTCACCGACTGGGAACTGAAGCGCTATTTCGAGATCATCTGATGCAGGCCACGCGTACGCAATGACAATCGACCGATTCGCTTTTCCCACCCCCATTCATTTCGGCCCGGGCGCGCGCAAGCTCGTCGCCGATCACCTCAAGGCGAAGGGCGTGACCCGCCCGCTGATCGTCACCGACCGCGGCATCGCGCCGCTGCCGATGCTCGCCTCATTCGTCGCCGATCTGCAGGGCCTCGAGGTCGGGGTCTATTCGGACATCGTCGGCAACCCGGTCGCCAGCCAAGTCACCCGCGGCGCAGCCGCGTACCAGGTCCACCGCGCCGACGCCGTCATCGGCCTCGGCGGTGGTGCCGCGCTCGACGTCGCCAAAGCCATCGCCCTGATGGCCACGCACGATGGCGACGTGCTCGAGTACGCATGGGACCATCCAAGGGTGCGCGCCATCGACCGCGAACTTCCCTGGTTCGTCGCGCTGCCGACGACCTCGGGAACCGGCTCCGAGGTCGGCCGATCGAGCGTGGTCTCCGACGACACGACGCATATCAAGAAGATCATCTTCTCGCCGAAGCTTCTCGCCAAGGCGGTGTTCGCCGATCCCGAGCTCACGCTCGACCTGCCGCCGCACATCACCGCCGCCACCGGCATGGACGCGCTCACCCACAACGTCGAGTCGTACCTGTCGCCCGCGTACCACCCTCTGTGCGACGGCATCGCGCTCGAGGGCACGCGCATCGCCGCCCGCGCGATCCGCAGCGCAGTCCACGAGCCCCATAACCTGCAGGCGCGCTCAGACATGATGATGAGCTCGATGATGGGTGCGATCGCCTTCCAGAAGGACCTGGGCGCGGTGCA
>JBDTZQ010000151.1:0-6908 GCA_040005035.1 Betaproteobacteria bacterium | reverse complement strand
CGCCCGCTCGCCTACGGCAAGATCGGCGGCGCGCATTTCTTCGGGCTGCCCGGCAATCCCGTTTCGGTGATGGTGACGTTCTACCAGTTCGTGCGCGACGCGCTGCTCATCATGCAGGGTCAGCGCGACGTCGCGCCGCTGCCGATGTTCAAGGTGGCGCTGTCGGCGCCGATCCGCAAGGTGCCTGGACGCACCGAATTTCAGCGCGGCATTCTCACCGCCGATGCGAATGGCGGCTACACCGCGCGCACGACCGGCGACCAGGGCTCGGGCATCCTGTCGTCGATGTCGCAGGCCAACTGCTTCATTGTGCTGGGCAGCGATGTCGGCAACGTCGCTGCGGGCGAGCTTGTCGACGTGCAGCTGCTCGAAGGGCTGATCTGATCGCCGTTTGACGCGGTCGCGATGGCGACCGTATGATGTGTTTGGGGCTTGCAGACGCCCCGCCGCAACGACATCCCGTCCAAGTCTGCTTCGTTGCCGTGCTCACGGCAGGAGGCAATCATGGATGTGACCTCTCCAGCAACTCCCGCAGCTGCCGCAATACCTGTTTCCGCAGCGCAGCTCGCCGGGGCGTTTCGCGCCTTTCCGCCGCCCGCGCTGCTCGACGTGCGACGCGCCGAATCCTTCGCGCGCGATCCGGTGCTGATCCCGCATGCGATCCGCTGCGACCCGGGCGCGGTCGACGCGTGGTCGCACGCGCTCGAGCCCTGGCGCGAAGTAGTCGTGTATTGCGTGCACGGACACGAGTTGGGCCAAGGCGTCGCGGCGGCGCTGGCGCGCGGCGGCCTGACGGCGCGATACCTGGCGGGTGGGCTGGAAGGCTGGCGCGCCTTCGGCGGGCAGACCGTGCCTGCGGCCGCGCCTTCGCGCTGGGTGACGCGCGCACGCCCGAAGATCGACCGCATCGCGTGCCCATGGCTGGTTCGCCGCTTCGTCGACCCCGCGGCGGAGTTCTTCTACGTTCCCAACGCAGAGGTGCGCGCCTTTGCCGCCGCCAACAACGCGGAGCCCTACGATGTTCCCGACGTGAAATACACGCACGATGGCGCGCGCTGCAGCTTCGACGCGTTCATTCGCATCCACGCGCTCGACGACCGTGCCCTCGATGACCTCGCGCGCATCGTGCGCGGCGCCGACACCGGCGCACTCGACCTGGCGCATGAATCGTCGGGCCTGGTCGCCGCGTCGCTCGGCCTATCGCGCATGTTCCACGACGATCACGCCATGCTACGCTGGGGCATGCTGATGTACGACGCGCTCTACGCATGGTGCCGCGAGGCGCGAGGCGAAACGCACGGCTGGAATCCGGCCCTGCTGCGCGCAGCGTGACCACGGCCGGGACACTATCAGCCGCGCCGCCTCGCACTCCGACGTTCGCCGAGGCGCTGCGCTACTGGTGGAAGCTCGGCTGGATCAGCTTCGGAGGGCCGGCGGGACAGATCGCGATGATGCATCACGAGCTGGTCGAGCGGCGCCGCTGGATCTCGGAGGCGCGCTTCCTGCACGCGCTCAACTACTGCATGGTGCTGCCGGGACCCGAGGCGCAGCAGCTCGCCACGTATATCGGCTGGCTGATGCATCGCACGCGTGGCGGCATCGCTGCCGGCGCGCTGTTCGTGCTGCCCTCGCTGCTGGTGCTGATCGCGCTATCGTGGGTCTACATGGCGTACGGGAACACACCCGCTGTGGCGGCGCTGCTCTACGGCGTGAAGCCGGCGGTGACTGCGATCGTCGTGCACGCCGCGTGGCGCATCGGCTCGCGAACGCTCAGGTCCGCGTCGCTATGGACCGTCGCAGCGCTGGCGTTCGTCGCGATCTACGTGTTCGCGGCGCCCTTCCCCGCGATCATCGTCGCCGCGGGATTGATCGGCGCCGTCGGCGGCCGCGTTGCGCCCTCGCAGTTCTCCGGCGCGCGTGCGCACCCGAGCGACTCGTCCGAGCACCACCCCGCCGTCATCGACGACGACACGCCCACGCCGGACCACGCGAAATTCCGCGCGTCGCGGCTCGCCGCCGTCGTCGGGATCGGGCTGCTGCTGTGGGGCGCGACGCTCGGCGCGCTGGCGCTCGTGTCGGGCACCGCCCAAACACTCGCACCGATGGGATGGTTCTTCACTAAGGCAGCGCTGGTGACGTTCGGCGGCGCGTACGCGGTATTGCCCTACGTCGTGCAGGGCGCCGTCGACACCTATGGGTGGCTCAACCCCGCGCAGATGATCGACGGGCTCGCGCTCGGCGAAACGACGCCCGGACCGCTCATCATGGTGGTGGCCTTCGTCGGCTTCGTCGGCGGCTGGAGCGCGCAGTGGCTCGGCGCGGATCACGCCGCGGCCGCCGGCGTCGTTGCCGCCTGCGTGGCGACCTGGTTCACGTTCCTGCCGAGCTTCGTGTTCATCCTGGCGGGCGGCCCCCTCATCGAATCGACGCACGGACAGCTTGGATTCAGTGCGCCACTGACGGCGATTACCGCCGCGGTGGTGGGCGTCATTGTCAACCTCGCCGTGTTTTTCGCGACGCACGTGTTCTGGCCGGCGGGCGGGGGGCCCGCGCTCGATGGAATCGCCGGGGTGGACTGGATCGCGGTGGCGATTGCGGCGCTGGCGATGATCGCCCTGTTCCGTTTCAGGATCGGGGTGATCCCGGTGATCGCCGCGAGCGCTTGCGCAGGGCTCCTGCTGCGGCTCGCGTTCCAGTAGACCAATGCGCCGTGCGTGCGGGGTTGCGGTGGGGCGCCGCCAGGCGTCTAATCGCGTCGGCAGCGTACCGACTCACCAGGGGAGACAATCATGGACAAGAGATTCTTCATCGCGTGGATAGTGGCGTTGGTCGTGTGGATGGGGGGCAGCTTTGTCGTGCATGGCGTTCTGCTGCACGACGACTATATGAAAGTGCAATCGCTGTTCCGGACCGAAGCCGACTCGCATGCCTACTTCCCGTACATGATCCTGGCGCACGTACTGATGTCTGGCGCGCTCGCCTGGATCTACGCGCGCGGCGTCGAGCCGGGGCCGTGGATCCCGCAGGGGCTGCGCTTCGGCATCGCGGTCGCGCTGCTCACCGTCGTGCCGACGTATCTCATTTACTACGTCGTGCAGCCGATGCCGGGGATGCTGGTCGCGAAGCAGATCATTTTCGACGGCATCGTGACGCTCATCGTGTCGGAGGTCGTGGCATTCTTCTATCGGGATCGGTTGGCAGCCTGAATCGGCAACTGAGTCGGCAACTGAGTTGGCAACTGAGGTTGGAAGCCGCGCCCCCGCAGGCCAGCGCCATGCGCGGTGACGGCCTGGCGGTGATCTACGGGCTGCTGGTGTTCCTGATCCTGCACGTCGGCTATCTCTACGCCGACGCGGCGATCGAGAACGCGTTCATGGCGATGATGTGGCTGTTCTTCGCCACGCCGGTGCTCGCCGGGAGCATCACGGGCTACTTCGCGCAGCGCCGTCCGCTGGTCTGTCTGCTCGCGCTCGGCGTGGCGATCGCGGTCTCGATCGCGCTCGTGCACGCATTTCGCGTCGGGCTGGGCATCCGCTCGCCGGCGGGCGGACTCGGAGGCACCGTTGCCCTCGGCGTGTTCTCCCTCGTGTTTCAGCTTCCGATGGCATTCATCGGGGGTGCGGTCGGCGCCCACGTGGCACGAACCCGCCGCTGAGCCGTCGAGGCGCGCCTCACCAGTCGATGTTCTCGGCGCGGTCGATCAGGACGCGCAGCCGGCGCAGCGCGAACCAGGTCAGCGCAATGCCCGCCGTTGAGACGAGCACGGCAGTCTCGACGCGCATCGAATCGCCCGACTGGAAGATGTGCGCGAGAACGCTTGCGACCATGCTCGCACCGACGAAGGCCGCGAGCAGCCAAAGGGTCAGCGCAGCGCGAAGCAGCCTGAGCGAGCGGCTCAGCGGCGCCTGCGCGGCCCGATGCAGATACAGCGAACCACGCGACGCATCATCCGATGGCACCGTGGGCGTGCCCGCAAGCGACGCGGGGATGCGTTCGAGCAGCGATGGGCTTGAAGCATTCATTGTTCGGCTCCTGTCGTGTCGATCAGTAGTAGCGGCTGCCGATGTCGCGTTCGAGGTCGCGCATGCGGCGCTCGACTTCGAACACATCCTGCGACTGCGCCAGATAGGTTTCGCGGGCACGCTGGCGTTGCTTCCAGAACCACGTGTCGAGCACGTCGAGCCAGTGCTTGCGCGGAGTCGGCGCCGATGTCGCGCGGGTCCGCTCATGCTCTGCGAATTCGCCCAGCGCAGCATTCGAGCCGGCGCCGGCGCGGGGGTTGAAGGAGAGCGCGTCGGCGAGCATCAGGGTGCCGGCGTTGAGGGCCGAGAAAAGCGATCGATCAATATTCATGAGGTTTCCTTTCCAGTCGGATAGACTTGTGGAACCGTTCGGCGAGCACGATTGGTGCAACGCACCATCGCAGACTAGGCCTGGGCGTCACTACCGTCTAATCGTCCTTTTGGATCAATGACATTGGCGTAAGCAATCGCTCGCCAAGCCGTTGGTGCATTGCAGTAATCCGGCGATTTGCTGACGTCCGCACGAAGCGCGGCGGGCACCTTCCCCAAGGCTGCCGGAGCGCGCTGCGACGCCGGGCGATCCGCTAGAATGGCGCGCCCCTTCCCCCGCCTTTCATGCCCTCGCTCAAAGTCCTGCTCGAACAGAACCGCATCTGGAGCGCCAAGATGCGGGAGCGCAACCCGCGGTTCTTCGACACGCTCGCCGCGCAGCAGGCGCCGCGCTTCCTGTGGATCGGCTGCTCGGACAGCCGCGTGCCCGCCAACGAGATCGTCGATCTGCCGCCGGGCGCGCTGTTTGTCCATCGCAACGTCGCCAACGTGGTCGTGCATACCGACCTCAACTGCCTGTCGGTGCTGCAGTTCGCGGTGGAAGTGCTCAAGGTCGAGCACGTGCTGGTGGTGGGTCACTACGGATGCGGCGGCGTGCACGCCGCGTACCACGGGCGTCCGCTCGGGCTCATCGACAACTGGCTGCGCCACGTGCAGGACGTCGCGGCGAAACACGAGCCGCTGCTGAGCAGCCTGCCCGACGACGGCACCCGCGAGGATCGGCTCTGCGCGCTCAACGTCGTCGAGCAGGTCGTCCACGTCGCGCGCACGACGATCGTGCAGGACGCGTGGCGGCGCGGCCAGCCGTTATCGCTGCACGCGTGGATCTATCAGCTCACCGACGGACTGATCACCGATCTCGGCATCACCGCCGAGGATCAGGCGTCGCTCGAAGCGGGCTATCGGGCGACGATCGAAGCGCTGGGCCGATAGGCTCGCCGGCGGCGCAGGTCGGCCGTCAGCGTCGTCCGGCGGACAACACGCCGGACACTTCGCGCACCAGGGCCAGGGCGCGCTTCAATTGCGGCAGGTTGGCGACTTCCAGCGTGAACGACATGCGCGCCTGCAGGTTGCGCGACAGCGTATTGACCGCGGTGACGTTGATCTTCTCGCGTGAAAACACTTCCGAGACGTCGCGCAGCAATCCCTGCCGATCCATCGCCTCGACCACGACGTCGACGGCGAAGACCTCCTCGCGTGGTCGACCCCAGTCGGCGGTAATGAGCCGTTCGGGTTGTCTCTCGCGCATGCGCTCGACGTTGCTGCAGCTCTGGCGATGGATCGAGATCCCCTTGCCGCGCGTGACGAAGCCGACGATGGGATCGGGCGGCGCTGGCTTGCAGCAGCGCGCGAGGCCCGTCATCAGGCGATCGACGCCTACGATGAGGATGCCGGCGCCGGACTTCGCGGCCTTGCTCCGGCGGATGACGGTGGGATCGTCGACCGCGGGGGCGGCGTCGGGCTTCGCCAATCCGTGGATTGCCGCCTGCAACGCCCGTGTATTGATCTCGGTGCGGGCCACCGCCGCGAAAAACTCGTCGAGCTTGGCGAAGCCGGCGGCGTGCGCGAGCGAATCGAGGTTGAGCGCGGTCATGCCGGCGCGCGCCAGCTCGCGCTCGACCGCGGTGCGGCCCTGCGCGATGGTCTCCTCGAGCTGCTGCGCCTTGAACCACTGCCGCACCTTGGCGCGCGCGTGCCGGCTGTGCACGTAACCGAGATCGGGATTGAGCCAATCTCGCGAGGGTCCGCCCTGCTTCGCCGAGACGATCTCCACCTGCTGGCCGCTGCGCAGCGGATGGTTGAGCGGAACCAACGCCCCATCGACGCGCGCGCCCCGGCAGCGGTGACCGAGGCTGGTATGCACCGAATAGGCGAAGTCCACCGGCGTCGCGCCGCGCGGCAGGTCGACGACGCGCCCCTGCGGCGTAAGCACGTAGATCGTGTCGGTGAAAAGGCTCGACTTGAACTGCTGCAGCCACTCGCCGCCGTCGGCGATGGCGTCCTTCCAGTCGAGCACCTGGCGCAGCCACGCAATCTTCTGCTCGTAGCCGGGGTCGCGCTGGCGCGCTGCGGAGCCTTCCTTGTAGCGCCAGTGCGCGGCGACGCCGTACTCCGAGTGCTGGTGCATCTCGTGGGTGCGGATCTGCACTTCGAGCGGCTTGCCGTCGGGGCCGCTGACGGCGGTGTGCAGCGAGCGGTAGTCGTTGGCCTTGGGCTTGGCGATGTAATCGTCGAACTCGCGGGCGAGCGGCGTCCACAGGTTATGCACGACGCCGAGCGCGGCGTAGCAATCCTTGACCTCGTCGACCAGGATGCGCACCGCGCGGATGTCGTACACCGTGTCGATGCCCGACTTCTTGCGGCGCATCTTGTTCCAGATGCTGTAGATGTGCTTCGGGCGGCCGAACACTTCGGCCTTGATCCCGTCCGCGGCGAGCTCGCGCTTAAGCACTTCCTTCACGTCCTCGATGTACGACTCGCGATCGAGTCGCCGCTCGTCGAGCAGCTTGGCGATCTGCTTGTAGGTTTCCGGCTCGAGCGCACGCAACGCCAGGT
>JBDTZQ010000002.1:0-61920 GCA_040005035.1 Betaproteobacteria bacterium | reverse complement strand
AGCAAGGCATTGCGATCGACATCCTGATCAACAACGCCGGTCATGGACTGCAAGGACCGTTCGTGGATGGAAAGCTCGACGCAGTGCTGGCGATGGTGCAGCTGGATGTTGCGAGCCTGACCGCGGTCACCCACGTCTTCGCGCAAGATATGCGGGCGCGCGGACGCGGGAAGATCCTGCTGGTGGCCAGCCTGCTAGCCTACCAGGGCGTGCAGAACTTCGCGGTCTATTCAGCCGCCAAGGCGTACGTGTTGCGTCTGAGTGAAGCGCTTCATCGCGAACTCAAGCGCGATGGCGTCACGGTTACGGCGCTTTGCCCGGGCATGTCGGACACCGGGTTCGCCACCGCGGCGCAGCAGAAGATCACGCCCACCTTGAAGCTGTTGATGATGCAGCCGGCCCCCGTCGTGCGCGCGGGCATCCGCGCGTTGCAGGCCGGACGCATCAGCGTGGTGCCGGGCTGGGCCAACAAGACCTCGGTGATCTTCATGTGGGCGACGCCACGCTGGCTGCACCAGTCGATTTTCTCTCGCGTCATGAACGGATGAGCCACTGCGTGACGTTGCCTCGATTTTGCGTACACCGGCCTACGCAGCCATGAGACTGAATTCTATGTGTGCCGGGGTTTAATATCCAATCGACGAGTGCAGGCGCCGATGATTGTAGAAACCTTCGATCCAGTCAACAATGTCGAGCCGAGCCTGGGCGCGGGTTTCGTACCGGAGCTGATAGACGCGCTCGACCTTCAGCGTCTTGAAGAAGCTCTCCATCGGCGCGTTGACGCTCCTATGTCAAGTCGAGCGCGCCAATCGTGGCCTCCGGGGCCATGACGAGACGATCCCGCTGGCCGGACTTGGTGGAATGATGGGGCCCGCCACTATTCGATAGCGCGGCATGTTTCCAACCTTTTCTAGACGCGGGTAACTCGGGCAACGGCTGACCGCTCCGAGGTTGCGCAACCCGGCGGCGACGCGCTCACCCGGGGACGACGTGCGAAACGGCAAGTGGTGCGTTTCGACGGTGCGTTTTGATTCTGCGATTCCTCTGCACTCGCACAGAATTTCCGGTAATAACTCGTATATTGGTACACTATGCGAGCCACGCCGCGAAGGGCGTAGACACTGATTCGTAATCAGTATTCGAGGCCAGTCCCCCTATAAGACTGTGCCAAAAATGGGCAGCCTTGCTATCAGGACTGGCGCGCCCGACAGGAGTCGAACCTGTGACCTTTGGCTTCGGAAACCAACACTCTATCCAACTGAGCTACGGGCGCACGCGAGGTCATTTTACGCGTCGCCCACTGCACCGTCCACAGAGGCGGGCCCGCCCTCGCGGCGATCGAACGCGCGCGCTATAATCCGCGTCTTGCGCCGCGTCATCGACGACGCGCATGTCACCATGCCGGGACCGACGATGAGCGACGAGCATTCCTCCTTTCTCAAGACGCCGAAGCAGCTCGCGATCGTGATGGTGCTCGCGTTCGCGATTCCCATCGTGCTGATCGCGCTGCTCTCGCAGCTCGTCACCGGACTGATGCCGATGGGCCACACCGAAGTCGAGGACAAGCTGATCTCGCGCATTCAGCCCGTCGGCGTGCTGGCGTTTGCCGATTCGACGCCCGCGGGCAACAAGACCGGCGAGCAGGTCTATCAAGCGGTGTGCAAGACGTGCCATGACGGCGGGCTCGCCGGCGCGCCGAAGTTCGCAGACAAGGCGGCATGGGCGGCGCCGATCAAGAGCGGATTGCCCACGTTGCTCAAGCACGCGATCAACGGCTTCCAGGAGAGCGGGAAGGTCATGCCGCCGAAGGGCGGCAACCCCGATCTCACCGACATCGAGGTCGCGCGCGCGGTGGTATACATGGCCAACGTCGCAGGGGCTGCGTTCAAGGAACCGGCGGCACCCGCGCCTGTCGCCGGCCCGAGCGTGGTGGTAACGCCCATCGCGACCGCCGCCGCCGCAACGCCGCCTGTCGCGCCCGCGTCGGCCGCACCTGTCGCAGCGCCTGCGCCCCCGCCCGCCCCGGGTCCGAGTGCTGCGCTGGATATGCAGTCCGGAATGACGATGATGCAGAAGGACGGCTGCGCGGCATGCCACGCCGTCGACAAGAAAATCGTCGGTCCGTCGTACCAGGAAGTCGCCGCGAAATACCGCGGCGACAAGGATGCTGCGGCGAAGCTGGTGCAGAAGGTGAAGAACGGCGGCTCCGGAGTCTGGGGGCAGGTGCCGATGCCGCCCAACGTTCAGGTACCCGAGTCCGACATCAAAGCGCTGGTTTCCTGGATCCTGTCGCAAAAGAAATAAGCGACGCGCGCGTGCCGCGCGCGATGCGACCGCGTTGATGACTCGATACGCCGTCGGCGACATCCAGGGTTGCCTACAGGAATTCGACCAGGTTCTGGATCTCATCGCCTTTGACGCGTCGCGCGATCGACTGTGGCTGGTCGGCGACCTGGTCAACCGGGGGCCCGATTCGCTGGGCGTGCTGCGCAGGGTCATGGCGCTAGGCGATTCCGCGGTGACGGTGCTCGGCAACCACGACCTGCATCTGCTTACCGTCGCCGCCGGGCACCGCGCCCCGCACCGCCACGACACGCTGCATGCGCTGCTCGATGCGCCGGACCGATCTACGCTGCTTGACTGGCTGCGCACCCGGCCGCTGGTTTTTCGCGAGGGCGACATGCTGATGGTCCATGCCGGGCTTCTGCCCTCGTGGACCGCTGCCACCGCGATCATGCTTTCGCGCGAGGTCGAGGCCGTGCTGGCGTCGCCCGCGCACGATCAATTCCTGCTCGAACTCTACGGGGACACGCCGGCTCGATGGGACGACTCGCTCACCGGCAACGATCGCCTGCGCGCGATCGTCAACGCCTGCACGCGACTGCGCTATTGCGCCGCCGACGACACCATGGACTTTCGGGAGAAGCGCGGGCCCGCGCACACGCCGGCCGGCTTCGCGCCGTGGTTCGCGCACTCCGAGCGCAAATCCTCGGCGGTCACGGTGCTCTGCGGCCATTGGTCGACGCTCGAGCTCACGCTCGCGCCGCGCCTGGCGATGCTCGATTCAGGATGCCTCTGGGGCGGCGCGCTGACCGCGCTCAGGCTGGACGATGGGGCATTGTTCCAGGTACCGAGCCGGCAGCCGGCAAGCCCAGTGCCGCGCTGATAGCGCGCTGCGCCTGCTCCGACAGCTGCCGGCGATGCCGGCCAGCCGCGGGAATAGGGGGTGGCAACGTCACTTCCACGACGAGCCTGCGCTCGCCGAGTACCCTCCAGAACGACGCCATGAACGTCGTGTCGCCGACGTACGCCGGCGTGGCGTTGTACGTCCCGTCCTGGTTGCAGTAGCGGATGGCGATGGGTTGCACGTCGCCCGCCGCGTCGACGACCGGTTGCAGCAGCGAGCCGTGGAACGCAAGCAGCGTCGTGCCGTCGGTAGTCGTTCCCTCCGGAAAGATGGTGATGGTATCGCCGGCGGCGAGCACGGAGCGCGCCTGTTCATTGATGCGATGCGCGTCGCGGCGGCTGCTGCGATCGAGGAACAGCGTCCCGCAACCGGCGATGAGATGACCCACCAGCGGCCACGAGGCCAGTTCCGCCTTGGCGATGAAACGTCCGGGCTCGATGGTGTTGAGCACGAAAATGTCGAGCCACGAAATGTGATTGGCGACGACGAGCACGTTGCCGGCCCATGACGGTATGCCGCGCACGCGCGAGTCGATGTTCATGATTCGCAGTAGCTTCACGCTCCAGCGCTTAATCAGCTCCCGCCGTCGCGGTAGCGCGACCATCGGAAAGACGAAAGCCGTCGTGCCGATCCCCTGGAACACGTGGATGCTCACGCGAAGATAGCGAAGCAGCCGCAACGCCAGGGGCGCTCGACCGGCGCGCGTCGCGCCGGTCATTTCCGACGGGGCGCTCAACGGGTCGGCCACGGAGCACGTGGCGGCAGCGCAGCTACCATAGCGACCCGCCGAACTGCTCGGCGTAGCTCGCGGCGAGGCGCTCGCGATCGACGACGTGATTCTGCCCACCGCGCGAGGCGATCTTCAGCGAGCCCAGCAACGAAGCCAGCCTTCCGGTGCGCTGCCAGTCCCATCCGTGCGCTATGCCGTAGAGGAGGCCCGCGCGGTAGGCATCCCCGCAGCCGGTGGGATCGACCAGTTGTGCAGGACTGACGCTGGGGATGTCGAGCACCAACCCGCCCGCGTAGATGCGCGAGCCTTCGCCACCGAGGGTGACGATGAGCGCGTCGACGCGGCGTGCGATATCGGACAGCTGGAGGCCGGTGCGCTCGCACAGCAGGCGACCTTCGTAGTCGTTGACCGCAAGGTAGCGTGCGCTTTCGATCATCTCGACGAGCTCGTCGCCGGAAAACAGCGGCAGTCCCTGCCCCGGGTCGAAGACGAAGGGTATGCCGGCAGCGGCGAAGTCGCGCACGTGCTCCAACATGCCCTGGCGACCGTCGGGCGCGACGATGCCCAGCGCGATGTCGGCGACGTCGCCGATGCGATTCTCGTGCGCGTGGTTCATCGCGCCCGGGTGAAACGCCGTGATCTGGTTGTCGTCCAGGTCGGTGATGATGAACGCCTGCGCGGTATAGGTGCCGGCGACGGCGCGGACGCCGTCGGTGGCGATCCCGAGCCCGGCGAGGCGCTGCGGATACTCGCCGTCATCACCGCCGACGGTGGCCATCACCACCGGCTCGCCGCCCAGCGCCTTCAGGTTGTACGCGATGTTGCCGGCGCATCCGCCCCACTCCCGCCTCATGTCGCCGACCAGGAACGACACCGAAAGCACGTGCGTCTGCTCGGGCAGGATATGGCGCGCGAAGCGATCGTTGAACACCATGATCGTATCCTGCGCGAGCGAGCCGCAGATGAGCGTGCGCGGAGCCATTCAGCGCAACAGGAAGGCGCAGCGCGCAGTCGGTGGAAGCGCTACGCGCAGGCGCGCACTGCCCGCGCCGCGGCAGCGACGATCGCGGTCAGGCCGGCGCATCGCGTCCGATCTCGCGCACGATGTACTGCTGCCGGCGCGAGACCGGCAGTGCCTCGTCGACGCCGCGCAGGAGCACTTCCCAATGCGCGTCACCGTCCGCGCTCACCCGTCGCTCGAAGCCGCGGATGGCGTCGCGCGCGACCAGGCAGTTGCGGTGCACGCGTACGAAGCGCGGACCGAATTCGTCCTCCAGCCGCGTCAGCGATTCTTCAAGCAGGTATTCACGATCCGCCGTGCGGATGGTGATGTACTTGAGCTCGGCCTTGAGGTAGACGATCTCCTCGATCGGCACCAGGACCACGCGCGAGCGCTCGGTGACCGAAAGGAAGCGTCGCGTCGCCGAGGGCAGCTTGTCGAGGCGCGTGTCCGACAGCGGGCGCTGGCGCGGCAGCTTGTCGAGCGCGGAAAGCAGACGCTGCACGCGCACCGGCTTGACCAGATAGTCGATGGCGTGCACCTCGAAGGCGGCGATCGCGTGCTCGTGGTACGCCGTGGTGAATATCAGGAGCGGCGGCGACGGCAGCTTCAGAAGATGGCGCGCCAGCTCGATGCCGTCCATGTCGGGCATGTGGATGTCGGTGAGAACCAGGTCGGCCGGCATGCTTGAGAGAAGTCCCAGCGCCTCGCGACCGCTGGCTGCCTCGCCGATCACGCGAAGCGGTACCGCGCCGGTGCAGTCGTCGAGCAGCTCGCGCAAGCGGCGCCGCGCCGGCGCCTCGTCGTCGACGATGAGCACCTTGAGAGGACCGTCAGCCACGCGCGCTCCGGTTGGGCGCGGGTCGATACGGCATCCGGATGTGCACTTCGTAGGTCTCCCTGTTCACCTTGCTCTCGAGCCCTGCCTCGGCGTCGAAATGCAAGGCGAGGCGCTCGCGGATGTTGGCCAGAGCCATCCTGTTGCCGCCCTTGTGCCGGCTCCCCGACTGGAAAGGGTTGCGCAGGATCGCATGAACTTCGCCGCGGCGCAGGAAGATATTAATCGCGATGACCCCCGGCGCGCTAGACGGCTCGATGCCGTGATAGACCGCATTCTCCAGCAAAGGCTGCAGAACCAGCGGCGGCACCAGCGCGTCACGCGGCATCTGGTCGATGTGCCATTCGATGAACAGGCGGTCGCCAAGGCGAAGCTTCTCCAGCCCGAGGTACTGCTTGCACAGCGCCACCTCGTCGAGCAGCGGCGCGAGTTGCCGGTTGTCGCGCATGAGCACGCGAAACAGCTCCGCCATGTCCTCGAGCGCACCCTCGGCCTGCTTCGGCTCGCTGCGGATAAGCGACAGGACCGCGTTGATGCTGTTGAACAGGAAGTGTGGCCTGATCCGCGCCTGCAAAGCCTGCAGCCTGGCTTCCGCGATCGCCGGCGAGAGCGCCTTGGTTCGCAGCGCGAAGTAGTAAAGCAGCGCCACCGCGATGAGCAACGTGAAAAGAAGTCGTCGCAGGAGCGTGGTTGTCGTCACGTCTCCGAATGTCGCCATCAGCACGATGTTGAGGCCGAGAACGACAGTGGCGGACAAGGTCACGACGGCCGCCGCGCCCTGATCGTACGGCACGCGCGCCAGCCACGGCGACAGCGCGTAGAGCGCAAGAAGGATGACCAGCAATGGCGGCTCGACCATCGCCGACATCTGCACCCACGCGTCGGAGATCTCCCTCCACTGCGTGTCGCCGGCAAGCGCGGCGACGAACACCATGGCGTTGACCGCAAGCAGAATGCGCAGGATCGTGCCGAGGTTGCGCAGATCCGGCAGTTCGAGCGGGTCCCTGTTTTGATTTATAATCGTGCGCATCATTGGCCACTCGGCGCTGCGCTTTTCAACAGACGAGCAGCCCGTCGCGGCAACGCATCGCCATCGTTTCGCACTCCACGATTCATGCCGCCCGGCTATTGTGGGGAAGAGGTCCGGGTGAGGCAAGCCATGAGTACACGCGACTCCGATCGTCCTCCCGCACGAGGCTGGTCCGGCCGCTTCAGCGAGCCGGTCGCTGAACTCGTCAAGTTGTACACCGCATCCGTCGATTTCGATCGCAAGCTTGCCGATGCCGACATCGCGGCGTCGCTGGCGCACGCGCGCATGCTCGCCGCGACCGGCATCCTCACCGCCGCCGACGCCGCCGACATCGAGCGCGGCATGGCGGCCATCCGGGACGAGATCCAGCGTGGCGCATTCCATTGGTCGCGCGACCTCGAGGACGTCCACTTCAACATCGAAAAGCGGCTGATCGCCCTCGTCGGCTATGCCGGCAAGCGTTTGCACACCGGCAGATCGCGCAACGACCAAGTCGCCACGGATCTGCGCTTGTACGTGCGCGCGGCGATCGACGTGCTCGCCGAAGGCGTGGTGGCGCTTCGCCTTGCGCTGCTCGACCAGGCCGAGATGCACGCGGAAACGGTCATGCCGGGCTTCACGCACCTGCAGGTGGCGCAGCCGGTGACTTTCGGCCATCACCTCATGGCATACGACGCGATGCTCGCGCGCGACGCGGAACGGCTCGCCGATTGCCGCCGGCGCGTCAACCGCCTGCCTCTCGGCAGCGCGGCGCTCGCCGGGACCGGCTTCCCCATCGATCGCGATCGGGTGGCCAGCGAACTGGGCTTCGAGGCGCTGTGCCCGAATTCGCTCGACGCCGTGTCGGATCGCGACTTCGCGATCGAGTTCGCCGCCGCGTGCGCACTGGTGATGATGCATCTGTCGCGCTTCGCCGAGGAGCTCGTGCTCTGGTCGAACCCGCGCTTCGGGTTTGTGCGCCTCGCCGACCGCTTCTGCACCGGAAGCTCGATCATGCCTCAGAAGAAGAATCCCGACGTGCCCGAGCTGGTGCGCGGCAAGACCGGCCGCGTCTACGGGCATCTCGTCGCGCTGCTGACGGTCATGAAGGCGCAGCCGCTCGCCTACAACAAGGACAACCAGGAAGACAAGGAGCCGGTGTTCGACATTATCGACACGCTGGAGCCGACGCTGGCGATCATGTGCGATCTGGTCGCCGGCGGGATGAGTGTCGACGCAGCGCGCATGCGCGAAGCCGCAAGCGAAGGCTTTGCCACGGCCACCGACCTCGCTGACTACCTGGTGCGCAAAGGAATGGCATTTCGCGACGCGCACGAGGTCGTCGCGCAGGCGGTGCGCCACGCCGAGTCGCAGCGCTGCGACCTGGCCGATCTCTCGTTGGCCGTGCTGCGGGGGTTTTCTCCAATGATCGACGACGACGTTTTTGTCGTGCTCGCGCTCGACGGCTCGGTGGCGAGCCGCAATCATCCGGGCGGCACGGCGCCTGCGCAGGTTCGCGCCGCGATTCGCGCGGCACGCGCGCAGATCGCCGCGCGCTGACGCGCCAGGCGCCAACGAGGGGGAAAGATGGAGACCATGAAACTCGCGTTCATCGGTTTGGGAGTGATGGGATTCCCGATGGCGGGGCATCTCTCCCGGGCTGGACACGCGATGACGGTGTACAACCGCACGCCGGGCAAGGCAGCGCAATGGGTCGAGAAATTCGGCGGCGCCGCGCAGCCGACACCCGCCGCCGCCGTGCGCGGCGCCGACATCGTGCTGATGTGCGTGGGCAACGACGACGACCTGCGCGCCGTGACGCTCGGTCCCGACGGCGCGCTCGCAGCGATGTCCAAAGGCGCGACGTTGGTCGATCACACGACCGCGTCGGCGGGCGTCGCGCGCGAGCTGCACGCCGCGGCGCGCGAGCGCGGCGTCGCGTTCCTCGACGCTCCCGTATCGGGCGGCCAGGCCGGCGCCGAGAACGGCAAGCTCACGGTGATGGTGGGCGGCGACGCGGACGCGTTTGCCAAGGCGGAGCCGGTGCTCTCCACCTACGCCCGCGCGGTTACGCTCATGGGCGCGGCGGGCGCGGGACAGCTCACGAAAATGGTCAATCAGATCTGCATTGCGGGGCTGGTGCAGGCGCTCTCCGAAGGAATCAATTTCGCGGGCCGCGCGGGACTCGATGTCGAGCAGGTGCTCGATGTGATCGGCAAGGGCGCGGCGCAGTCGTGGCAGATGGACAACCGCGGCAAGACCATGGCAGCCGACAAGTTCGACTTCGGCTTCGCGGTCGACTGGATGCGAAAAGATCTTTCGATGTGCCTCGCCGAAGCGCGGCGCAACGGCACGGCGCTGCCGGTGACCGCAGTCGTCGATCAGTTCTACGCGCGCATACAGGCGCGCGGCGGCGGACGCTGGGATACCTCGAGCCTCGTGCGCCTGTTGCGCGACGCGGGCTGAATTTCGCCTCGCGACGCGTCAGGCGCTTTCGACCAGCGCGATTTCGAACGTGATCTCGGCGGTCTTGGCGAGCATCAGCGTCGCCGAGCAATACTTGTCCTTGGAGAGCTTCACCGCGCGCTCGAGCTGCGCGCGGTCGAGGCCCTTGCCGCTCACCCGATAGCGCAGGTGGATCCGGGTGAAAACTTTGGGATCCTGCTCGGCCCGGTCCGCGTCGGCCTCGACCACGCAATCGGTCACCGCATGCCGCCCTTTACGGAGGATCCACACGACGTCGAGGGCGCTGCAGGCCGCGGTGCCCGCCAACACCAATTCCATCGGCCTGACACCGATGTTTCGGCCCCCGACCTCCTCTGCCCCGTCTACGACAATCGAGTGGCCGCTGCCCGTCTCCGCAACGAAACTGGCGCCTTCTACCCACTGGATCCTTGCCTTCACCTTGGTCTCCTCAATAGCACTTATTCCGCTTCGCATTCCATGGCTTCTCTAAATGTCATGGACAAAACGCTATATTGCATTGCAAAAAATAGTTGCGTTGTGCACCGCACTATGCAATCATTTATTCGTTCGCGGCCCGGGATCCTCCTCCTTTCCCACTGCGGACACATTCCTCCATTCTCCTCCTATGGCAGGAATCCTCAGCGCGGCCTCCGGGCCGCGCCTTTTTATGTCCTTTCGATACGCGATAGACCCCGGATCTGCCCGGCGAGGCCATACCTGACGAGTGGGCATCCCCCGGCGATTGACAGTCTCCAGGGCTCATATTATTATCCAAGACTTTGTCAAATTCGAACCCGCGGCTATCGCCGCCGGCTATTTGTCCATGAAAACCTACTCCGCCAAGCCCAGCGACTTTACCCGGGATTGGTATCACGTCGACGCCAGCGACAAGGTGCTCGGGCGCCTTGCAAGCCAGATCGCCCACCGCCTGCGCGGCAAGCACAAGACGATTTTCACGCCGCACATCGACACCGGCGACTTCATCGTGGTCACCAACGTCGAGAAGATCCGTGTCACCGGCAACAAGGCCGAGGACAAGCTCTATCACCGCCACAGCGGCTATCCGGGTGGGATCAGGACCATCAGCTTCGGCCAGATGCAGCAGCGCTTTCCCGGCCGCGCGCTCGAGAAGGCGGTCAAGGGCATGTTGCCCAAGGGCCCGCTCGGCTACGCGATGATCAAGAAGCTCAAGTGCTACGTCGGCTCGTCGCATCCGCACTCGGCGCAACAGCCGAAGTCGCTCGATATCTAGCCCTCCCCCCTTTCGAAACGCCACGCATCGAAGTCCACTGAGGCTCATTAAGGCTCGCTCATGATCGGCAACTACTATTACGGCACCGGCCGGCGCAAGAGCGCCGTGGCCCGCGTGTTCATCAAGCAGGGATCGGGCAGGTTCACCGTCAACGAGAAGCCCGTTGACGAATTCTTCACCCGCGAGACGGGCCGCATGGTGGTTCGCCAGCCGCTCAAGCTCACCAACCACGAGGCCACGTTCGACATCATGGTCAACGTCAGCGGCGGCGGCGAGTCGGGCCAGGCCGGTGCGGTGCGTCATGGCATCACCCGCGCGCTGATGGACTACGACGGCCAGCTCAAACCTACCTTGTCCAAGGCCGGGCTGGTGACGCGCGACGCCCGCGAAGTCGAGCGCAAGAAGGTCGGCTTGCACAAGGCGCGACGTCGCAAGCAATTCTCGAAGCGCTGATCAGCACGACCCTGGGGCAAGGGGATGCAAAGGCCGCCGCAGGGCGGCCTTTGCATTGATGCGATCACCGGCGCCAATTGCTGGCCCCGCCGGACCAGTTTTATGCCATTGTCATAGCTCGTTGCGGTGCTAGAATGGCGCCGTCGCATCGAGGAAAACGATGATCGAGATCGGTATTGTCGGGGGTACGGGATACACAGGCGTCGAGCTCCTGCGCCTGCTCGCGGTCCATCCGCAGGCTTCCGTGCGCGTCATTACCTCGCGCAAGGAGACGGGAATGCCCGTTTCCGAGATGTTTCCCAGCCTGCGCGGCATGGGCACGATCAGCAACTTGCGCTTCAGCGACCCGACACAGGCCGGGCTTGACGCGTGCAACGTCGTGTTCTTCGCCACGCCGCATGGCGTCGCCATGAGCCAGGCGCGCGAGCTGGTCGGCGCCGGCGTCAAGATCATCGATCTCGCCGCCGATTTCAGGCTCAAGGACGCCGCGTTGTTCGAGCGCTGGTACAAGATGCCACACAGCTGCCCGGAGCTCCTGGCCGAGTCGGTCTATGGGCTGCCGGAAATGCACCGCGGTGCGATCGCCAAGGCGCGGGTGATCGGCAACCCCGGCTGCTACCCGACGGCGATCCAGCTTGGATTCCTTCCGCTGGTGGAGGCGGGCATCGTCGACACCGCGCACCTGGTCGCCGACGCCAAGTCAGGCGTGTCCGGTGCCGGACGAAAGACCGAGCTGGGGCTCATGTTCAGCGAGGCCGCCGACAACTTCAAGGCCTACAACGTCGGCGGACATCGCCACCATCCCGAGATCGTCCAGGGGCTTTCCGAATTTTCGAAGTCGCCGGTCACGCTGGTGTTCACCCCGCATCTGGTCCCGATGATCCGCGGCATCCACGCCACGCTCTACGCGCGCATCACCGACAGCGGCGCCGATCTGCAGCGGCTGTTCGAGAAGCGCTACGCCGGCGAGCCGTTCGTCGACGTCATGCCGCCCGGCAGCCATCCCGAGACGCGCTCGGTGCGCGGCGCCAACATCTGCCGCATTGCGGTGCACCAGCCGCAGGGCGGGGACATGGCGGTCATCCTGGCGGTCGAGGACAACCTGGTCAAAGGAGCGGCCGGCCAGGCGATCCAGAACATGAACCTGATGTTCGGCCTCCCGGAAACCACGGGCCTCACCGCGCCGCCGCTGATGCCCTAGGCATGAACAAGCGCGAGTTCGGGCGCAAGCTGCGCCAGACCTTCGGCATCAGCGCCCCGCGCATGACCGTGCGCACGCACCTGTCGTGGCGATGGCGACTGCCCGCGCTCGTCGTGGGGGTCGCGCTTGTGGTCGGCATGTGGTGGTGGGGATTCGACTTCGGACAGATCCTCGGGGGTTTTAACCGAAGCGCGGTGGCCGAGCAGCAGCAGCGCCTTGAAACCGACCTCGCGCAGATCCGAATCGAAAACGCCCGACTGCGCACGCGAGCTTCCGAGCTCGAGAGCGACCTCAACATCACGCGCGGGGCGCAGGCGAGCCTGACCCGGCAGGCGCTCGACCTGCAGAACGAGAACTCGCAGATCAAGGAAGAGCTGGCATTCCTGCAAACGCTGTTCCGCGACAGCGGCAAGCAAGGCGCGGTTTCCATTCAACGCCTTTCCGCGGAGCGCGAGCAGGACGATGTCTACCACTACAGCCTGCTCATCGTTCGCGGCGGCAATCCGACCGAGGACTTCTCCGGCCAGCTCACGCTGCAGGCAGGACTGGTGTCGGGTGGGCGCGCTTCCACGCTGGCGCTTCCCGACGACCAGCCCGACTCCGCGGACACGCTCAAACTCAAGTTCAAGTACTATCAACGGGTCGAAGGAACCATCCGCATTCCGCCGGGCAGCCAGCTGCGGACGCTGCAGGCACGGGTTCTCGAATCGGGGCAAAGCAGCCCCAAGGCGACCCGGAGCTTGAACCTTTCGTAGGAGACCCCCATGTTCGAACGGAAGAAGCCTCATCCCCCGCAAAAGCGCCTCGACAGCCTCATCGGTGCCGGAACCACTGTCGATGGCGACGTGGCGTTCACCGGTGGCCTGCGAATCGACGGCAAGATCGTCGGCGACGTGTCCACCGCGGACAACCAGGCGGGAACGCTGGTCATCAGCGAGCACGCGCGGGTGGAGGGGGAAGTGCGCGTCTCGCACGTCGTGGTCAACGGGACCGTGACCGGACCGGTGGTTGCCAACGACTACCTGGAACTGCAGGCCAAGGCGCGTGTCCATGGAGATGTGCAGTACCGTTCTCTGGAAATGCACGTGGGCGCCATCGTTCAGGGCAAGCTGGCCCACGTCGAGGCGGAAACGGCGTCGATTGTCGAGCTCAAGCGCGCCTCCGGCGAATGACCCTACGACGCTCGTGCCCAACGGACACGAAAACGCATTGATCTGCCATTGAGGGCGATATAATCGACCGACACCGGTCCAGGAGTACGCAATGAATGCAATGACTGATATGCCCGCACCGCTGGTCTTCTCCGACGCGGCGGCCGCCAAGGTCAAATCGCTGATCGCGGAGGAAGGCAATCCCGATCTGAAGCTGCGGGTCTTCGTCACCGGCGGCGGCTGCTCGGGCTTCCAGTACGGCTTCACCTTCGACGAGGAAGTCAGCGAGGACGATACGGCAATGCAAAAGGACGGCGTAACGCTGCTTATCGACCCGATGAGCTATCAATATCTGGTCGGCGCCGAGATCGACTACACCGAGGGTCTGGAAGGTGCGCAGTTCGTGATCAAGAATCCGAATGCCACCACCACTTGCGGCTGCGGATCCTCGTTCTCGCCCTGACCTGACTTCGCGCCACACAGCGATCGAAGACGACGGGGCCGAGCGCCCCGTTAATTTTTCACGCGGGGTAGATCGCCCCCAGGACGCGCGGCCCGCTCGCGCCTGTGACCGCAGGCAGGTTGCCGGGTCGGCCCGCCAACGCTTCGCGCGCGAGCCACGCGAATGCCATCGCCTCAACCTGATCCACCGGCATGCCAAGCGAGCTCGACAGCACGACGCTGCGTGGCGCGATCAGCTCCGCGATATCGCCCACCAGTGTCGCGTTGCGCGCCCCGCCTCCGCACAGCACGACCTCGGTCGCGCCCGCGCAATGCGCGGCGATGGCGCGGGCCAGCGTCAGCGCGGCGAGGCGCGTCAACGTACGCGCCACGTCGCGTGCGGGGTGGGCACCACGCATTGCTCGCTCGACCCACGCCAAGTCGAATTGGTCGCGTCCGGTGCTCTTGGGCGGCGCCCGGTCGAAGTAGGCGGCGGAGGCGAGTGCATCGATCAGCGGCGCGATGATCGCACCGCCTGCCGCCCAGGCGCCGTCGCGATCGAAGCGCTCGCCGGTGTGCCGCTCCGACCACGCGTCGATCAGCGTGTTGCCGGGTCCCGTGTCGAAGCCGCGCACCACGCCACGTGGTGGAAGGTCGGTGACGTTGGCGATGCCGCCCAGATTTGCGATCACTCGGTGGCGATCCGGCATCGCGAAGAGCGCCGCATGAAACGCAGGCACCAGCGGCGCACCCTGCCCGCCCGCGGCGACGTCGCGGCTGCGAAAGTCCGCCACCACCGTCAGCCCGGTTCGCTCGGCGAGCCGTGCCGGATTGGCGAGCTGCAGCGTGTAGCCCAGCTCCGGGCGGTGGCGCACGGTCTGTCCGTGCACGCCGACCGCGGCGACCTGCGCCTTGGTTACTGACGCGGCGTGCAAAACAGCGTCGACCGCGCGGGCGCACACGTCCATGAGCGCGTTGGCAGCAAGCGCGGCGCGATGGAGCTCGTCGGGGCCCTCGCGCTGCAACGCGGTCAGCGCGCTGCGCAGCGTGTCGTCGAAAGCCACATGGGCGTGCGCCAGCGCGCGCAAAGGAGAAGCTTCGAAGTCGGCGAGCACGGCATCGACGCCGTCGATGCTGGTCCCCGACATGAGCCCGACGTGCAGGCCGGAGCCCGACACGGCGAGCCAGGCCCTAGTCGGCGCCCGCGAGCATCACCCCGCGCCCGAGCGCAAGCTGCGCGGCGAGCGGAGCGATGCGCTCGAGGTACGCCCCGCGCTCGGCAGCGGCGATCGGCTGCGCGTAGGGCAGCGCGATGGTCATGGGATCGCGTTGCTCGTTGCCGACGCGGAATTCGTAGTGCAGGTGCGGACCGGTCGCCCAACCTGTTTGGCCGACGTACCCGATCACATCCCCCTGCGCGACGTGACTGCCTGCCTTGATTCCGGCGGCGAACTGCGACAGATGCGCGTACACGGTAGCAAACGCTCCCGCATGCTGCAGGATGACGACGTTCCCGTAGCCGTTCTGCCGTCCGGCGAGCTGCACCTTGCCGTCACCCGCGGCGTGCACCGGCGTTCCGCCGGGCGCGGCGAAGTCGACGCCGCGGTGCGCGCGCCAGGTGTGCATGAACGGATGCAGCCGCGCCAGCGAATAGCCCGAGGTGACGCGGGTGAAGGCGAGCGGTGAGCGAAGGAACGCCTTGCGCAGGCTCTTGCCGTCCTCGGCATAGTAATACGCGGCGCCGTCGGCGCCGCGCCAGGCAAACGCGCGGTAGGTGCGTCCCTTGTTCGTGAGCTCGACCGCGACGACCTTGCCGGCGCCCGAAGCGTGGCCGTCGACGTCCTGCATCTCGTAGACCACCGCGAAGCGATCGCCGCGCTGGAGGTCGTGGTGGAAGTCGATGTCGCCCGAAAAGATGTCGGCGATCTGGCCGGTGATGGCGTCGGGCAAGCCGACCGCGTCGGCCGCCCCGTAAAGCGACGAGCGGATCTCGCCGGCGCGAAGCTCGAGCCGCACCGTGGCCTGCGGCGCGGCACTGACGGCGACGAAGCCTTGCGCATTGCGCTCGACCGCGAGCACGTCGCCGTTCTGCGTGAGGTAGGACAGCGCGAGGAGCCGCCCTTCGTCGTCGGTCTGCACGCGCAACGACCTGCCGGGACGCAGCTGATAGAGCGCTCGCGCGCTGGGATCGGTGCGCAGGAACTGTTGCGCGGCGGGATCGGTTACCGACAGGCGCGCGAGCACGCTGCCAAGCGTGTCGCCCCGCGCGATGCGCTCTTCGCGCCAGTAGGCGTCGACGTGGGCGAGTTGGGTGAGCACCGGAGCGGAAATATCGCGCTGCACGCGCTGCGTCGCGACGTCGGGCAGCATCGTGTCCGGCGCCAGGCCGAAGGCGGCGACGGCGCTGACGGTCATGAGTACCACCACCGCGAGCAGACGAGGCGGCACCGCGCGCACGCCGACCGTGCCTGCGCTTTGCGTTAGAATTCGCCACCTGCTCGACAACATCGGCCGCTCCCGTACGCGCCGGCGGTCACGCGTTATGCGAGCCCGGCGCGAGCCGCGCGATTGTAGCAGACCCGCCCGCCCCCTCCCCCCATGCTCCCCGACCTAGATCATCAGCTCAGCGTGTTCAGGCGCGGCGCCGCCGAGCTGATCGTCGAGACGGAGCTCGTCGCGAAGCTCGCGCGCGGCAAGCCGCTGCGCATCAAGGAAGGGTTCGATCCGACACGCCCGGATCTGCATCTCGGTCACACCGTGCAGTTCAACAAGCTGCGCCAGTTGCAGGACCTGGGGCACCACATCATCTTCCTGATCGGCGATTTCACTGGAATGATCGGCGACCCCACCGGGCGCAACGTCACTCGGCCGCCGCTGAGCGCCGACGAGCTGGCCGCGAACGCGAAGACGTATACCGACCAGGTCTTTCTCATTCTCGACCGCGAGCGCACCGAGGTCGCCTACAACTCGACGTGGCTCTCGGCGCTGGGCGCCGACGGCATGATCCGGCTCGCCGCCAAATACACCGTCGCCCGCATGCTCGAGCGCGACGACTTCGACAAGCGCTATCGCGAAGGCCAGCCCATTGCGGTCCACGAGTTCCTGTATCCGCTGGCTCAGGGCTACGATTCGGTGGCGCTTCGCGCCGACGTCGAGCTCGGCGGCACCGACCAGAAATTCAACCTCCTGGTCGGGCGCGAGCTGCAGCGGCAGTACGGACAGGAACCGCAATGCATTCTGACTCTGCCGCTGCTTGAAGGCCTCGACGGCGTGAACAAGATGTCGAAGTCGCTCGACAACTACGTCGGCATCACCGAGCCCGCCGACGAGATGTTCGGCAAGCTGATGTCGATCTCCGACGACCTGATGTGGCGCTACTACGAGCTTCTGTCGTTTCGCCCGATGGACGAAGTCTCCGCATTGCGCCTTGCATGCGCCGACGGGCGCAATCCACGCGACGCCAAGGTGATGCTGGCGCAGGAAATAGTCGCGCGCTTTCATTCCACCGACGCGGCGCAACGCGCGCTGGCGTCGTTCGAATCGCGCTTTCGCGATCACGCGCTGCCTGCGGAAATTCCCGAGATCACGCTGCACACCGGAGGCGCTTCGTTGCCTATCGCCCAATTGTGCAAGCAGGCGGGGCTCACCCCGAGCACGTCGGAAGCGCTGCGCCTGATCGAGCAGCGTGGACTCAAGCTCGACGGCGACGTCGTCACCGACAAGACGCTCAGGCTTGACGCCGGCACGACCGTCGTCGTCCAGGCGGGGAAGCGCAAGTTCGCGCGCGTTACGCTGGAGTGAGCCTCGCCTACAACGCGATCCCCGGATTGCCTGCCACGCCGATCAGGCGCGGAAGGTTGAGCGGGCGGGCGCTGATCGTTTTCTGCGCACGAAGGTAACGCGCCATCAGGTCCCAGATCGGCTCGGCGCCACTGTCGCGCGCCTGCTCGGCGACCGGCGCCCAGCCGGCTACGACGTAATTCTTGCCGGCATCGATCGGCTTGCCGCCAAGCATCATCGCCGAAATGCGCTCGCCCATCGCCGCCGCCGGATCGCACGTGTACTGCAGACCGCCCACGCGCACCATGTCGCCGCCCTGCTGGTAGTACGGGTCGGGATTGAACAGGTTGTCGCAGACGTCCTCGAGAATCGTCTTGATCGTCTCGCCGGAGACCTCGCTGCGCGTGACATACGGATAGGTGATCGCGGTCTGGTCGAGCAGGCGCTCGTAGGTGATCGCCTGTCCCGGAAGCAGCGACGTGCCCCAGCGGAATCCCGGCGAGAACGCGATCTCGGCGTTCATCTCGCTCATCAGAGCGTCGACGATCACCTGGTCGAAGGTGCCGTTGAAATTGCCGCGTCGATAGAGGGTGGCTTCGGTAACAGCGAGCGACTCGGCGAGCTTCGTGGCGAACGGAGCGCGCACTTTGGCGATGTAGGCCGCCATCGCACGATCGGCGGGGATCAGGTTCGAGAATATCGGTAACAGCTTGTAGCGGAAGTCGGCAACCTTTCCGCCGCGCACGTCGAAATCGAGCACCGCGAGAAACTTGCCGTTGCTTCCCGCGTTGGTGACCAGCGTTCGACCACGCGCATTGTCGACCAGCGTCGGCGACGGCACGCCATCGTGCGTATGCCCGCCGAGGATCGCGTCGATGCCGGTGACGCGCGAGGCGAGCTTCAGGTCGACGTCCATGCCGTTGTGCGACAGCAGCACCACGACTTGCGCGCCCTTCGACCGAACCTCGTCGACCACCTTCTGCATTTCCTGCTCGCGGATGCCGAACGTCCAGTCGGGGACGAAATACCGCGGGTTGGCGATCGGCGTGTAGGGAAACGCCTGCCCGACGACCGCGACGCGCACGCCGTTCTGCTCGCGCATCGTGTATGCCGGAAACACCGGGTCGCCGAAGTCCGCCGTGGCGACGTTCTGCGCGACGAAATCGATCGATCCCTTGAAGTCGGTGTCGACGACCTGACGCACGCGCTCGGCGCCGTAGGTGAACTCCCAATGCCCGGTCATGACGTCGACGCCCAGCAGCTTGCTGGCATCGATCATGTCCTGACCGCGCGTCCACAGCGACGTCGCCGATCCCTGCCAACTGTCGCCGCCGTCGAGCAGGAGCGCGCTCGGCCGGCTGGCGCGCAATTCGCGCACCAGCGTGGCCAGGTGCGCGAAGCCGCCGATTTTTCCATACGTGCGCGCGGCGGCGGCGAAATCCAGGCAGGTGAATGCGTAGGCATCGCGCGTGTGTGCGGGAATGCCGAAGTGCTTGAGCAGCGCCTCGCCGACCAGGTGCGGCGGCCGGCCCCTGGCGCCGGCGACGCCGATGTTGACCGACGGTTCGCGAAAGTACGTCGGCAGCAGCTGCGCGTGGCAATCGGTGAAGTGCAGCACATGCACGTTGCCGAACGCAGGTAGCGCGTAGAAGCGCGACGCGGCGCGTTGCGCGGCCGCCGGGTCGGCGCTGAGCGCCATCCCGCCCGCGGCCGCGGCGGAGAGCACGTTCAGGAACTCGCGGCGGTTCACCAGCGCTTTCCCGTGCCGCCTCGATCGGCGGCACAACTTACGATCGCCGCATATGCGGCGAGAGCGGTCACTTGTTGACCGGTGACGCGGGATCCATCAGCAGCGCGGTCACGTCCTTCAACTGCTGCTCGTTGAGAATGCCGTTGTGGCCGAAGCGTGGCATGTTCGAGCACGCCGCGAAGGCGTCGGGGTTGTAGATCTTCCCGTAGGCATAACGCTGGATGTCGGCTCCGTAGCCGCGCAGCTTGCCGAACTGGTACAGGCTCGGGCCGATCGTGCCGTAGGACAGCTCCTGCGGGGCGAGCTGGTGGCACGCGTAGCAGTTGGCGCCGACAGGGCCTGTGGGATCGTCGGAAAACTGCTTGCCCCGACCCTCCTGCGCGATCTTCTCGCCGTTTTTCCAGTCGCCGACCAGCTTGCCGTCCGCCGGATACTTGATCGTCGCCAGATTGGCTTTCTCGATGCGGTCGGCAACGTCCTTCGCCGGCGCCTTGTTGGCCAGCGCGCTGCACACGCGCTGCGTCTCGTCCTGGTCGAGCCGGTCGAGCCCCGCCTGACCGTTCGCCTTGAACGACGATTTCATCATCGCGGCTGCCTTCGCCGCGGTTTCTTCGTTCGACGGCGTGCTGGCACATCCGAACACGACCGCCGCCGCGCCTCCAGTCACGACGATTGTCGTCCAGCGCATCGCGGCGCTCATCGCTTGATCGCCGGCGCGTCGAACGCGGCACCGTTGGCGTTGCGCGCCAGGTACAAGGTCAGCGCGATCGACGCGTCCGAGCCGTAGACGAGCTCCGGAAAACGCTGCTGGCGAAAGCAATCGTAGAGCCGCCACTGGAACGAGCGCAGCTCGCCCTGCGACACGCGATACGCCGGCCACGTCGTGTACGCTTTCTGCGCGCCTTCCTTGGTGGTCAGGTTGGGCAGGTCTTGCAGCCGGATGCGCTTGGCGTCGTCGCCGTGGCAGGTCACGCAGCCGAAGTCGTGCGGACCGCCGCGGAAGTAGAACATCTTCTCGCCGAGCCGGTACATCTCGGCCTCGTGCGGGTCGGCTAACGACACGTTCATCGGCAACCCGCGCGATTCCGAGGTCACGTAGGCGACCATCGCCTCCATGTCCGACTTGCGATCGTTGCCGCCGCCGAACAGCTGCTTGCGTGCGTCGGTGTCGCTCATGCCCTGCAGCTGCGTCATGCACCACAGCAGGCGAGACTCGAGGTCCATGACGCGACCGGCGTCGGCGAAATACTTCGGAAGCCTGGCGTACACGCCCTTGACCACTCCGGGGCCCAACCCGAGGTCGCACTGCTGCAGCGAGACCTGCTTCGGACCCCGCTTCTGCTTCCAGATGTCCTCACCGCGCACTTCCCACAGCTCGGCGGGATTGCCCTCCAGCAGCGCGGCGCGATACTTGGCGATCTCGTCCACCGCGGTAGTTTGCGCGAAGAGCACCGGCGCCGCCGCCAGAAGGCACAGCAACGCCATGCGCGTGCCGCGGCTGCGGCCGCCGCGTCGCGTCGCCGGCGCGCCCATCGGCACGGCCCTCACGCGATGATCACTTCGTCGGTGCGCTTGTCGCCGCGATTGTCGACCCACGCGATCTGCACCTTGTCGCCTTTGGCGCCGCCCTTGAACTTGAACGACAGAAACGGATTCTTCGACACCGCCGGGCCCCACTGCGCAGCGAGGACGGTCTTTCCGTTCCACGTCGCGGTAACGCTCTGGATGAACCACGCCGGGATCACCTTGCCCTGCGCGTCCTTGCGCTGGCCGGTTTCCATCTCGTGGCTCATCAGTACCTTGACCTCGGTCGAGTCGCCGACCACATTCGCACGGATTTTCATCGGGTCTGCCATGTCATCCTCCGCATCCGCCGAGCGTGACCTTCACATCCTTGGCCGCCACGTAATACTTGCCGTCGGCCTTCACCAGCGCCAGGATATTCGAGCTCTGTCCCATTTTCACCCGCGTCGACACCGTGGGATCGGTTCCCGGCGGGATGTCGAACACCGCGGCGACCATGTTCGGGTTCTTCTCGATCAAGATCGCGATCGATTCGGTCTTGGGGATGTTGCTGGTAATGCCCACCGGCACGACCGCGCCGTTCTCGGCGATGTCCGGCGTCTGGAAGAACACGATGTCCTTGCTCTGCGCCGGCTCGCCGCCGCCCAGCGCCTTCATCGTGTCCGCCATGTTCTGCGTATCGAATGCGGCCTTGTTCCACCCCGCCGCCTGCGCCTGCGCGAGCGCTGCGCCCGGGCGCAGCCAGCCGGCCGCGGCGGCGATCGCCAGCAGCGTTGCTCCGCCTCCGTGCTTCAACGTGTTCCTGCGTGCTCGATCCATCGATGTCTCTCCTCGACCTGCGTTGGCGCCGCGCTCAAGCCAGCGCGAGCGATCATTCGGGCGCTATTGTGCGCCGCCCAGTATCCATTCGACAACCTTGCGTGTGTCGGATTCACTGACCTGCGCCTGCGCAGGCATCGGTATCGCGCCCCACGCTCCGGCGCCGCCAATCCTCACCTTGGCGACGAGATGGGATTGCGCGTCGGGTCGCCCCTGCGGCGGGGGCGCGTTGTAGCGCGCGGCGACCGCCCGGAACGAGGGCCCAACCAGCGTCGAATCGACGCTGTGGCAGGTGGTGCAGCCCAGCCGGCGCGCCAGTGCAGGCCCTGCAACCGTCGTGGCGCTACCGGTGTTCGGTACCGCGGCACCGGCCGCATTGGCCGTGCCGATGCTCGGTACCGACATCGGCACGCCGGCGATGGCGCCCATTTCCCGACGCTGTTGCGCCAGATCGCCGTGCGATCCGCGCGCGTACCCGGGGATCTCCGACCCCGCGCGCACCGTGGCGATGCAATCGCGCATGCAAGCGGTGTTGGCGGTATCGGGCTTGCCGTCGGCGCGCATCAGCCCGTGAGCAGTGGTCAGTCCGTCCCGGTTGGGCATTCTCACGCGCGGCAGGGTGTACTGGTCGAGCTCGGTACCCGGCGCAACGACGTCGTTGAGGTTGAGCACGTACGCGGTGAGCGCGTAGACCTCATCGGCCGACAGCGTCTGCGGTGCGGTGAACGGCATCGAGCGGCGGATGTAGTCCCACAGCGTCGTGGCGTAGTTGAGCTTGCTGCCGGTCGTACGCAGCGGCTGATCCGAGGCGAGCGACCCCACCCCGCCGGCGATCTGCATGTAGCTGTTGGATTCGCCGAAGGTGCCGTGACAACTCGCGCACTTCTCGTCATAGATCGCCTGGCCCTGCTCCACCGAGCCGCGACCTGCCGGCAGGCCGCGGCCATCGGGGCGCACGTCGATGTCCCATCCCGCGATCTCGGCAGCGGTGGCGGGTTTCCCGAAACCGTAGATCGGGGCGGCGTGCGCTGCGCCAGCCAGAGCGAGTACGCCAAGGACAGCAAGCCCGACCGGCCGGACTGCGCGCGCGGCGGGGCCGCTACGTCGCGAGCTGGACATTGCTCACTTCGCCCGTCGCCGCGACGGCCCACGTCTGGATGGCGTTGTTGTGGTAGATCGAGCGCGTTCCGCGAACCGCGCGAAGCTGCGCGTACGTCGGCTGCACGTAGCCGGTCTCATCGACAACGCGCGATTGAAGCATCGCGCTAGCGCCGTCCCAACGCCAGTCGACGCGGAAACGGGTGAGCGCCTTGGACAGCACCGGTTCCTGCAGCGCCGCGCTGCGCCAGCTGCGCCCGCCATCGGTGGAGACGTCGACGCGACGAACGCGTCCGCGCCCCGACCACGCCAGCCCGCTGATCTCGTGGTAACCGCGATCGAGGATGACCTGCCCGCCCGAAGGCGACGTGATCACGCTCTTCGCTTCCTGTATCCAGCTGTACTGCCGGTGCACGCCGTTGGGCATGAGATCCACGTAGTGCAGCGACTCCTCGCGCGTGTTGAATGGCGTATCGCCGACCTTGATTCGACGCAGCCACTTGACGTTCGACACGCCCTGCACGCCGGGAACGATCAGGCGCAGCGGATAGCCCTGCTCGGGACGCAGTGCCTCGCCGTTCTGGCCGTAGACGACGAGAACCTCGGCGGCCATCTCGACGGGAATGGTGCGCGTCAGCGACGCGCCGTCCGCGCCCTCCGCCAGCAGGAATTTCGCGCGCCGGCGATCGACGCCGCACTCGTCGAGGAGCAGCGCAAGCGGGACGCCGGTCCATTCGGAGCAGCTCAGCATGCCATGCGTGTACTGCACGGTAGGCACCGCGACGTTGCCCCATTCCATCCCGGTGTTGGCGCCGCACTCGATGAAATGGATGCGCGATACCGACGGAAATCGCGTCACATCGTCCATGGTGTAGACGCGCGGACGCTCCACCAGCCCGTGGATCATCAGGCGGTGCTGGTGCGGGTCGATGGTTGGGACGCCGGCGTGGTGGCGCTCGAAGTGCAGTCCCGACGGCGTGACGATGCCGAACAGGTTCTGCAGCGGCGTGAACGCGACCGAGGATTGCGGTGTACGGGTCAGGCCCGGGCTTTCGCGGCGGCGTACGTTGGCCTCGAATTTCGACGGAACGCCGTAGGGCTGGTCCAGGATCGGCGCTCCCAACGCCGTTTCCCATTCCGGAACATTGGGTGGCAGGTTGCGCGATAGATCCTGCGCGAGCGCCGGCCTTCCCGCGGCGACAAGGCCACCCAGCGCGAGGCTGCCGCGCAGGAAGCGTCGTCGGCCGGGCGGCGTTGCTTGGTGATCGGCCACGCTTCGTTTCCCGTCAGTGACGCCCGGCGAAGTCGAGCAGCTCGCGCGCGAGCGGCGCGCGCTCCTCGATGCGCGAGGCGATCTGCACGCACACACTGCGGCAGACCTCCATGAACGCCGGGTCCGCGACCCGGTAGCGAACTTCGTTGCGCTCGCGGCGGCGGCTCACCACGCCCGCCCGATGCAGCATGCCGAGATGCCGCGACACCGTCGACTGCGTTGCCTGCGTCGCCGACACGATCGCCGACACCGACTGCTCGGAGCGGCAGATCGCGTGCAGGATCTTCAGGCGCGTCGGTTCCGAGAGCAGCAGGAAATAGCGCGCGACGGTCACGAAGACGCGGTCAAGGTCGGGGTCGGGTTCGCTTGCGCCCTGGCGCCGAACCGATGCGCGTCGCGTTCGCGACGCGGCTGGATCGGATCGACGAGGCGCATTCACGCAAATGACGATATGCGCATGGACGCATATTGTCAACGGCGCCGAAAGCCGCCGGCGCGGCCTGCGCTCAGTGCAGAGTAGCCGTGGTCAGAAAGCGCAGAAGGACGCCGGACTTGAGGCGGTACGTGCCTTCGCCGAGGTAGCGCGCGTCGTCGAGCTCCTCGCGCGTGAAAGCGAGCTCGGTGTCGCCGTGCCGAAGCTCCATCACGACGTCCTCGGCGACGGTGGATTCGTCGGGGACGCGCAGGTAGTCGGTCTCGAAGACGATGCCATTGAGCTGGACGAAGTCCGCGCCCTGCATCGCATTGACCAGCGAGATCATGTACGTTTCCATCGTCTCGGACCCATGCCCCGGCTGCTGGGGCTGCGTGCCCCCGGACAGGGAGCTCCTTGGTCCGTAGATAGGGGCGGCGGGACCCGGTTCAAGCCCGCAGCCGACCGACGGTCAGCTAACGAGCGCTCGAACGAAATTGGGCAGCGCGAAGGCGGAGCGGTGCACATCGCCGTTGTAGTACCTGAGGTCGCGGATCCTGCGCGTGGCGACGCGTCGATCCGCCTCGAGCGAGGTGAGATAGGACGGATTGAGCGTCGACGACGCGCTCGCCATCATCCACATGCCGCCGTACAGAGGCACCGAGGTGAGGTAGGGCACGACGACCGGAAACGCCGCGCGAAGGTTGGCGATCACGGTGCGGATGCGCTCGGGCTGCGACACCGGCGAGGCGATATGCAGCGTCATCGCGCCGGTGTGATTGAGCCGCGCCGAGCACGCGCGGTAAAACTCCGCGCTGTAGAGCGGCTCCGACGGTCCGCCGGGGTCGGTCAGGTCGAGGACGACCAGGTCGTAGTTTTCGGTCGACGCGCGTATGAACGTCTGCCCGTCCTCGACCACCACCTTGAGCCGCGGGTCGGACAGCGCGCCGCGATGGACCTCTTCGAAATACTTGCGAGCGATGTCGACGACGGCCAGGTCGATCTCGACCAGCGTCACCGACTTCATCGTCGGATGCTTGAACAGCTCCTCCGCGGAGCCGCCGTCGCCACCGCCGATGATCAGCGCCGACTCCGGCGCAGGATGCGCCATCGCCGCGATGTGCACCAGGTTCTCGTGGTAGAAGAATTCGTCCTTTTCGGACGTCATGAAGTGTCCGTCGAGGCGGAACAGCTTGCCGAACGAGCTCGTCTCGTGCACCTCGACTTGCTGGAACGGGGAGCGGAAGCGTTCGTACTCTCGTTGCGAGCGAACGAAGATCCCGTGGTCGTCGCCGAGATATTCGGTGAGTACGCCAGGCAGCAGATCGTCGCTGCGGCCTTTCTCAGTGCCGTCCTCGGTGACCTCCTCAGGCATCGCGACCCCCGCGATGGATCGCCTGGAACTTCGCATGCTGCGGGTTCAGCGCTTTTTCCATCGAGCGGAACAGGCGCTCCGCCTTCGCGGTGTTGTCGGTGGTGTAGTTGCACACGTAGACGTCGACGGTGACGAAGCCGTGCTCGGGCCAGGTATGGATCGCCAGGTGCGATTCGGCGAGCAGCACCGTGCCCGTCACACCGGCGGGGGTAAACTGGTGGAAGCTTTCGCCGACAACGGTCATCCCCGAATCGGCAGCCAGGCGAACGCAAAGCGTACGCAGCGCATCGGCGTGCGTCATCTCGGCCAGGTCACCCGTGCAGCCGTACCATTCTCCGAGCAGATGAATGCCGTCCATCGTTGTTCTCCCAGCGCATATTCAAAAGGCCGGGGCTTCGCTAACCGGCTAAACTCGCCATTATTGCCCAAATCCGGTGCCTGGGCGATAATTTTACCGCTTTGCCGCACTTGTTTGCAGCGCGCCGCACGCGTCCCCGCGATCCCGGCGTCCAATCCCAGTCAGGCACGATTCGCCCCATGACCGCACCGCTCGCCGCGTCTCACGCTATGCAACCTCCGGAATCGCCGAGCGTCGATTCTGCGCTGATGGCCAACGCGATCCGCACGCTCGCCATGGATGCGGTGCAGGCGGCCAATTCGGGTCATCCAGGCATGCCGATGGGCATGGCGGAAATCGCGGTCGCTTTATGGGGCAGACACCTCCGCCACAATCCGGAGAATCCAAACTGGTTCGATCGTGACAGATTCGTGCTTTCAAACGGTCACGGCTCGATGCTGCAGTACGCGCTGCTGCATCTGACCGGATACGCGCTTCCCATCGACGAAATCAAGCGCTTCCGGCAACTTGGCTCGATGACGCCGGGGCATCCCGAGGTCGGGGTGACGCCGGGCGTGGAAACCACGACAGGCCCCCTCGGACAGGGACTCGCCAACGCGGTCGGAATGGCGCTGGCAGAACGCCTGCTGGCTGCCGATTTCAACCGTCCCGGCCACACCATCGTCGATCACCACACGTACGCCTTCGTCGGTGACGGCTGCTTAATGGAGGGCATTTCGCACGAGGCGTGCTCGCTGGCTGGCACGCTGCGCCTGGCCAAGCTGATCGTCTTTTACGACGACAACGGCATCTCGATCGACGGCGAGGTGAAAGGCTGGTTCACCGACGACACGCCGCGCCGCTTCGAAGCCTACGGCTGGAACGTGATCGCCGGCGTCGACGGCCACGACGTCGACGCAGTCGACGCCGCGATACGCGCCGCGCAGCGCCGCGCCGACCGGCCGACGCTCATCTGCTGCAAGACCGTCATCGGCAAAGGCTCGCCCAATCGCGCCGGCTCCGATCTGGCGCACGGCCAGGCCCTCGGTGAACAGGAAGTCGCGCTCACGCGAAAGGCGCTGCATTGGACGTTTCCCGCGTTCGAGATTCCACCCGACGCGTACGCGCTGTGGGATGCGAAGGCGGCGGGAGCGGCTCGCGAGAGCGAGTGGACCGCGCGCTTCGCGGCGTATCGCGCGGCGCACGCCGACCTCGCGGAGGAGTTCGAGCGGCGCATGGCCGGCGAGCTGCCGGCGACGTTCGGCGAGCACGCCAGCGCGCTCCTGCGGCAGCAGTCCGCCAAGGCAGAGAACATCGCCACGCGCAAGGCGTCGCAGCAGGCGATCGAGTCGCTGGCGCCGGTGCTGCCCGAGCTCATCGGCGGCTCGGCCGACCTGACCGGCTCGGTGTTCACCCATTGGTCGGGCAGCGCGCCGGTCGTGGCCGGCGCCGCGGGCAACTACATCAATTTCGGCGTGCGAGAATTCGCCATGAGCGCGATCGCCAACGGGCTCGCGCTGCACGGCGGGTTCATTCCCTACGTCGGAACCTTCCTAACCTTCTCCGACTACGCGCGCAACGCGCTGCGCATGGCGGCGCTGATGAAGCTGCGCTCGATCTCGGTATATACGCACGACTCGATCGGCCTGGGCGAGGACGGACCTACGCACCAATCGGTCGAGCATGCATCGAGCCTGCGGTTGATCCCGAACATGGATGTGTGGCGTCCCTGCGACACGGTCGAGGCCGCGGCTGCGTGGATCGCCGCCATCGAGCGCGCCGACGGCCCGTCGTGCCTGCTGTTCACGCGGCAGAACGTCCCATTCAATCCACGCGACGCCTCACAGATCGCCGCGATGCGCCGCGGCGGCTACGTTCTCTCCGACGCCGCGGGCGCGAAGTGCGTGATCATCGCCACCGGTTCGGAAGTGGCGCTGGCGATGGGCGCGCAAAAGGAGCTGACCGAGGCCGGCGTTCCGGTGCGCGTGGTCGCGATGCCGTGCACCAGCGTGTTCGACCGCCAGGATGCGGAGTGGAAGGCTGCTGTGCTTCCGCACGGCGTGCCGCGCGTCGCGGTGGAGGCGGGCGTCACCGATTTCTGGCGCAAGTACGTCGGAGCCATCGACGATGCGCATGGTGCGGTCGTCGGCATCGATCGCTTCGGCGAGTCGGCGCCCGCAGGCGTGCTGTTCAAGCATTTCGGTTTCACCGTCGAACGCGTCGTTACCGCGGTGAAGTCGGTCCTCTGATGCCTTTCGAATCGGCATCGCAGGATGCAACTTTTCCGTGCGCGGCAGGCGCCGCAGCGGCCAATCCTGGAGACTACGCATGACGATCAAAGTCGCGATCAATGGCTACGGACGCATCGGACGCAATATCCTGCGCGGCCACTATGAAGGCGGCCTCAGTGGACAACGAAAGCACGACCTGACCATCGTCGCGATCAACGACCTCGGTAGCCCCGAGACCAACGCGCACCTCACGCGCTACGACACCGTGCATGGGAAGTTTCCCGGCAAGGTGAGCGTCGACGCAGACTCGATGGTCGTCGACGGCGACCGCATCAAGGTCTTCGCGGTGCGCAATCCGGCCGAGCTACCGTGGGGCGCGCTGGGGGTCGATGTCGTGCTCGAATGCACGGGATTGTTCACGACCAAGGAAAAGGCGTCGGCACACCTCAAGGCCGGCGCGAAAAAGGTGATCATCTCCGCGCCCGGGGGCAAGGACGTCGATGCCACCATCGTCTACGGCGTGAACCACGACACGCTCAAGGCCTCGCACACGGTGATCTCCAATGCATCGTGCACCACCAACTGCCTGGCACCACTGGTCAAGCCGCTGCACGACAAGATCGGAGTCGTGTCCGGACTGATGACCACCGTGCACGCCTATACCAACGACCAGGTGCTCACCGACGTCTATCACGAGGACCTGCGCCGCGCGCGCTCGGCGACCATGAGCATGATCCCGACCAAGACCGGCGCCGCTGCCGCGGTGGGACTGGTGCTGCCCGAGCTCAACGGCAAGCTCGACGGCTACGCGATCCGCGTCCCGACGATCAACGTGTCGGTGGTCGACCTCTCGTTCATCGCCGCGCGCGACACCACCGTCGAGGAGGTCAACGCGATCATGAAGGAAGCGTCCGAAACGGGCCCTCTGGCCGAGGTGCTCAACTACAACACCGCGCCGCTGGTGTCGGTGGATTTCAACCACGACCCGGCGTCGTCTACCTTCGACGCGACGCTGACCAAGGTTTCGGGCCGGCTGGTGAAGGTGTCGAGCTGGTACGACAACGAATGGGGTTTCTCCAATCGCATGCTCGATACCACGGTCGCGTTGATGCGCGCCCGATGATGCAACCGTGAACCCGTTCACTGCACATCCTGCTTCGGTCGGCGAAACGTATTTCCAGCATCTGCGCTTCGCCTCGGCCTTCGGCGCGCGCATGACGCTCGGCGGCATCGCCGCGATCGTCCACGCGGTGTTTCCGTTCGCCTTGATCACCACGGCAAGCCGCACGCTCGACGAGCTCAATGCATTGCGCAGCCGCGGAGCGCCCCCGCCCGCGCAATCGCCGCGGTGAGCGCGGCAGCGGGCAGGACGGTGAGCGGCGCCCGTGCAAACGTCGAGGCGATCGTGCGGCCGATTTCCATTGCCGACACGGAAAGCTTCCGCGACTGCATCGCCGAGGTCATGCGCGAGCGACGCTGGCTCGCCTTCGTGGAGCCGTTCCCGCTGCCCGAGAGCGCCGCCTTCGTAGCCCGCAATATCGCATCGGGCAACCCGCACTTCGTCGCCGACGACGGCGGGGCGATCGTGGGCTGGTGCGACATCCGACGCGAAGAGATTCCTTCCTATGCGCACGACAGCGTGATGGGCATGGGCCTGCGCTCCGCCTACCGCGGCCGCGGTCTCGGCGAGCGGCTGCTGCGCGCGGCGCTGGCCGTCGCGAAGGCGAGCGGGTTCGAGCGCGTTTCGCTCCACGTGTATGCGAAGAACACCCATGCTTTTGCCCTGTATCGAAAAGTGGGATTCGTCCTCGAGGGCACCAAGGTTCGCGGCCGGAAGCTCGATGGCGTCTACGACGACGTGCACCTGATGGCGATTCAACTTACCGCCCCAGCATGAACTTCAAGCGCCTGGCCGATGTCGACGTTCGCGGCAAGCGCGTGTTCATCCGCGCCGACCTCAACGCTCCGCAGGATGACGCCGGCGCAATCACCGACGACACGCGCATCCGCGCATCGGTCCCGGGCATTCGCGACGCACTCTCGCGCGGCGCCGCGGTGTTGGTGACCTCGCACCTCGGCCGCCCAACGGAAGGCAAGTTCACCGCCGCCAATTCGCTGGCGCCGGTGGCGCGTCGCCTGGGCGAGCTGCTCGGCCGCGATGTCCCCCTGATCCGCGACTGGGTCGATGGCGGCCCGTGGCATGACTCGCTCAAGCCCGGCGATCTCGTGCTCCTCGAGAACTGCCGCTTCAACCCCGGCGAGAAGAAGGACGACGAAGCCCTCGCCCGCCGGATGGCGGCGCTGTGTGATGTCTACGTCAACGACGCCTTCGGCACCGCGCACCGCGCCGAAGCGACCACGCACGCCATCGCACGCTTCGCTCCGGTGGCCTGCGCCGGACCGCTGCTCGCCGCCGAGCTCGACGCGCTGGGCTCGGCGCTGGCGCGCCCGGCGCGGCCATTGGTGGCGATCGTGGCCGGCTCCAAGGTATCGACCAAGCTGTCGGTTCTCGCGCATCTTGCGCCGATGGTCGATACGCTCATCGTCGGCGGCGGCATCGCCAACACCTTCATCCTCGCCGCGGGCGGGCGCATCGGTCGTTCGCTCGCCGAGCCCGGCCTGGTCGGCGAAGCGCGCGCCATTCTTGAAAAGTTTCCTGGCAAGGTGCCGATTCCGGTCGATGTCGTCGTCGCACCTGAATTCTCGGCGAATGCGAAGGCGACGTTGAAAGCTGTCGGCGACGTCGCGGCCGACGACATGATCCTCGACATCGGCCCGCAGTCGGTCGACGCGTTGCGAGCGATCATCGCCGGCGCCGGCACGATCGTCTGGAACGGGCCGGTCGGCGTCTTCGAATTCGACGCCTTCGCCGGCGGCACGCGCGCACTGGCGCAGGCGATCGCCGAGTCGCAGGCGTTTTCCATCGCCGGGGGCGGCGACACCATCGCCGCGATCAACAAGTTCGGAGTGGCGCAGCGAATCGACTATATTTCCACCGCGGGAGGCGCCTTCCTGGAATTTCTGGAGGGCAGGACGTTGCCTGCCGTGGCCGTGCTCGAATCACGCGTCAACAGCTGAGGTTGCAATGCCGTCGTCGCCCACAGGAGCACCCATGCAGCGCGCCACCAAGATCGTCGCCACGCTCGGTCCTGCCAGCAACTCTCCGGAGGTGCTTACGCGGATGCTCGCCGCCGGCGTGGACGTCGTGCGGCTGAATTTCTCGCACGGCACCGCCGCCGATCATCAGGCGCGCGCCGGGATGGTGCGCGACGCGGCACGCGGCCTCGGACGCGAAGTGGCGATCATGGCCGACCTGCAGGGACCCAAGATCCGCGTCGGAAAGTTCGAGGGCGGCAAGGCCACGCTGAAGACGGGATCGACCTTCGTGCTCGACGCCGCCTGCACGCTGGGCAACGACGAGCGCGCGGGACTCGACTACAAGGAGCTGCCACAGGACGTCGCCGCCGGCGCGATTCTGCTGCTCGACGACGGGCTCATCCGCCTGCGCGTCGAGTCGGTGGCCGGCAGCGCGATCACCACGCGGGTCGAAGTCGGCGGCGTGCTTTCCAACAACAAGGGCATCAACCGCCAGGGCGGAGGACTCACCGCACCCGCGCTCACCGCCAAGGACATGGAGGATATGAAGACCGCCGTGCTGATCCAGGCGGATTACCTGGCGGTATCGTTCCCCAAGAACAAGGAAGACATGTACATGGCGCGGCAGCTCCTGCGCGCCGCCGGCGGCGACGCGCTGCTCATCGCCAAGATCGAGCGCGCCGAGGCCATCACCGCGCTCGCCGAGATCATCGACGCCTCGGACGGGATCATGGTCGCACGCGGCGACCTCGCAGTGGAGGTCGGCAACGCCGCGGTCCCGGGGCTGCAAAAACGCATGATCCGCATGGCACGCGAACGCAACAAGCTTACCATCACGGCCACGCAGATGATGGAGTCGATGATCAATAACCCGGTGCCGACGCGCGCCGAAGTCTCGGACGTCGCCAACGCCGTCCTCGACGGCACCGACGGCGTGATGCTGTCCGCCGAAACCGCCGCAGGCCGCTATCCGGTCGAGACCATCGAGATCATGAGCCAGATCTGCGTCGAGGCCGAGAAATCGGATTCAGTCGCGCTCGACCGCGACTTTCTCGACCGTACGTTCACGCGCATCGACCAGTCGATCGCGATGGCGACGCTGTTCACCGCGTTTCACCTCCAGGTCAAGGCGATCGCATCGCTGACTCAGTCCGGTTCCACCGCGCTCTGGATGTCACGCCACAACTGCGGGTGTCCGATCTACGCATTGACACCTGTCCTTTCCGCGCAACGCCGCATGGCGTTATATCGCAACGTGCGGCCGCTGTTCCTCGAGCAGGGCACCGATCGCGACGCGGTGCTGCAGGGTGCCGAGGACCTGCTTCTGGCGAAAGGCCAGGTCGCGAAGGGCGACCTCATCGTGCTCACGATCGGCGAGCCGATGGGCAAGTCGGGTGGAACCAACGCCCTCAAGATCGTGCGCGTCGGGGAGCACCGCTAGCCCTCGGGGCGCGCGCAGCTTTCGCGCAGTCCGCGCGCTGCGCCGCCGTCGACCGTCGGGACTCCGGTTGAAATTACTTAACTGAATGGTTAACATGCGCGCATGTCCATGCAAGCCGGCCAGCCTTCCTCCATCCGAGCCACCCGAGGTGTCCGCAAGCCTGCGAAGCGCGTGACCGCGGCGGTGCGGCCGCTGCGCGACGCCGAGCGCACACGCGCCTCGATCCTCGCTGCTGCCACTGCCGAATTCGCGCGACACGGTCTGGGCGGCGCCCGCGTCGACCGCATCGCCGAGGGCGCCGGTTCCAACAAGCGCATGCTCTACTATTACTTCGGCGACAAGGAAGGCCTTTTCCAGGCGGTGCTGGAACAGACCTACAGCGACATCCGCAAGGCCGAGCAGAAGCTCAACCTGCTCGATGCGAGCCCCGAGGACGGCGTGCGCCGGCTGGTCGAGCTGACGTGGGCGTACTACATCGCGCATCCCGAATTTCTCACCCTGCTCAACAGCGAGAATTTGCACGAGGCCCGGCACCTCAAAAAGTCTCTGCGCATCCGCGAAATGAATTCGCCGCTGATCGAGACGCTCGCCGAGCTTCTGCGCCGCGGCCAGCGTGCCGGTACCTTCCGCACGGGTGTCGATCCGCTGCAGCTCTACATCTCGATCGCGGCGCTCGCGTATTTCTACCTGTCCAACCGCCATACGCTGTCGACCGTCTTCGGGCGAGACCTGTTCAGCGCCGCCGAGCGCAAGGCGCGGGTCGCGCACATGAGCGCGATGGTGCTGGGCTTCCTCGCCAGCGTGCCGCCCGCGTCGCGGCGGCGCGCACGTTGACAGGCAATGGCCGGCGGTTTAGCCTTATAACCAAACAGTTAATAAACGACACGGATTGCACACTGGCACCTTGAGGCGGCACCGGCCGCTCCCGGGAGGAACCTCGAATGGCCACCACCCTCTATCGCGGCGCGCGACGCGTCATCGAATCCGAATACGTACGTCCGCTGATACTGATCGTGGCGGTGTTCGTTCTCTGGGACGTGGTCATCCGCATCTTTCGTATCCCGCCGTACCTCATTCCGGCGCCCTGGGACGTGGCCAAGATGATGGTTGCAGAGTGGCCGCGGTTGCTGCGCGAAGGCCTGGTGACGGGGTACGCGACGCTGGGCGGGTTCGGACTGTCCATCCTGTTCGGCATTCCTGTCGCGATGCTCATCGCGTACTCGCGCCTGGTCGAGAGCTTCGTCTATCCGCTCCTGGTCTTTTCGCAAAGCGTACCCAAGATCGCCATCGCGCCGCTTTTCGTCGTGTGGTTCGGCTTTGGTATTTTCCCGAAGGTGATCTCGGCGTTCCTGCTCGGCTTTTTCCCGGTCGTCGTCGCCACCGTCATGGGATTCAAGTCGGTCGAGACCGACATGATCGACCTGGCACGCTCGATGCGCGCGACGCGCTGGCAGACCTTCATCAAGTTCAGCCTCCCGCACGCGCTGCCCAGCATATTCAGCGGCCTCAAGGTGTCGGCGACGCTTGCGGTGGTCGGAGCAGTGGTCGGTGAGTTCGTCGGATCGAACTCCGGGATCGGCTACGTTCTGCAGATAGCCAACGGCAATTTCGACCTGCCCCTGATGTTCGCGGCGCTGTTCGTATTGTCGATGATGGGCGTCATTTTGTTCGCGCTGGTCGACCTGGTCGAAAAGCTGATGATCCCATGGCATCAGTCGCGTCGCTCCGATGTCATGACGGCGACCGCCTGAGCCGTTTTTTTTCTTCGCTTCAACCGCATCAAGGAGGAGTCCCATGAAAGCGTTGTTGAAAGTACTCGTGTTGTCGTGCGCCGTGCTGGCGTGGAGCGCGGGAACGGCTCAAGCGCAGGCGAAGGAAAAGGTCGTGCTGATGCTCAACTGGTACCTGTACAGCGAGCACGCGCCGTTTTTCATCGGCAAGGAGCGCGGCTACTACGATCAGGAAGGCATCGACCTCGACATCCAGGAAGGCCGCGGCTCGGGCGTGACGGTGCAGGCGGTCGCCGCCAATACGGCGACCTTCGGCTACGTCGACGTCCCGACCATGATCAAGGCCGCCGCCAAGGGTGCGCCGGTACGCGCGGTCGGCGTTGTGCTGCAGCTCTCGCCGATGTCGGTGATGGGCTTCGCCGAGAAGAACATCCGCACCCCCAAGGACCTCGCCGGCAAGACCGTCGCGGTAACACCGGGTGACTCGATGTCGCAGATCTGGCCGCTGTTTTTGAAGAAGACCGGCGTCAACGAGACCGACTTCAAGACCGTCGCGGGCGATGCGCAGACCAAGCTCAATGCCGTCATGACCGGTCAGGCCGACCTGCTTCTCGGCTACGTCATGGACCAGGCGATCAAGCTGCAGGACGCCACCGGCAAGGCGATCTACCCGATCCGGTTCGCCGACTACGGCGTGAACCTCATCAGCTCGGGCATCATCGTCAACAGCGAGACGCTCAAGACCAAGCCCGATCTGGTCAAGCGCTTCCTGCGCGCCACCACGCGAGCGCTCGAGGACGCCGAGAAAAACCCGGAAGCCGCGGTCGACGCCATGCTCAAGGCCAATCCCAAGGCCGGCGTGCGCGAGACGCTGATCATCGGGCTCAAGCAAACCACCGCGCTCTATCACACCAAGGAGACGGCCAGCCAGCGTCCGATGCGCGCGACTATGGGCAACGTGGGCGAGTCGCTCGACATGCTGGCGCAATACGGCGGGCTCGACCCCGCGACCAAGGGCAAGCCGCAGGACTGGGTCGTGCTCGACTACCTTCCGTAAAACCGCGGATGGCCAACGCGGTCTCCGGCGCGGGCGCGTCCGCTGCTGCCATTGTGGCGCGCCCGCTACTCATTCGCGTGCGTGGCGTGGCCAAGTCCTACGCCACGGCGGACGGCGTCGTCGAATCGCTGAAGCCGCTCGATTTCGATATCCGCAACGGCGAGTTCCTGTCGGTCGTCGGTCCCAGTGGATGCGGCAAGAGCACGCTGCTCAAGCTGATCGCCGGCCTGCTCGCGGCGTCGAGCGGGACGATCGACATCGCCGGAACGCCGGTCAAGGGACCCGCGCACAACATCGGCATCGTCTTCCAGAGCCATGTGTTGCTGGCATGGCGTACCGTGCTCGAGAACATCATGCTTCAGATCGAGGTGCGCAAGCTGCCGAGACAGGCCGGATTGCAGCGCGCCCGCGAGCTGGTGGCGATGGTTGGACTCGGAGGCTTCGAGAACAAGCTGCCGTGGCAGCTCTCGGGCGGCATGCAGCAGCGCGCGTCGATCTGCCGTGCGCTGGTGCACGATCCGGCGATCCTGTTGATGGACGAGCCGTTCGGCGCGCTCGACGCGATGACCCGCGAGAAAATGAACCTCGAGCTGCAGCGCATCTGGGCGGCCTCGGGAAAGACGGTGATGCTCATCACGCACAGCATCCCCGAGTCGATCTTCCTGTCGGACCGCGTTCTTGTCATGACCGAGCGCCCCGGCTCGATCGCCGCGATCTACGACATCGATCTGCCACGGCCGCGGACGCTGGCGATGATGGGCGACCCTGACTTCTCGCAGTTCGCGCGCACCATCCGCGAGCACTTCTATGCCCAGGGCTCGCTCGATCACTGACCCCCGACCGATGCGACCCGCGCGTCTGCGCGTCGTCGCGGTCGAGCTTTTCGAGCGACCGGTTCGCCTGCGGCTGCCATTCCGCTTCGGCGCGGTGACGGTCACGGCATGCCCGCAGGCCTTCGTTCGCGCTGCGATCGAGTTCGAAGACGGTCGGCGAGCACACGGCTCAGCGGCCGAGATGATGGTACCGAAGTGGTTCGACAAATCCGCGCACCGATCGGACGCCGACAACATCGACGACCTGCGCGACGCGCTTCGCCGCGCCGCGCACGCGTACACTTCGGCCACCGAGCTGCACACCGCGTTCGGTCATTTCGCGAATCACTACCGGCCACTCATGCGCGAGGGCAGCCGATGCGGCGTCAACGATCTGACGACGAACTTCGGCGCCGCGGTGCTCGATCGCGCCGTGCTCGATGCGCTGTGCCGTGCCTTGGGAACGTCGTTCGCCGACGTCGTGCGCGTCAACGCGGCCGGCATCGACGCATCGCTGACCGATGACCTGCGCGGCTTCGACCTCGATGGCTTTCTGCGCACGCTACGCGCGCGGAGCCATATCGCGGCGCGTCACACCGTGGGCATGCTCGATCCGCTCGAGGGCAATGCGCCCGGAGAAGATGCCTTGCCGCGCACGCTGCGGCAAGTCATCGCAGCGTATGGCAACACGCATTTCAAGCTCAAGCTCGGCGGCGATCCTGAGGCCGACATCGGGCGCCTCACCGACATCGCCGCCGTCCTCGACCACCTTCCGTCGTACGCCGTGACGCTCGACGGCAACGAGCAGTATCCGGACCTCGACACGCTTGCGCGCTTCTGTGAGCGTCTCGACGCGGCGCCGCAGCTTGCGTGCCTCGCCGGGCGCACGCTTTACCTCGAGCAGCCGCTGCCGCGATCGCTCGCGCTCGACGTGGCGGCGCAAGCGGTCCCGCGCCGCTGGCCGCTGCTGATCGACGAGTCCGACGCGACTCTCGACGCGTTTCCGCGAGCAAAGGTCGCCGGCTACCACGGCGTGTCGAGCAAGTCCTGCAAGGGTGTGTACAAGTCGCTGCTCAATGCGGCGCGTTGCGCGCAGTGGAATGCCGCCGAGTGCAGCTCGCGCTTTTTCATTTCGGGTGAAGACCTGACGATGCAACCGGGGCTCGGTGTGCAGCAGGACCTCGCGCTCGCCGCGTTGCTCGGGCTCCGGCACGTCGAGCGCAACGGCCATCACTACGTCGACGGCTTCGCCGGTGGCGGCGCTTCAACGCCGGAGCAGGAACGCTTTCTCGTCGCCTGCCCCGGGCTCTACGAGCGTTCGCATGGCAGCGTACGCCTGTCGATCCGCGCAGGAGTCATCGATCTCGCGGGCTGCGCCACACCCGGCTTCGCCTCTCCCGCCGAGCCCGATTGGACGGGGCTGTCACCGCTCGCTCCACGCGCGCCTCGCAACGACACTGCCACACCGAGGATCCCCGCACCATGCTGAGAATTCATTGCCTGCTTCGCATCCTGCCGCGCGTCGCACTGCTCCTGTGGGTGTGCTGCACTCCGCCCGCCGCGTTCGCCGCGTATCCGGACCACACCGTCCGCATGATCCTGCCGTTCCCTGCGGGCGGGCCCACCGATGCGCTCGGGCGGCAGCTCGCCCAGCAGCTTTCCACCGCGCTCGGGCAAAGCGTGATAGTCGATAACCGCGCCGGCGGCAACAGCTCGATCGGCAGCGATGCCGTCGCCAAGGCCGCGCCGGACGGCTATACGCTATTGTTCAACGCGTCGATCTTCGCCATCAATCCGCATCTGGTGAAGCTGCCCTACGACATCCACCGCGACTTCACCCCGATCGCTCTGGTCGCGAAGGCGCCGCTGCTGATCGCCGTGACTCCGGACCTTCCGGCGAAGGACGTGCGCGAACTCATCGCGTACGCGAAGGCCAATCCGGGCAAACTCAATTTCGGCATCGGATCGAACGGCTCGGCCGGGCATCTCGCGCAGGAGCTCTTCAAGACCAACGCCAAGGTCGACATCGTCATGGTGCCGTACAAGGGATCCACCCCCGCGTATTTCGACCTGATCGGGGGGCGCATCCAGGGCTTCACCGATCCCGTGCTGGGCGCGCTCCCGCAAGTGCAGGGCGGCAAGGTGCGCGCGCTCGCAGTGACCTCGAGCCAGCGCCTCGGTGCGCTGCCCGATGTGCCCACGGTCGCCGAGTCGGGCATGCCGGGGTTCGCTTTTTTCTCCTGGTACGGATTGTGGGGGCCTCCCAACCTTCCGCCTGCGATCGTCGCCCGGCTCAACGCCGAAATCAATCGCTGGCTGGCCACGCCGGAAGTAAAAGCGCAATTCGCGGGACTGGGATACGAAGCGCAACCGGGAACGCCTGGAGACTTCGACCGCTTCGTGCACGAGGATTCGGAGCGCTCGGCGAAGATCATCCGCGACGCAGGGATCAAGGCGGAATGAGTGCCGCAGGGCCGCCCCAAGGCACTCGCCCCCTGGGGGGAGCGGCGCGCAGCGACGCTCGGGGGGATCCTGCTAGTGCCGCAGGGCCGCCCCTCCCGGGGCCGGCCGCGCGCAGCGTGGGCATGCTCGGCTGTGGCCTCGTCGGGACAGCGATCGCGCATCGCCTGGCAGCTGCTGGAGTGCGCATCGCCGGACACGATATCGACGCCGGCAGGCGCCCGACGTTCGAGCGCACCGGCGGACGCTGGTGTGACGCGGCCGCCGACGCGCTGGGCGCGTCCGATGTCCTGCTGCTCGCGCTGCCGGATACCCGCGCAGCCGAGGCGGTGCTCGATTCGCTGACGACGCCGGAAGCGTTGCGCACGAGGACCGTCGGCACCGTCATCGATTTCGGCACCGACGATCCGGAGCGCGTCCGCCGTCTCGCGGAGAAGCTCGCCGCGCACGGCATCGCGTTGATCGACGCGCCGCTCTCCGGGTCGAGCGCGCAGATCGCCGACGACGAATCGGTGATGATGATCGGTGGCGACGCCGCCGCGATCGCGCGGGTCGATACCCTGCTCGTGATGGTGGCGTCGCGGCGCTTCGTTATCGGAGCGAGCGGCAGCGGCGCGCGCGCCAAGCTCGCCACCAATCTCGTCCTCGGGCTCAATCGCGCGGCGCTTGCCGAGGGCTTCGCGCTGGCCGAGACGCTGGGCATCGACCTTGGGGTCTTCCTGACGCTGGTGCGCGCCGGCCCGGCGTGGTCGGCCGCCGCCGACGCCAAGGGCGGCAAGATGCTGCGCGCCGACTACAGCGCGCAATCGCGCATCCGGCAGCACCGCAAGGACGTCGCGCTCATGATCGACATCGGCCGCCGGCTCGGCCAGTCGCTGCCGCTCAGCGAAGCGCACGCCGCGCTGCTCGATGCCGCGATCGCCGCGGGGGATGGCGAGCGCGACAACGCGGCGATCCTCGAACAATTCAGGCGTCTGCGGTTTCCGCGAATGCCTTCACCAACGCAGGAGAAACCATAGTGGACACCCTCCGGCTCGGCATCATCATGAACGGCGTCACCGGACGCATGGGCACGAACCAGCATCTGGTGCGCTCGATCTGCGCGATCCGCGCGCAGGGTGGCGTCGCGCTCGCCGACGGGCGCCGCGTGATCCCCGATCCGATCCTGATCGGCCGCAATGCGGGCAAGCTCGAGACGCTGGCGCGTGCGCACGGCGTATCACGCTGGTCGACCGATCTCGACGCGGCACTCGCCGATAGGAACGACACGGTCTATTTCGACTCGGCATCGACGGGCCTGCGGCCGGCGCTGATCAAGAAGGCGATCGCATCGGGCAAGCACATCTATACCGAGAAGCCGGTCGCGACGACGGTGGCGCAGGCGCTCGAGCTGTATCGCGCCGCGACCGCCGCAGGCGTGAAGCACGGCGTCGTGCAGGACAAGCTCTGGCTCCCCGGGATGCTGAAAATAAAAATGCTGGTCGACTCGAGTTTCTTCGGACGCATCCTGTCGGTGCGCGGAGAGTTCGGGTACTGGGTGTTCGAAGGTGATTGGCAGCCCGCGCAACGGCCTTCATGGAACTACCGCAAGCAGGACGACGGCGGCATCATCGTCGACATGCTCTGCCACTGGCGCTACGTGCTCGACAATCTCTTCGGCGAGGTGAAGAGCGTGTCGTGCCTGGGCGCGACGCACATTCCGAAGCGCTGGGATGAGCGCGGCGAGGCCTACGATGCCACGGCCGACGACGCCGCGTACGCCACCTTCGAGCTGGCGGGGACCCACGGGCCGGTGATCGCGCAGATCAACAGCTCGTGGACCACGCGCGTGCGCCGCGACGATCTGGCGACCTTCCATGTCGATGGCACGCTGGGATCGGCGGTCGCGGGACTGACCGAGTGTTGGACGCAGGCGCGCGCCAACACGCCCAAGCCGGTGTGGAATCCCGACGTCCCGCAAACCATCGATTTCGCGAGCACGTGGCAGAAAGTCCCCAACAACGTCGCCTACGACAACGCGTTCAAAGTGGAATGGGAGCTTTTCATCCGCCACGTCGTCGAGGGCGGCGATTTCCGATGGGGACTGCTCGAAGGCGCCAAGGGCGTGCAGCTCGCCGAGCTCGGGTTGAAGAGCTGGGCGGAGCGGCGCTGGGTCGATGTCCCGGCGCTCAAGGCATGAGGCGGCACTCATGACGCGCATCCGCCTTCCCCGCCCCGACGGCTCGCTGCATGACTACACGTTGCAAGCGCCGCGGAACTGGCACGCCGGGCCGAACAAGCGCAATCGCGTCGCCTATGCCGCGGCGCACGTCGTCGCCGATCCCTTCTCGTGCGCCGATCCGTGGCTGCAGCCCGCCATCGACTGGGATGCGACGCTCGCCTATCGAAGCCATCTCTGGTCGCTCGGATTCGGCGTCGCCGAGGCGATGGACACCGCGCAGCGCGGCATGGGCCTCGACTGGCCGAACTCGCTGGAGCTGATCGACCGTTCGCTGTCGCTGGCGCGTTCGACTCCGGGCGCGGTCATCGCCTGTGGCGCCGGCACCGATCATCTCGAGCCGCGAGCAAGCACGACATTGAACGACGTGATCGCTGCGTACGAGCTGCAGTGCGAAGCCATCGAGAGCCGAGGCGGACGCATCATCCTGATGGCGAGCCGCGCGCTGGCGGCGTGCGCGCGCTCGGCCGACGACTATGTCACGGTCTACAACCGAATCCTGGCGCAGGTGCGCGAGCCGGTCATCCTGCACTGGCTGGGCGACATGTTCGACCCGGCGCTCGCCGGCTATTGGGGACACGCCGATCCCGAGAAGGCGATGGAGGCGTGCCTCGACGTCATCAACGGCAACGTCTCCAAGGTCGATGGCATCAAGATCTCGCTGCTCGACAAGGACAAGGAGATCGCTATGCGCAGACGGCTGCCTGGCGCCATGGCCGCAGCCAGCGACGGCGCCCGCGTGCGCATGTACACCGGCGACGATTTCAATTTTGCCGAGCTCATCGCGGGTGACGATCACGGCCACTCCGACGCCTTGCTCGGCATTTTCGATCCGATCGCGCCCGTCGCCGCCGCCGCGCTGTCGGCGCTGGCGCAGGGCGATCGCGCCGGATTCGACGCGATGCTCGCGCCCACGGTCCCGCTTTCTCGCCACGTGTTCTGCGCGCCGACGCGTTTCTACAAGACAGGCGTCGTCTTCATCGCGTGGCTCAACGGCCATCAGGATCATTTCGTGATGGTCGGCGGGCAGCAAAGCGCGCGCAACCTGATGCACCTGGTCGATCTGTTCAGGCTTGCCGATGCGGCGGGAATCGTCGCGGATCCCGAGCGTGCGTGCGAGCGCATGCGCACCCTGCTCGCGATACACGGCGTATCCACCGCATGAGCGCCGCCGGGCCGCCCCAAGGCGCTCGCCCCCCTCGGGGGGAGGTCGCACCGCGACTTCGGGGGAAGACCAGAGCGCCGCCGCGCCGCCCCAAGACGCTCGCCCCCCTCAGGAGGGAGGTCGCACCGCGACTTCGGGGGGAGACCAGAGCGCCGCCGGGCCGCCCCAATGCGCTCGCCCCCGTCAGCGGGGAGGTCGCGCCGGCGACCTCGGGGGGAGTCGCATGAGCTCGCCCTCGGAAGCCCTGCTTTCGATCAATACCGCGACCGTGCGCAAGCAGTGGTCGCTGCCGGAGATCATCGCCGGCTGCGCTCGCCATGGCATCCGCTTCATCTCGCCCTGGCGAGACCAGGTGGCCGCGGCGGGGCTGAAGGAATCGGCGCAGCGCATCCGCGATGCCGGGCTGTCGCTGTCGGGCTACTGTCGCGGCGGCATGTTTCCCGCGGCGGACCGCGCCGGCCGGCGTGCCGTGCTCGACGACAACAAGCGCGCAGTCGACGAGGCGCTCACGCTGGGTGCGCCCTGCCTCGTGCTGGTGGTCGGCGGACTGCCGAAGGATCGCGATGGCAAGGTCGCGTCGCGCGATCTCGCTGCTGCCCGCGAAATGGTGCGCGATGGCATCGGTGAATTGCGCGAATATGCGCGCCCCGCCGGCATGCCGCTCGCCATCGAGCCGCTGCATCCGATGTATGCGGCCGATCGCGCCTGCGTCAATACCCTGGCGCACGCCAACGACCTGTGCGACGAGCTGGGCGAGGGCATCGGCATCGCGGTCGACGTCTACCACGTGTGGTGGGACCCCGACCTCGAGCGCGAGATCGCGCGCGCCGGCGGCCACGCCAATCGCCTGCTCGCGTACCACATCTGCGACTGGCTGGTGCCAACCACCGACCTGCTGCTGGACCGCGGGATGATGGGCGATGGCGTCATCGACCTGCCGCGTATCCGCGGCTGGATGGAGGATGCCGGCTACCGGGGCCCGCACGAGGTGGAGATCTTTTCCGCGGCCAACTGGTGGACGCGCGACCCCGACGAGGTGCTGCGGACCTGCAAGGCGCGCCACCGCGACGTGTCCTAGTTCCCGCCGAAGCCTCCGACCCGCGCTCTCGCGTGACGTTCGTAGGCCGAGGGTGTCACCAGGTGGCGAACATCGCAAATACCGATGCGGCCATCGTGCCGGTGGCGAGCCATCCCAGAGCCTTGAGCCGTCGCGTGACCGTGAAGCGGCCCATGACTTTGGCGTCGTCGGCGAGCAGCATCATCACCATCATGATGGGCACCGCAATGACGCCGTTGATCACCGCCGACCAGAACAGCGCCTTGATCGGATTGATCGGCGAGAAGTCGAGCGCGATGCCACCGAGCGTCGCCAGCGCGATGATCGCGTAGAACTCGCGCGCTTCAAGAAGCTTGAGGTCGAGCCCGCGCTTCCACTGGAACGTCTCGGTCACCGCGTAGGCCGCCGACCCCGCGAGTACGGGAACAGCGATCAGCCCCGTACCGATGATGCCCAGTGAAAACACCAAGAACGCCGCGTCGCCCGCGATCGGTCGCAGCGCCTCGGCTGCCTGCGCCGAAGTCTCGATGTTGGTGACGCCGGCCACGTGCAGCGTTCCCGCGGTCGCCAGGATGATGCAGAACGCGACGAGGTTCGAGAAGCCCATCCCGATATAGGTGTCGATCTTGATGCGCCGCAGGTGCTTCTGCGCGCCTTCGCCGGACTTGGTCAATGCGTAGGCGTTGGGATCGGCGTTGATCTCCTCGACCTCCTGCGAGGCCTGCCAGAAAAACAGGTACGGGCTGATCGTCGTGCCGAACACCGCCACGACGACCGTGAGATATTCCTTGGTCAGCGCGAAGTGCGGAACCACTGCGTGCGCGAGGATGTCGTGCCACGGGATGTTCACCGTCAACACCATGACCACGTAGGCGAGCAGCGCCAGCGTCAACCATTTGAGGTAGCGAACGTAGCGCTGGTAGGTCAGGAAGACCTGCAGCAGCAGGCTCACGACGCCGAACACCACGGCGTAGAGGTGGCTGGGCCCTCCGATCAACAATCGGAGCGCATCGCCCATTGCCGCGATGTCGGCCGCGATGTTGATCGTGTTGGCGATCACCAGCAGGCCCACGACGCAGTAGACCACCGGCCGCGGGAAGTGGCGCCGGATGTTGGAGGCGAGCCCATGGCCGGTGACGCGTCCGATACGCGCGCTGACCATCTGGATGCCCACCATCAGCGGATAAGTGAACACGACGGTCCACAGGGTGAGCAATCCGAACTGCGCGCCGGCCTGCGAGTACGTCGCGATGCCGGACGGGTCGTCGTCGGCCGCGCCGGTGATGAGGCCGGGGCCAAGCTGGCGCATCCAGTCGCGTATCGTTGCTTTCATTCTTGCTTCTCCGCCGGAGGCGCGGCGAGTATACCCGCTGCCTGCACAACGAAGCCGAAAAAAAGCCCCGGACTGCGCCGGGGCCTTGTAGGGTCCGCCTCGATCAGGCGGATGCGTGTTGTCTTACTTCCAGTCCGACTCGATGTCCCGGTCCTTGTGGTCGCGCAGGAAAAGTAGACCGATGACGAAGGTCATCAGCGCGACGACGATCGGATACCACAGACCGTAATAGATGTCCCCGCTGGCGGCGACCATCGCCGTCGCGAGCAAGGGAAGCATCCCTCCGAACCACCCGTTGCCGATGTGATAGGGAAGCGACATCGACGTGTAGCGGATCCGTGTCGGGAACAACTCTACCAGGAAGGCTGCGATTGGCCCGTACACCATCGTGACATAGATCATCATGATGACCAGGATCAACAGCGTCATCGGGTAGTTGATCTTGCTCTTGTCCGCGGGACCCTGCGGATAGCCACCCGCCTTGAGCGTTTCGGCAGCCTTCTTCTCGTCCCAGCCTTTCTGTTCCACATCTCCGATCTTGACGATGACGCTGTCGGTCGAGTCGGCGGGCAAAGCGGCCGATTTGAACGATAGGCCTTGTTTGGTCAGAAAGTCCTTCGCGCGGTCGCAATCCGAGTACTTGGTAAGCGGCGTCACGAAGATATGGAACTGGCAGTCTTTCGCGGTTACCGAGATGGCTGTCTTGGCTTGATAGGCCTCGAGCGCCGGGTTCACGTAGTGCGTCAACTGGGCGAACAGCCAGAAGTACGTCAACGCCGCGATCAGGCAACCTGTCAAAATGATCTTCAGCCGGCCGATCTTGTCCGACAGCGCCCCAAACACGATGAAGAACGGCGTACCGATCAGCAATGAAATTCCGATCAGCGTGTACGTCGTCAGGCCGTCCAGCTTCAACGTAATGATCAGAAAGAATAGCGCGTAGAACTGGCCCGTATACCAGACGACCCCCTGCCCCGCGGTGGCGCCGAGCAGCGCCAACAGTACGTATTTGTTGTTGGGATAGTTGAGGAAGCTGTCGCGCAGTGGCGACTTCGATCCCTTGCCTTCGGCCTTCATGCGCTGGAAAACCGGCGACTCGTTGAGCTTGAGCCGGATGTAGATCGAGAAGATCAGAAGGATCAGCGATACCAGGAATGGAATGCGCCACCCCCAGCTTGCGAAGTCCTTTGCTTCCATGATGCCGGAAAAGCGGCAGATGCCGATGACGAGCAGCGCGAGGAAAAAGCCGAGCGTTGCCGTCGTCTGGATCCAGCTCGTATCGTAGCCGCGACGGTTTTGCGCGGCATGCTCGGCTACGTACGTTGCCGCGCCACCGTATTCGCCGCCGAGCGCCAGCCCCTGTAACAACCGCAGGCTAACCAGAAGCACCGGCGCCGCCCATCCGATCGAGTCGAAGGTAGGCAGCAACCCGACCGCGAAGGTCGCGAAGCCCATGATCACGATCGTCACCAGGAATGTGTATTTCCGGCCGACCAGGTCACCAATGCGCCCGAAGACGAGTGCGCCGAACGGCCTGACCAGGAAGCCCGCCGCGTACGTCGCGAACGAGGAGAGAAGTGCCGCGGTGTCGTTGCCCCGGGGAAAGAAAAGTGCCGCAAAAAACGGCGCCAGCGTCGCATAAAGATAGAAATCGTACCACTCGAAAACGGTACCTAGCGACGAGGCGAATATGACGCGGCGTTCCTCGCTCTTGCTGCTGAGCTGGACATGCGCTGGTGCCGGTCGGCTGGCTGTGCTCATCTTGTCTCCTCCATGAAATTCCCGTGGTACGACCCATGGCAAGCCGGCGCGATGGCTGGTGCGCCGGTCGTCGGTCAGGTCGATGAAACACGGCAACCCGGCCGACGGTGAGCGCGAGGCCACTTCTCTTCAGCCTGGGCCGCTGCGCAATGCCGGGAAGCTTACGGGAAACCCGCCGGGAAAGGCAAGCAAATGCGCGGCGAGCGAGACGGCATCGTTGCAATCCCGCGATGCTGGCGGACAGCCTTGGCAACGCCGTGGCGTGCGGTCGACGCGGCCCAATGCCAACGTCATCGAAGGTGCGCGGCAGCGCACCAAAATCGAACCGAACTAGCTAATTATCTGGCTGAGCACGCCGCCGACGCGAACGGAAGCGCGAGCGCCTGCAGGACATCGCCACTGCCCGCATCTTCGACGAACGCCACGACCGACAAAGGCCCGCTGTCCGCCGGCAACGCGAAGGTCACGCGCTCGCGCAACTCGCCCGCGGCATCGAGCGCAGGCGACGCATGCCACGCACGCACGACGTGATCGTGCGCCAGGCGCCGGCCCGCGTTCTCGCCTGCCGACACCGCATTGCTCAGACGATCCTGCACCAGCGCGACGACAGGGCGCGCGCGGGCGCGGTCTCGTGCGTCGGCGATGCTGAAACGCACATCGACTCGCGCCGAATCGCCATCGGCAATCGCGACGAGCTCGATCAGCGCTCGTGCGGGGCGCGCGTTGATCGCAGCGACCGCGCCGGCAGGCTCGCCGCGAACGCCCCACTGGCGGAAGTCGCGGCCCTGCAGTAGGACCTGCGGCGTATACACGTATTCGCTGTTCTGCCGCCGCATCTGCTCGTACTGGCGCGCGGTGTGCCCGGCGGTCGCGAAGCGATCCTTCCACCCGAGCCGATCCCAGTAGTCGACATGCAGCGCGAGCTCGATCGCCGAGGTCGGCGCCAGATCGATCCCCGACAGCCAACGGTCGGCCGGTGGGCAGCTGCTGCACCCTTCCGACGTATACAACTCGATCAGCGCGACCGTCTGCTTCGCGCTTTGCGCACGGCAATCCGCCTGTGCCGGGAACGACGGGATCGCAAGCGCCGACAGGCACGCCAGACAGAACAGGGAGCGCTTCATATCGATGACTCCGAAGATTGTCCGCATTGGTCGCTGCGCGCGGCGGAGAGCTTACACGATGCCGGGGCGCGGCCGTGCTAGCATCCTGAGGCACCCTTGGGGCACCGCCTGTGGCAGGCGGCGCGGACTTTGGAAGCAACACGCACGTCGCGGGAGACAGGCAATGGGCATATTCGGCATCATCGGCACTATCATCGTGGGATTCATCGTCGGTATGATCGCACGCGCGTTCATGCCCGGCATCGACAGCATGGGCTTCTGGCTCACCAGCGCGCTCGGCGTCGGCGGCTCGATCGTCGGCGGACTTATCGGCGGCATTTTCTCCAAGGCTCCCGACGGCAAGTTTCACCCGGCCGGCTGGATCCTTTCGATCGTCGGTGCGATGGCGATTCTGTGGGCTTACAACGGCTTCATGCGCTGACGCTCGCCCGCAAAGGCCGACCCTGACCGCGGGCCGCGCATTCGAGCACTTGTAGCCAGGCGATGACGAGATCGGACACGCGCCGCGGCATTGACCTGTACTAACCGGTTCGTATAATGCACCACGGGTTCGTCGCGCCCGTCACGAACGCGGCACAGGGGTACTCCTGCCGTCGATTGACACTATCCGGTGCACAGTCGCGCAAAGAGCGTCACGGCAGGCAGCAGGTGACGTCGACGCAGCCGCCGGCAAGCCGATCAGCTGCTCGTCACGCACGGTGCCCATGCTGGCGCCGCAATCGACCGCGGGGGCACTCGCAGAACTGGCTCCGCGTCGACGGTAGCTTCGAGTCACCGATCCGAGGGGACCTAGCGACATGGGCGAACTGATTCAACTTCTCGTATCGGGCACCGCGACAGGCGCCATCTACGCGCTGGCCGCGCTTGGATTCACCCTTTTGTGGCAGGCATCGGGAACGATCAATTTCGCGCAGGGCGAATTCGTCATGGTGCCCGCCTTCGTGATGCTGTTCTTCATGGGTACCGCGGGCGCACCGCTATGGCTCGCCTTCCTGCTCACGTGCCTGGTGGCGATGCTGCTGCTCGGCTACACGTTCAAGGTCGCGATCGTCGACCCGCTGATCCGCCATGGCGTGATCCCGCTGGTCATTGCGACGCTGGGCCTCTCGATCGGACTCAAGCAGGTGGTGAAGACGGGCGTCACCGCGCAGGCCGAGCCGTTTCCCAGCCCGTTTCCCGACGGCCTCCTGTCGCTCGGGGGCATCACGATCTCGTACGCGGACATCGGGACGTTGCTGATCGCGGGACTGATCGTGGTCAGCCTGCAGGTGTTCCTTAACCGCACGATGACCGGGCGCGCAATGCAGGCCGTCGCGCAAAACACCGACGCCGCCAAGGTATTGGGCATCAACGTCAAGCGCATGGTGCTCTACACCTTCCTGATCAACGCCGTGCTCGCCGCGGTCGCCGCCGTGCTGGTGACGCCGACCTACCTGGCTAAGTTCGACATGGGCGAGTCAATCGGGCTCAAGGCTTTCTACGCGGCGATCATCGGCGGATTCAACCAGACCCGGGGTGCCCTGCTGGGCGGCGTGCTGGTCGGCGTGCTCGAGAATCTGATGGGTGCCTACGTCTCGCCCGCGTACAAGGAAGGCGTCGCGCTGATGCTCTTTCTGGTGGTGATCATCTTCAAGCCGGAGGGGCTGCTCGGCAAGACCGAGGAGCGCAAGGTATGAACAAGACGGCTCGCATCGCACTCGTCGTGGGGCTCGTGCTCGTTGCGCTCCTGCCGCCGTTTCTCAAGAACTACGGCATTTACCTGATGTCGCTGCTTTGCGTCTACCTCATGGCCGCCTTCGGGCTGAATCTGATCGTCGGCTATGCCGGGCAGATGTCGATCGGACAGGCGGCGTTCTACGGGATCGGCGCCTACATCGCGGCGATACTGACGACCAAGCTGGGCGTTTCCTTCTGGGTGGTGCTGCCCATAGCGGCCGTCGTGTGCTTCGCCGTCGGCCTCGCGCTGGGCTTTCCTGCGTTGCGCGTGCAACACCATTACCTCGCCTTCGCGACGCTGGGATTCAACGTCCTCGTGTACCTGGTGATGCGCAACGAAGAGCATCTCACCGGCGGCACATTCGGCATCGCCAACATTCCGCGCCCATCGCTGTTCGGGTATTCGCTCGAAGGAGCGCTGCCGTTCTTCTATTTCTGTTACGCGTCGGTGATCCTTCTGGCGGTCGTGCTCTGGTGGCTGCTGCGCTCGCCTTGGGGCCGGGCCTTCGCGGCGCTGCGCGACAACCCGATTCGCGCCGAGAGCACGGGTGTCAACATCACCGCCTACACACTGCTGGCCTTTGCGATCGGCGCCGCGTGCGCGGGCATCGGCGGCGTCTATCTCACAGCGCTGGTGAATTTCATCGAGCCCGGGCAGTTCAACCTGTCGGTGTCGCTGACCATGCTGCTCGCAGTCATCGTCGGCGGCTCGGGCCGGTTCCTGGGGCCCGTGCTCGGGTCGGTCATCGTGCTCCTGCTTCCCGAATGGCTGCGCTTTCTCAAGGACTGGTACCTCGCGTTGTTCGGCTTCGCGGTGATCGCGATGATGATCTTCCTGCCCGGCGGGCTGCTGTCGCTGGCCGACCGCTTCAAGACGCGCGGAGACTCGAAATGAGCGCTCCCGACAAGTTTCTCGAGATCAGGGACATGCGCAAGCACTACGGCGCGATCAAGGCCGTCGACGGCGTGAGCCTTTCGGTCGGTCCAGGTGAGATCGTCGGCGTGATCGGGCCCAACGGCTCGGGAAAGACCACGCTCTTCAACAGCATTCTCGGACAGATCAAGCCGACCTCGGGAGCGGTGGAATTCTGCGGCGAGGACATCACGGGCATGTCTCCGCTCGATCTCTCGCGGCGCGGCGTCGGACGCACCTTCCAGACGCTGCAGGTGTTCGTGAAGCTCTCCGTGCGCGACAACCTGATCGCGGCGGCGCAGGAGTTCAAGGGCACGATGGCCAACCGGCTGTTCGCCGCGCCCGACGCGGGACTGGGTCATCACGCCGACAAGATGATCGAGATGTTCCGCCTGAAGCACGTCGCGCACCTTCCCGCCGGGAGCCTGTCGTATGGTCAGCAGAAGCTGATCGACATCGCGATGGCCTTCATGCCCGCGCCGCGGCTGGTGCTGCTCGACGAGCCCTGCGCCGGCGTCAACCCGAGTCTCGTCGATCAGCTGCGCGATCTTCTAGTCGAGCTCAACAAGACGCAGGGTGGAAGCTTCGTGGTGATCGAGCACAACATGGATTTCATCATGAAGCTCTGTCCGCATGTCGTGTGCATGGTCGAGGGCAAGGTGTTGGCGGAAGGTGCTCCTGTGGAAGTGCAGTCGAACCGCGAGGTGCTCGAGGCCTATCTTGGAAATTGAGCTTGGTAACTAGAATGGAAATTGGGTTGGTGACCACGCGGGAGCGCGCGATGAGTGAAAAGATGATCGAATTCGACAAGGTCGTTGCCGGCTACTCGCCGAGCCTGACCATACTCAACGAGACCACGCTCGACGCGCGCAAGGGCGAGATATCGCTTCTCATCGGACCCAATGGCGCCGGCAAGTCGACGGTGCTCAAGACGCTGTTCGGGATGCTCGTTCCGCGATCCGGCGAGGTTCGCTTCGAAGGCAAGCGCATCAACGGCAAGGCGCCGCGCGCCCTGCTCGCCGACGGCATCGCGTTCGTTCCGCAAGGGCGCAATCTGTTCGGTTCGTTGTCGGTACGCCACAACCTCGAGCTCGGCGGCATCACGCTGCCGCGCGGAGAGCTCAACGGCCGCATCGAGGAAGTGCTCGAGCGTTTTCCACGCATCCGCGAGCGCATCAACAACCAGGCGTCGACGATGTCCGGCGGGGAGCAAAAGCAGCTCGAGGTCGGGCGAGCGCTGCTGTTGCATCCGCGCGTGCTGCTGATCGACGAGCCGAGCATTGGCCTTTCACCCAAGCTCGTCCAGGAAGTGATGACGCTGCTGCGCACGCTCGCCGACGCCGGAACGACCATCCTGATGGTCGAGCAGAACGTTCGCACCGCACTCAAGTACGCGAACCGCGCGCTCGTGCTCGAAATGGGTCGCCTCGCGCTGGATCGCCCGGCGTCGGAGCTGCTGCACGATCCCGACCTCAATCGGCTGTTCTTGGGAGGCCACGCCAAATCGGCGGCGTGAGGATGAACAGCGCAGTGTGCAGCGCGGAAGCACTCGGATGAGTGCGCGCCCTCTCTCGCTCGCCGCGCTGACCGTGCTCGAGCTCTCGCCTCCCGACATGGTGTCGTGCGCGGCCGACGCGGGCTACTCGCACGTCGGCCTGCGACTGCTGCCGGCGACGCAAACCGAGCGGGCGTGGCCGATGGTCGGCGATACACCGCTGGTTCGCGAGGTCGAGCACCGTCTCGCTGATCGCGGCATCGTCGTGCTCGACATCGAGATCTTTCGCCTCAAGCCCGAAACCCGCGTGTCCGACTACGCTTCCGCGCTCGAAACCGGCGCCCGGCTCGGCGCGCGCCATGTGCTGGTCGCCGGCAACGACCCCGACGAGACTCGTCTCGCGGAGCGCTTCGCGGCGATGTGCGAGCTCGGCGCCCCACTCGGGTTAACCATGGATCTCGAGCCCATGCCATGGACCGACGTGCGCAGCCTGCAGCAAGGCGCGAGCATCGTCGACCGGGCGGCGCGCGACAATGGCGGCATCCTCGTCGATCCCATTCACTTCGATCGCGGCGGCAACGTCGCGAACGATATCACCGCCGTCGCGGCAAGCCGGTTCCACTACGCGCAGCTTTGCGACGCTCCCGCGGATCGACCGCAGGACATCGACACGCTGCTGTTCCAGGCGCGCGCGGAGCGCTTGATGCCGGGCGACGGAGGCCTCGACCTTGCGGGCATTCTGCGCGCGCTGCCCGCCAACCTGCCGCTCGGCATGGAAGTGCCGATGGATTCGCTCTCGCGCCGCCTGGGTCCGGTGGAGCGCGCGCGGGCGATACTCTACAAGGCCCGGACGCTGCTCGATTCGCTGTAGCAAGGCGCGCGCTGCTTTCGCGCCGTCCTCGGAATTCGGCGCCCGAATTTCGGCGGCCGCTCCGGTCGCGCCGCCTATAATCCGTCCATGCCCAAGCTTCCTTCACCCGACATCATGTACCGCGCGCTCGCTGCGCGCGATCCCGCTTTCGACGGCATTTTCTTCGTGGCGGTGAGGACGACGCGCATTTTCTGCCGTTCGGTGTGCCACGCGCGCACGCCGAAGCGCGACAACGTCGAATTCTTCGCCGCACCGCAGGACGCGCTGTACGCGGGCTATCGCGCCTGCCTGCGCTGCCGCCCGCTCGACCAGGGCCGCAAGCCGCCCGCGATCGTCTCCAGGCTGCTCGCCGCAGTCGAGACCGATCCGTCGACGCGGCTGCGCGAAGCCGATCTCACACGCATGGGCATCGATCCAACGAGCGCGCGCCGTGCGTTCCGGCGTTACTGCGGCATGAGCTTCCACGCCTACCAGCGCGCCCGCCGCATGGGACTCGCGCTGACCGGCATTCGCGAGGGTAAAAGCATGATCGATCTTCAGCTCGACCACGGTTTCGAATCGGGCAGCGGCTTCCGCGACGCATTTGCGCGCGTCTTCGGCACAGCGCCCAGCCAAGCGCACGACGTCGACTGCCTCTACGCGCGCTGGTTCGAGACACCGCTAGGGCCGATGCTGGCGCTTGCCGGCGACGCTGGCCTGCACCTGCTGGAATTCGTCGATCGACGCGGCCTCGAGCGCGAGCTCATCGCGCTGCGTTCACGCTTTTCGCAGCGCGTCGTACCGGGCGCCCACCCGCATCTCGACCGGATCGGCGAAGAGCTGGCGGCGTATTTCGCGGGGCGCTCGCTCAGCTTTGAAACGCCGCTCGTGCCCTCCGGCTCGCCTTTCCAGCTCGACGTCTGGAAAGCGCTGCAGGCGATCCCACCGGGGACGACGCGAAGCTATCGCGACATCGCCGCGACCGTCGGCCGCAGCGCCGCCGTGCGCGCGGTGGGGCGTGCCAATGGCGACAACACGCTTGCCATCGTCATTCCCTGCCATCGGGTGATCGGCGCCGACGGAAGCCTTACCGGCTACGGCGGAGGATTGTGGCGCAAGGCGTGGCTGCTCGAGCACGAGCGCGCGCACGCCGCGGCGCTCGGCCAGCTTGCGCTGCCGATGGCGCCACGCCGCGCCGCCGCGCACGCCTGACACCTCCCGACGCTGTCATGCGCGGCGGCGATTACGCGCGGCTCATCTGTCTGGGCGCGCTGTGGGGCGGCTCGTTCGTGTTCATGCGCGTGGCGGTGACGGCGCTGGGTCCGCTGTGGCTCGTCGAAAGCCGTGTCGTGCTCGCCTTTCTCGCGCTGTATGCGCTGGCGAGGATTCGCGGCGGCCCCGGCGACGATGGCGGTTTCCGCGCGCACTGGCGCGACTACGCCGTCGTGGGCATCGTCAACACCGCGTTGCCGTTCACGCTTTTTTCCTGGGCGTCGCAGCATATTCCGGTGTCGGTCGCGGCGATAGTCAACGCGACAAGTCCTTTTTTCGGCGCGATCGTCGCGGCGCTGTGGCTGGGCGATCGCGTCACCCCCGGCAAGCTCGCCGGCATGGCGCTCGGTTTCGCCGGCGTCGTATTGCTGGTGGGATGGCGGCCGGAACTGTCGAGCGGCGATGCGCTGCTGTCGGTCTGCGCTTGCCTGGCGGGAGCGCTGTGCTACGGCATCGCGAGCGTCTACGCGAAGACGAGGCTTGCGCGGCTTCCCAGCTTTTCGATTGCGCTCTACAGCCAGATGACCGCGGCGATCGTGCTGGCGCCGGCGTTGCCCTTCGCGGCGCTGCCTGCGGCGATCACCCCCATCGTCGCCGCCAACGTGCTCGGCCTCGCCGTGGCGTCGACCGCGGTCGCGTACATGCTCTACTTCAGGCTGATCGCCGACCTTGGACCGGCGCGCGCGCTCACCGTCACTTTCCTGATTCCTATGTTCGGCGTGCTGTGGGGCTGGCTGTTCCTGGGCGAGGCCATCGGCATCGATACGCTCGCCGCGTGCGCGCTCATCGTCAGCGGAACGTGGATGGCCGTGCGGCTGCCGGCGGAGATCGATCCCCGCGCGTCGCTGCGCGAATAGCGTTGCGTCAGACGAGCTCGGCGGCTGGGCCGAGTATCTGCTCGCGCAGCTCGCGATAGCGCGGCAGCGTCGGCGGATAGACGCAGAGGTATTTCACCTGCGCTGCTTGCAGGCATCGCTGCTTGATGATCTCGAGCTTCTGGTCCCGCGGGTTCTGTACCTGCTCGGGCTCGCGCGCATCGACGATGGCGACGATGGTCATGTCGCGGTCGCACACCACGAAGCCGACGTGCTGGTTGGCGATCTTGCGAAAAGCGCGCAGGCGCTCCATGCCCTGCGGGCCGATCTTGACCTGCAGAACGTCGGATAGCCGCACACGCGCGAAGATCTCGTGCCGCGGAAACGCCGCCTTGAGCAGAAGATAGACGACGTTTTCCGCCTTCGACAGGAAGCGCGGCCGCAACAGGTAAAGGCCGGGAAGCTCGGCGCTGGACAACAGACGGGTGGTCTCGCCTTCGGTCCATGGCGCGGTCGTAACGGGACCGTCGGCCGAGGCTTTTCCGGATCCGGGCGAGCGCTGGCGACGCATCAGCCCCACCAGCACGGCGATGACCAACGCGCTGATGGCGAGCGCGAAGAGCATGCCGGAGGTCATTGAATGGGCTCCCTTTCGAGGCTGATGATGCAGCAGCCGATTTATAGTTGTCGGCCGGCGCGCTCGCCAAGGAATCGCCGCCCGCACCGGCGCCCGGCTAGTCTAATGCATTTCGCTCCCCAATGGGCGTCAGGGGCGGGGAACGGGCTTTCGCGCGGGTGGCAATGGTGCGTTTTTGCACCTCAAAAGAAAAGCCCCGCATGCGCGGGGCTTTCAACGAGGTAATCCCGCATTTTCGCGGGATCGCCCGCCGGCGTTACATGTCCATGTCGCCCATGCCGCCCATGCCACCCATGCCGCCGCCACCGCCACCACCCATCGACTTTTCGTCTTTCGGCGATTCGGCGATCATCGCTTCGGTCGTCAGCATGAGGCTCGCCACCGACGCCGCGTTCTGCAGCGCGAAGCGGGTCACCTTCGTCGGATCGACGACGCCCATTTCGACGAGGTCACCGTACTGGCCGGTTTGGGCGTTGTAACCGTAGTTGCCCTTGCCCTCGACGACCTTGTTAACGACGACCGACGGCTCATCGCCGGTGTTGTTGACGATCTGGCGCATCGGCTCCTCCAGCGCGCGCAGGACGATCTTGATGCCCGCATCCTGGTCGCTGTTGTCGCCCTTCAGATTCTTCAAATTTGCCCGGGCGCGAAGGTAAGCCACGCCACCACCGGCGACGATGCCTTCCTCGACCGCGGCGCGCGTCGCGTGCAGCGCATCCTCGACCCGTGCCTTCTTTTCCTTCATCTCGACTTCGGTCGCGGCGCCAACCTTGATGACGGCAACGCCGCCCGCCAGCTTGGCCACGCGCTCTTGCAGCTTTTCCTTGTCGTAGTCCGAAGTCGCTTCGTCGATCTGCACGCGGATGTTCTTGACGCGTGCCTCGATGCCCGACTTCTCGCCGGCACCGTCGATGACCGTCGTGTCTTCCTTGGCGACTTCGATTTTCTTGGCGCGACCCAGATCCTTGATCGTCGCGTTTTCCAGCTTGAGGCCGAGCTCTTCGGCGATGACCGTGCCACCCGTCAGGATGGCGATGTCCTCGAGCATGGCCTTGCGGCGATCGCCGAATCCGGGCGCCTTGACGGCACACGTCTTCAGAATGCCGCGGATGTTGTTGACCACCAGCGTCGCCAGCGCTTCGCCATCGACGTCCTCGGCGATGATCAGCAGCGGCTTGCCGGCCTTGGCGACCTGTTCGAGCAGCGGCAGAAGATCGCGGATGTTGCTGATCTTCTTGTCGTGCAGCAGGATCAGCGCGTCTTCGAGCACGGCGACCTGCTTGTCCGGGTTGTTGATGAAGTACGGCGAGATGTAGCCGCGATCGAACTGCATGCCTTCGACCAGCTCGAGCTCGTTTTCGAGGCCCTTGCCGTCTTCGACGGTGATCACGCCTTCCTTGCCGACCTTGTCCATCGCGTCGGCGATGGTCTTGCCGATCGAGGTGTCGGCGTTGGCCGAAATCGAGCCGACCTGCGCGATTTCCTTGCTGGTGGTGCACGGCTTGCTGATGTTCTTGAGCTCTTCGACGACGGCGAGGACGGCACGGTCGATGCCGCGCTTCAGATCCATCGGATTCATTCCGGCGGCGACGTACTTCATGCCTTCGTTGACGATGGATTGCGCGAGCACGGTCGCGGTCGTGGTGCCGTCACCTGCGACATCCGAGGTCTTGGACGCGACTTCCTTGACCATCTGCGCGCCCATGTTCTCGAATTTGTCCTTGAGCTCGACTTCCTTGGCGACGGACACGCCGTCCTTGGTGATCGTCGGCGCGCCGAAGCTGCGCTCGAGCACGACGTTGCGGCCCTTGGGGCCGAGGGTGACTTTGACGGCGTTGGCGAGAATGTTCACGCCGACCACCATCCTGTTGCGGACGCTTTCGCCGAAGCGAACGTCTTTGGCTGCCATAGTTGTTTCTCCTGAATTCCGTGGTGTCTGTCGCGAGGTCGATCAGCCGACCACGCCGATGATGTCGTCTTCGCGCATGTGGAGCAGGTCTTGGCCGTCCATCTTGAATTCCTGGCCGGAGTACTTGCCGAAAAGAATCTTGTCGCCGACCTTGACGCCCATCGGCATCAATTTGCCGTTGTCGTCGGTCTTGCCCGGGCCGGCGTGGACGACTTCGCCCTGCGAGGGCTTTTCGGCCGCCGTGTCGGGAATGACGATGCCACCCGCGGTCTTGCGTTCTTCTTCGAGCCGCTTGACGATGACTCGGTCGTGCAGAGGACGGATTTTCATGTTAGTGCTCACTCCTTAAACTATTTTAACGAAATCATTGGGTTGAGGATTGCGGGAGGTCTAGGACCGGAATGCTGCGGTATGTTAGCACTCATCGACCTCGAGTGCTAATAATACGGCACGAGCAGCGGAAAATCAACCCCCCTGCAGCCGTGCGTTGGCCTGTGCTATGGTCCTCGGCGGGGTCTTTGCCGAGGAGCCGATATGTCGAGCCCGTTTCCGCAGCAACCTCCGCAAGCGGCCTCAGCACCGGCCGGCTCGCCGATACCCGCACGCAGCGTCCCCGCGGGCCGCGGCGCGTCCTGGTGGGGCGAAGCCTGGCGAATGTTCACGCCCGCGGTGGGCATATGGCTTGTGATCACGGTGATCCTTATCGTCATCAGCCTCGTGATGTCGTTGATTCCGATCGTGGGCAACCTCGCGGGGCAGGTCCTGTATCCGGTCTTCGCCGGAGGGCTCATGCTGGGTTGCCGCGCCATCGACCGAGGCGAGCCGCTGACCCTCAATCACCTGTTCGCCGGCTTCAGCCAGCGCGCCGGCCCGCTTTTCGTCGTGGGGCTTCTCTATCCGGGTATCGCCATCGCCATCGGAGCCACGGTCATCGGGATCGTGCTGGTCCTGTTCGGCGCCGCGATGTTCACGGCGTTGTTTACCTCGGCCGATGCGTTTACGTCGCCGGCGGTGCTCGGCGGGGCACTCATGGCCATCACTGTGGCTTCGCTGCTGTTCCTGATCCTGTTCATGCCGCTGGTCATGGCCATATGGTTCGCGCCGGCGCTGATCGTGCTGCGCGGGCGCGAGCCGTGGGCGGCGATGAAGGAATCGTTCTCGGGGTGCCTGCAGAACGTCGTCCCGTTTCTGCTCTACGGGCTGATCGGCATCGGCCTCGCCATCGTGGCGACGATACCGTTGGCGCTTGGGTGGTTCGTGCTGGCGCCGCTGACAATCGCATCGATCTACACGAGCTACTGCGACATCTTCGAATCGACCGCGGTCAGTTGATGACCGGCGGCGCGCCGCCGACGATATTGCGCACCTTCGATTTCAGCGCCGGCGGCGCTTCGTCGCGCACGAACCAGCGCAGGTGAGTCGTGTCGCCGGCGGCCGCAAAGCGATGCGGCCGCAGCAGGTGGTGGACGGCGGCGCGGTAGCGCGACTCGCGCGGAATGCGCACGATCCAGGTTTTCTTGCCCTGGGGCGTCGCGAACAGAGCGTCGATCAAGGCGCGTCCATGGCCGTCGCCACGGCGCCCGAGCTCGAGCCCGGCGAGCCACAGCTCGTAGCCCCCCTCGAGCGCGCGAAACAATCCGAATCCGGCGGGCGGCGTACTGCTGTTGCGATCGTCCGGCCAGAACACGTAACCCGGCACTGAGATCGTAGTCATCTGGCCCGTGCGCGGATCCTCCTCGACGAAGTAGCCGTGCGACAAGACGCGCTTGAGTTTGGCGAAGAATTCGGACGACTGCGGCGTGTCCGCCGCAAGGTTCGACTCGAAGCTGCCCTCTGCGGCCGATTGCCGGATCAGCGATCGAAGCATGGCCAGGTGGCCGACGTGGGCAGGGGCGAGCATTGCGCGGGTTCCTCCCGGGTACTAACGCGGTAACTTAGCGTGTGGGGTCAGGCGTCGGGGCGCCGGCTTACAGGCGGCGCTCTCCGCGCCACGAGCGGTTGCAGGATGGCCAGCCGCCGCCGTGCACGGCGCCTCTTTCTATCTAGCCAACGCGCGTACAACGATTTTTGGGTCGCCGGGTGGATCAGTGCGCCCTCAGTGCGCCTTTTCCCAATTCGGCCCGCACCCGGTGTCGACGACCAGCGGCACGTCGAGGCGGGCAACCCCGCTCATCAGGCCCGGAAGCTGCTCCCGAACACGCTCGAGCTCGCCCGCAGGCACTTCTAGGACAAGCTCGTCATGTACCTGCAGCACGAGCTTGGTCTGCAGCCGCTGCGCGTCGAGCCACTCACGCACCGCGATCATTGCGAGCTTGATCAAGTCCGCCGCCGTGCCCTGCATCGGCGCGTTGATCGCTGCCCGCTCCGCCGCCTGCCGGCGCGGGCCTCCCCCGGCGTTGATGTCGGGCAGCCAGAGGCGGCGTCCGAACACCGTCTCGACGAAGCCTTGAGAGCGCGCGAGCTCCCGCGTGCGCTGCATGTATGCGGCGACGCCCGGGTAGCGCGCGAAATACCTGTCGATGAACTGCTGCGCGGCGGATCGCTCGATCGACAGCTGCGCGGCGAGCCCGAAGGCGCTCATGCCGTAGATGAGACCGAAATTGACGGCTTTGATGTATCGCCGCTGGTCCGCGGTGACCTGGTCGATGGGCACTCCGAAAATCTCCGCGGCGGTGGCGCGGTGGATATCCGCGCCGGTCGAGAACGCCTCGACGAGAGATGCGTCTGCCGACAGGTGGGCCATGATGCGCAGCTCGATCTGCGAATAGTCTGCGGAGACCAGCACATGGTCCGGCGGCGCGATGAACGCCTCACGGATGCGTCGGCCCTCGGCGGTGCGCACGGGAATGTTCTGCAGGTTGGGATCGGTGCTGGCAAGGCGTCCCGTCACCGCGGTCGCCTGTCCGAAACACGTGTGCACCCGACCGGTTCGCGCATCGACCATCTGCGGAAGCTTGTCGGTGTAAGTGGACTTGAGTTTGGACAACGCCCGGTGCTCGAGCAGCAGCTTGGGCAGCGGATAGTCCGCGGCCAGCTGCTGCAGCACGTCCTCGTCGGTGGAGGGCTGCCCCGTCGACGTCTTCTTGACCACCGGAAGCTGCATCTTGTTGAACAGCACATCGCCTAGTTGCTTGGGCGAGGCCAGGTTGAACGGCTGGCCCGCTTCCTGGAACGCCTTCTGTTCCAGCGCCATGATCCGTTCGCCGAGCTCGCGGCTTTGCGCCGCGAGCAATGCGCCGTCGATCAGGATGCCTTCGCGCTCCATCCTGAACAAGACTTCGCGCGTCGGCATTTCGATCCTGGAATACACGAAGTCGAGCTTGGCATCGGCGCCGACGCGCGGTTGCAGGATGCCGTGCAGCTGCAGCGTCACGTCGGCGTCCTCTGCCGAATACTCGGTCGCGCGGTCGAGCGCGACCTGCTCGAATGCGATCTGATTGGCGCCCTTCCCTGCCACTTCGGCATACGCAATCGTCTTCCAGTCCAGGTGCCGCCAGGCGAGACTGTCCATGTCGTGCAGCCGATGCGACTCGAGCACGTACGATTGCAGCAGCGTGTCGTGAGCGACGCCGGCGAGCGCGATGCCGTGGTTGGCAAGCACATGCTGGTCGAACTTCACGTTCTGGCCGAGCTTTTTCGCGTGGGCGTTCTCGAACCACGGCTTGAGCCGCGACAGCACGTGCTCGATTGGAAGTTGCGGGGGGACGCCCGCGTAGGCGTGCGCCAATGGGACGTAGTAGGCGCTTCCGGACTCGGTCGCGAACGACAAGCCCACGATGCGCGCTCGCATCGGATCGATTGCACTCGCCGTGGCGGAGAAGCTCACAAGCGTCGCCTGTTCGACCTCGGCGAGCATCTTCTCGAAGGAATCCTCGTCGACGATGAGCGCGTATCTTCGCGTGGTCACCGCTTGTGCGCTCGGCGGGGTCACGGCCTCGGTTGCGGGTATGCGCTCGGTCTGCGTGTCCGCCGGGCTTGCCGCGCGCGGAGCCGACGCGCCCAGATCCTTCACCCAGCTCTTGAATTCGAAGCGCTCGTAGAGCTCCTTGAGCTTGTCGGCATCGGCGGGGCGCGCGACCAGATGCGAGAGCTCGACCGGAAGCTCGCAATCGGTGCGGATGGTGAGCAGTCGCCGGCCCTCGGGCAGCCACGCCAGCGTGGCTCGAAGGTTTTCGCCGACGACTCCACCGATCCCTGGCGCAGCGGCGATCACGCCCTGCAGAGATCCGTGTTCCGCGATCCATTTGGCGGCGGTCTTCGGTCCCACCTTCGGAACGCCTGGAACGTTGTCGACGGAATCGCCGGTGAGCGTGAGCAGATCGAGCACCTGATCGGCGCGCACGCCGAACTTTTCGATCACGCCGTTTTCGTCGAGAACTTCGTTGCTCATGGTGTTGACCAGCGTCACGCGCGGCGAGACGAGCTGGGCGAGATCCTTGTCGCCGGTCGAGATGACGCTGTCGACACCCACGGCCTCGGCCTTGCGCACCAGCGTCCCTATTACGTCGTCGGCTTCGACGCCTTCGACCATCAGCAGCGGCCAGCCGTGCGCCGCGATCAGCTCGTGCAGCGGCACGATTTGTCGCCCGAGATCGTCGGGCATCGCGGTGCGATTCGCCTTGTAGAGCGGATACCAGTCATCGCGAAACGTCTTTCCCGGCGCATCGAACACGACGCCGAAGTAGTCCGGCTTGCCGTCCTCGATCAATCGGCGCAACATGGAAATGACACC
>JBDTZQ010000150.1:0-7000 GCA_040005035.1 Betaproteobacteria bacterium | reverse complement strand
TGGTGTCCATGAAGTGGCGCTCGACCGAGTCGCCTTCGGCCAGCGCGACGTTGTATCCGCCCTGGACCATGCGCGTGCAGCCGCATTTGCCGAGCAGTCCCTTCACCGCGATGGTGATCGACAATGCCGGATTGGCGGCGTGCGCATGCAGCGCGGCGAACAAACCCGCCCCGCCCGCACCGAGGATCAATATGTCTGTCTCGATCCTGCGCGCGTTCAAGGCCGACACGCGTGCGCCCAGCCGTGGCGCGTCGACCCGACCGCCGCCATGTCAGCGCTTGACGCCGAGCGCGGCGAGCGCGGCGGCGCGCCGTCCACGTGCCGCGCTGTCGACGGCGGCGTAGAGGCTGGCTCCGTGACTGTCCATCGCGACGGTCAGAGGGCCGAAATCGCGGATGCGAAAACGCCACAGGCTTTCCGGATTGAGCTCGTCCAGATCCACGTCCTCGATCGCTTCGATCCACGTCGTTTCCAGCGCCGCCGTGCCGCCGATGATCGCCAGGTACGCGCCGCCCAGCTCGGCGAATGCGGCCAGCGAATCCTTGCCCAGCCCGCCCTTGCCGATGATCAATCGCACGCCGCACTGCGCGATCAGCGGTCGCGAGAAGCGCTCCATGCGCGATGAGGTCGTGGTGCCGATGCACACCGGCGCATAGCCGGTGGGATGCTCGGGCGACGGCGCGACCTTCCTGACGTTGGGCGCGGTGTGGATCACGGCGTGTCCGCGCATGTCGAAGCGCGTGTCTACGCCGCGGTCGAACATCGCGATCTGCGTGGCATCGCGGATGCCGAACAGCGTGCCCTGCAGCGTGACGGTGTCGTCGACGCGCAGCGCGCGGGCCTGCGCCTCACCGATGGGCGGGGTCAGGTCGTGGTGTGCCATGCTGCATACCCTGCGCCGAGCTGCGCGAGGCGTCGCGCGGTGGGCCTTGCGACGGGCCCTGCAACAGGCGTTCCGCGCGTCGCTTGTTCCGCGCTCGATGCCGCTCGCTGCGCTTTCGATCCAGGTCGACGCGCTTTCGATGCCGGTCGATCCAGTAGGCCCACGCCAGGAACAACCACCCGAGCAGGCCGCTCCACGCCAGGACCTTGACGCTCGGCGGTGGCGGGCCGAACACCGAAGCCAGGTACACGAGGACAAGCACGCCGACGAACGATGCCAGCAGCCATTTGCCCCAACGATCGCGCGGGCGCGTGTACTGAACGTAGATCCACACGCCGGCGGCGAACAGCGCGAACTCGACGATGAGCGTCAGCGCCAGCGAATTCCACAGCCCGAGGCCGTGGCGAGGACTGCCCGGCCACAACGGCATGTCGGCGCGGTGCGATATCCAGTCGAGCACCCAGTGCGACACGACCAGCGCGGCGAGCCACAGCGCGCCGCGCAGGTACTGCTTCTTCGCGTAGTAGATCCCGCCTACCAGCACGCCCAGAACGATGCATGCCAGCAGGCTGTGCGAGTAGGGATACGACATGAACATCAGCGGCGTCACCGGCGTGATGCCGGGAACGATGCGAACCTCTTCCCAACCGAGCAGCAGGAACAGCGGCCACAAGCCGTCGGGAAGCTGCGCGGCGAGACAGAGCGTTCCCAGCGATGGGCGGCGCGCCACCCTCTTCGCCGCCAGCGCCAGTCCGATGTGGCCGAGAAACATGCGCTTAGCCCCTAGAACCCGTAGCGCACGCCGCCGGCGTCGATGCAGGCCGACGCGCGTCGCGCCGAGTGACACTGCATATTGACCGCGACTGGATTCATCGTGATGTGCGTGGCGGCGATCTCGACGTGAACGGCGAACGCGGTCGAGTCGCCGCCCAGCCCTTGCGGCCCGACGCCGAGCAGGTTCACCGCCGCCGACAATTCGGTCTCCAGCTTGGCGCCGTCGGGATCGTCGCAATGCGATCCCAGCGGACGCGTTGCGGCGATCTTGGCGAGATGAACGCAAAGATCCGCGGTGCCGCCGATGCCGACGCCGACGATGGTCGGAGGACACGTCTTGCCGCCTGCGTCGAGCACGCAGTCCACGACAAAGGTCCGGATCGCGTCGACGCCTTCCGCGGGCAGCGCCATTTTCAGCCACGAATTGTTCTCGGATCCGCTGCCTTTGGGGATCATCTCGATTTTCATCCCTTCGATCTCGGCGCTGTAGTCGATGTGGATCACCGGGACGCCGATGCCGCACGAGGTGTGCTCGTTCTTGCGCGTGAGCGGGTGCACGATCGACGAGCGCAGCGGATGCTCGCGGGTGGCGCGCTCGCAACCGCGGCGGATCGCGGCTTTCATCGCCGGACCGTCGATCTCGACTCCGCGCCCGAGCGTGACGTTGTAGATCGGGATGCCGGTATCCTGGCACAGCAGGTTGTCGGTAGCCTCGGCGACGGCGATGTTGCGGATCATCGTGCCCAGCACGCCACGCGCCTTGGCCGCGGTCTCGCCCTGTGCCAGCGTTTCGAAGCCGCGCTTGACGTCGTCGGGCAGGATCTTGAGCGCGCGGATGTACAGGTCGCGCGCGACGGTCTCGATGGTAGAAGGATCGACTCGCATGGCGCTCACACCAGGTTGAGCGCGAACAGCAGCGCGAAGAACACCGCGCCGCCGCCGGCCAGCGCGAGCAATGCTTTCTGCGATTCGACCTTCCAGCCGATGAACTCGATCGCGAGCAGGCGCAGCCCGCCGGTGAAGTGCGCCGCCAGCAGGAACACGACCGCCACCTCCGAGGCGCTCACCCACGGGTTGCGCGTCCACGCCAGAAATGCGTCGAGCGCGCCCGCGCCGGCGATCGCCTGCGACAGCGCCAGGAAATGCAGCGGCAGGAACAAGGCGAGCAGTACTCCTGAGATCCGGTGCACGACAAAGGCCCAGAACGCGGGGTGGCCGCGGTTGGCCCATCCAGATCGCATCATAGCGCCACCGCCGCCACCGCACGCGCGCCCAGCGCGATGAGCGCAAGACCGATCGCGACGCACGCGATGTCGGCCGACCGTCCGCGCCATTGCAGCCACTCGGCGGCGACCACGCGAAGACCCAGTGGCGCGTGGACGCCGACGGCGAGCACGAACACCGAATAGAACGCAGCCCAGGCGAGGTTGCCGCGCGTACGGTCGAGGATCGCGTCGGCGCTCAGGCCGTTCCGGACCGCGACGATCATGGTGACCAGGTGCACCAGCACGCATAGCGCCAGCACCGCGGCCGAGACGCGCTGCGCGACCCACGCCCGCGCTTCGCCGCGCGCTCTCGACGAAAGCGGTTCCCGCTCGAGCACGCCTTTCGTGCTCACAAGTCGCCCTTGATGATCGCCAGCGCGGTGGCGCGCTTGAGGCCGGCGATCGACGCAGTAGGCGAGAGGTGCTTGGGGCAGCGTTCGGTGCAGGTCGTGTGCGTATGGCAGGCATGACATCCGGCGTCTCCCGACACCGCCGCCAACCGGTCGAGCCTCGCTCCGTCGCGCTCGTCGCGCACCAGCGTCCACGCGCGGTTGAGCGCAGCGGGTCCGAGGTACTCCGGATTCCAAGCGACGACTTCGCAGGAGGCGTAGCACACGCCGCAGCCGATGCATTCGATCGCTGCGTCGACCTGCGCTCGCGCCTGCGACTCGGGGCGCACCACCGCGAAATCGTCGTGCCGCGTCGCGGTCGGCTGGAACTGTCCTTTGGCGCGCGCCCATTTGTCGAAGAACTCGCGCATGTCGGTCACCAGGTCGCGCACGACCGGCAGGTTGGCGAGTGGCGCGATGTCGAGGCGCTCGCCTTCGATCACCTTCGCGACGTGCGTTCGGCAGGTCCAGCGCGCCACGCCGTTGACGCTCATCGCGCACGATCCGCACATCCCGACGCGGCAGGCGAAGCGATAGGCGAGCGATGGGTCGGCGTGTCTCTGGATCCAGGTGACGACGTCGAGCACGGTCTGCGAGGCGAGCCTAGGAACGCTGAAGCGCTGGTAGCGGCCTTCCCCGTCGGCGCCGCCGCGCCAGACGCGCACGTCGAGCGTCGCACCGCCTGCGCCGGTATTCTTTGCAGCGCTAGGTTCTGGCATCGCCGTGATACAGACGAACGGTGTGCCGCGCCTCGGCGAAAAAAAGCCAGCGCTCGGCGAGCAGCCCGAAAATGCAAAGCAGCGCGAGAAGCGAGACCGCGCCCGCGCTGCGCGCGCCCGCGATCCATGCCAGCGCCGGAACCGCGAACACGAGCGCCAGCGACAGCGCGCGCAGTGCCCGGGCGTGCTTGCGTGCGATCGTGAATCCGAACTCGTGGGTGAGAAAGGTGCCGTGGGTGTGCCCGAGGTCGAACAGTCGCGCCTGCGCGATGCTCATTCCCGGAGGCCGAACGCCTTCGCGCACGCCGATCGCGCGCTCGAGCGTCAGCGCACCGGGGTCCGCCGCGATCGCGCGCCAGTAGCCGAGCTTGGCGACGAGCGCGGCAATGCCGATCGCCGCAGCCAGCCATGCGTAGGCAGCGGCCGCCGCACCGAAGGCGATCGCGAGGGCGAGTAGCAGCAGCGCTCCCGACCAGTGCCCGAGCAACAGGTAGCACGCTGGCGTCCAGCGCGTATGCCACTGCCGGATCGGCTTCAAGCTCGTGTAGATCATCGCCGTGCAGAAGAGCACCGCGATGCACAGCACCCAGACAATGGCTGCCACGGGCAGGCGCAGCGCGTCGCCGGCAGTTGTGAAGGCAGCGATGGCGCCGTAAAGCAACGTCGCGGCGACCAGCGACGCCGACAAAACGGCTTCGCGCGAAAGCCACGACGTCCGAAACCGGGAAAACGCGCGCCATGCGTTGGAAGGCTTGGCCAGGTGCAGCACTGACGAAGCTAGACCGACGCTGATCAGCGCGAACGCCGCCGCGATGCCGCTGGTGAGCGCGCGCCTGGGAAACATCTCGCCCGGGAACAGATCGGCGAGCGACAGCAGCGACAGAAGGCCCAGCCCGGCGCCGGAAATCACGGTGAAAAAGATGATGCTGAAGGTCGGCTTCATCGACCCGCGATATGCTGCGACATCGCTTCGCTCAGCGCCTGATCACCGGGCTTGCCAGGCTCGCCAGCCCGCGCTCGAGCAGCGCCTTCGCGTCGTCGACGCCGGCGATGACCGGCGGCGCGCGCGGCGGAAGGTAGCGGTTCACGGGCTTGTATCCGAGCTCCTCGAGCAGACCGAAGCCGCCACGCGCGGCGGTCAGGCGCGACACTTCCGAGGTCGGATCGTCGAAGTCGCCGAAGAATCGCGCGTGCGTCGGACACGCCAGCACGCACGCCGGCTGCCGCTCTTCCGGAGGGAGCAGCTCGTCGCTGATGCGGTCGACGCACAACGTGCATTTTTTCATCGTCCCCGGCACCGGGTCGAGCTCGCGCGCGCCGTAGGGGCACGCCCACGCGCACAGGTTGCAGCCCATGCACTTGTCCTGGTCGACGAGGACGATGCCGTCCGCGCGCTTGTACGACGCGCCGGTCGGGCACACGGTGACGCAATCGGCGTCTTCGCAATGCATGCACGAGAGCGGAAAATTGATCGTCTTGCTGGCCGGGTATTCACCGACCTCGTAGTGACGAACGCGGTTGAACCATACGCCCGACGGCTCGGCGCCGTAGGGCTCGTAGTCCGCCAGCGGGCCGCTGACCGGCGACGAAGTATTCCACTCCTTGCAAGCAGTTGCACAGGCATGGCAACCCACGCAGGTATCGAGGTCGATCACCAGTCCCAATTTCATTTCAGGGTTTCCTCGGTCGGCGTCGTGGCGGTGTCGTAACGCAATACCGCCGGGCGCGCGCCGTCGTCGCCGGGACGCCGGCGCATTGCCGGAAACACCGGCCAGATGCCGGTCTCGCCGGGAGCGCACTTGGTCAATTTCACCCGCAGGTCGAACCACGCGGCCTGCCCGGTGATTGGATCGGAGTTGGTCAGGCGCCGCTCTCCATTGCCCTTGGGCAGCAGTTCCGAGATCAGGTGGTTGAGCAGGAAGCCGGCCGTTGCTTCGCTGGCGTCGTCGGCGAGTCCCCACGCGCCCGCCTGCTTGCCTATCGCGTTCCAGGTCCACACCGTGTTGGCCTCGCAGCCCTCCATGGTCTTGATCTGGCAGCGCAGCTTGCCGTGATGCGATTCCACCCATACCCAGTCGTCGTCGTCGAGTGCCTGCGCGCGCGCGGTGCCGCGATTCACGTACAGGCGATTCTCCGAAATGATCTGGCGCAGCCACGCATTCTGCGCGTCCCACGAGTGGTACATCATCATCGGCCTCTGCGTGATCGCGTGCAGCGGGAACGCTTCGCCGACGCTACCCTTGGCTTGGGCGTGTGCGCCTTCTAAGGGTGGGTACCAGAACGGCAGCGGATCGAAATATTTCGCCAAGCGCTCGCGGTCGATCGGAGACTCCGGCTGCGGTCCAGCGTAGAGGCCCTGTCCGGCGAGGCGAAACTTCTGCAATGGCTCGGAATACATCTGCAGTACGACCTGCACCGGCGGCGTGCCGAAGAGCGCATGCTTTTCCGCGAACTCCAGGTAATCCTTGTTCGCGTACCGGTAGTAACGCATGTTTTCCGGCCACGGGTGGGTGAAGAAGGACTGGTTGGCGATGTATTTCTCCCACTGCTTCGGATTGGGCTTGCCGCGCAGCGACGATTCGCCTTCCTCACCTCGCCATCCAGCGAGAAATCCGATCCCCGGCAGCTTTTCATAGTTGACGATGAAATCTCGATAGTCCTTGAACTTGCGCGTACCATCGGCACCAGTGAACGCCGGGAATTTCAGGCGCGAGGCCAGTTCGACGAGGACATCTTGCCAGGGGCGCACGTCGCGATCGGGGGCGAGCACCGGATGGCGAATGCAATCCGCGGCGGCGTCGGGCTCGGAGATCGGCCGGTCGAGCAGCGAAATTGCATCGTAGCGCTCGAGATAGGTCGTGTCGGGCAGCACCAGATCGGCGAAGTTGACGGTCTCGGAGTGGAACGCGTCTACGACCACGAGAAACGGAATTGCGTACTCGCCGTCGGCACCCTTGCGCACGAGCATGT
>JBDTZQ010000037.1:0-23315 GCA_040005035.1 Betaproteobacteria bacterium | reverse complement strand
CCAAGGCGCTCGCCCCCCTGAGGGGGGAGGTCGCGCAGCGACTTCGGGGGGAGACATCGAGAGCGCCGCCGGGCCGCCCCAAGGCGCTCGCCCCCCTGAGGGGGGAGGTCGCGCAGCGACTTCGGGGGGAGACGCATGAGCTCGGCGGTTGCGAACGTCGCGCTCAAGACGCGCGTGGCCGCCGTGCAGACCGTTTCAGGCGGAGACGTCCGCGCCAATCTGGCCACGATCGAGCCGTGGGTGGCCGAAGCGGCGCGCCAAGGCGCGAGGTTGGTGCTGCTGCCGGAATACTTCGGCATCTTCGGCGCGCGCGCCACCGACAAGGTGGACGTGCGCGAGGCCGATGGCGAGGGCGCGCAACAGGCGTGGCTGTCCCGCGTCGCGCGCGAAAACGATGTCTGGCTGATCGGCGGCTCGGTCCCGATCGCCATCGCCGACCCGGCGCGCGTGCGCAGCGCCTGCCTGGTGTACGACAGCGCGGGCAAGCGCGTCGCGCGCTACGACAAGATGCACCTGTTCGCCTTCACCCGCGGCGAGGAGCGCTACGACGAGGCCCGCACCATCGAACGCGGGGAAGAGCCGGTGGTGATCGCCACGCCGTTCGGCCGCGTCGGACTGTCGGTGTGCTACGACGTGCGCTTTCCCGAGCTTTACCGGAGCTACCGAGACGTTACCCTGCTGGTCGTCCCCTCCGCGTTCACCGCAGTGACCGGCGCCGCGCACTGGCACCTGCTGCTGCGCGCGCGCGCCGTCGAGAACCAGTGCTACGTGCTGGCCGCCGCGCAGGGCGGCGTCCACGCCAATGGCAGGCGCACGTACGGGCATAGCGTTCTGATCGACCCGTGGGGCGAGGTCGTCGCCGAGCTCGACCAGGGTGAAGGCATGGTGCTCGGCGACATCGATTCCGCGCGCATCGCGTCGGTGCGCGGCGAATTGCCCGCGCTGGCGCAGCGGCGCCTGTAGCCGTGTCGGTGGACTCCGCGGGATTCGACTGCGACGTGCTCGTGGTCGGCGCCGGCTTCGCCGGACTGGCGTGCGCGCGGTCGCTGGCGTTGCGCGGGCTGCGCACGCGTGTGATCGATCGCCGGCCGCATCCGGGTCACGCGGTGCACACAACTGGATTGCTGGTGAAGGAAGTCGCGGAGCGCTGGGACGTGCCGGCGCGGCTGACGCGACGCGTCCGCGGGGTGCGCCTGTATTCCCCGAACCTCAAGCAGCTCGACCTACACGCGCCGGGCTACTATTTTCTGGCGACCGACACGGCGGCGTTGATGACGTGGTTTGCCGAGGAAGCCAGGCGCGCCGGGGCACGCGTCGACTTCGGTCGCGCGTATCGCGGCGCACGCCGCTGCGGCGGCGGCTTCGAGCTGGCAGACTCGCCGCTGCGCACGCGTTTTCTGATCGGTGCCGACGGGCCGCGCTCGGCGGTGGCGCGTAACAGCGGGCTGTCGTCGAACCGCGCGTTCCTGCTCGGCGTGGAGGCCGAGTACGAAGGCGTGCGCGGCGTCGATCCCGATCGGCTGCACTGCTTCGTCGACTACACGTTGGCGCGCGGCTACATCGGCTGGGCAGTCTCGGGAGTGCATGGCATCACCCAGATCGGGCTGGCGCTGACGCGGCCGCTGCGTCCGGACCTGTCGGCGTTCGAGCGCAAGCTCGCGCCGCTGTTCGATTTTTCGCAGGCGCGCCGCATCGGCCACCGCGGTGGCCTGATTCCGTGCGGCGGGCGTGTCGCGCGGTTCGCCGCGCAGCGCGTGGCGCTGGTCGGTGACGCCGCGGGCCTGGTCTCTCCACTGACTGGCGGCGGCATCCACACTGCGCTCGAGTCGGGCTGGCGTGCCGCGCACGCGGTGGCGGACTGGCTGCAGGATGGAGGCCCCGAGCCTGCACACGCGCTGGCTGCGTCGTACCCTCGCTTCGTGTGGAAGCGTGCGTTGCGCCGCATCGCCGACGTCGCGTGGCCGAATGCGATCTTTGACGCCGCGCTGTCGACGCGGTTGGCGCGCCGCGCCGCCGATGCGATCTACTTTCACCGACGCGGAAGCGGCGATGTCGAAGACGATTCCACGTCGCGCCGCGCCGCCGAAGAGGCGGGCAATCGGTGAGCGTGGCTGGTTCAGGCCGTCAGGCGCGCGCCGACTTGAGAAGGACCAGCACCGCGCCGCTGCCGCCGCCATGCGGCTGCGCCTCGCAATAGGCCAGCACATCGTCCCACTGCGCCAGCCAGCGCCGGACCTTGCCTTTGAGCACGGGCTCGCGGTTCGGTGACGACAGCCCCTTGCCGTGGATTACGCGCACGCAGCGCCAGCCGCGGGCGCGCGCGTGGCCGAGGAAGTCGGCAAGCGCATCGTGCGCCTCGTCGCGCGTCGTGCCATGAAGGTCGATCTCGCCCTGGATCACCCAATGGCCGCGCCGCAGCTTGACGAGCACGTCACTGCCGAGCCCCGCGCGCAGGAACGTCTGGTGCGCCTCCTGCTCCTGGCCGATGTCCCAATGCGCCGGCGAGGCCTCGGTACCGAACTTGCTGGTGGCCAGCGCGTCTGCTTCGTCGGCCATGCGTTGCGAAGGCGTCGTCGAGGGCGGCGGCACGCGTTGCCGCGCGCGATTAGGCGCCGGCAATGGCTTGACGTCGGCGAATGCCTGCGCGATGTCGACGTCGGTCTCGGCGGCGCGTTTCGCCGGCTTCACACCTTGCGGAGCAGGGGGCCTGGGGAGTTCGGCAGAAGGCGCCGTGGCCGCGTGCTTGGGGGCCTTCGCGAGCAGCGCCTTCAGCTCGGAAAGCCGGGCCACGATCTACAGACTCTCGAGGTACGCTTCGGCGTCGAGCGCCGCCATGCATCCGGTGCCGGCACTGGTGACCGCCTGCCGGTAGACGTGATCGGCGACATCGCCGGCGGCGAACACACCGGCAACGTTGGTCGCGGTCGCGTCTCCCTCGCTGCCGCCCTTGACATGGATGTAGCCGTTTTTCATGTCCAGCTTTCCGTCGAACAGCTGCGTATTCGGCGTGTGCCCGATGGCGATGAACACGCCCTGCACCGGAAGGTCCGTCGTCGCCCCCGACTTGGCGTGCTTCAAGCGCACGCCGGTCACGCCGGTCGCGTCGCCCAGGACGGTGTCGAGCGTCTGGTCCCATTCGATGCGAACGTTGCCGCCGTTTTTCGTCTTGGCCTTGAGGCGGTCGATGAGGATCGCCTCGGCGCGAAACTTGTCGCGACGATGCACAACCGTCACCGAGCGCGCGATGTTCGACAGATACAGCGCCTCCTCGACCGCGGTGTTTCCGCCGCCGATCACGACCACGTCCTGTCCCTTGTAGAAGAAGCCGTCGCAGGTCGCGCACGCCGAAACACCCTTGCCCATGAAGGCCTGCTCGGAATCCAGCCCGAGGTAGCGTGCCGACGCGCCGGTCGCGATGATCAGCGCATCGCAGGTGTATTCGCCGGCGTCACCACTCATGCGGATCGGTCGCATCGAAAGGTCCACCGTATGGACATGGTCGAACACCACCTCGGTCTCGAAGCGCTCCGCGTGCGCCTGGAAGCGCGCCATGAGATCGGGCCCTTGCACCCCATCGTTGTCGGCGGGCCAGTTGTCGACGTCGGTCGTCGTCATGAGCTGTCCGCCTTGCGCCAGGCCGGTGATCAGCACCGGCTTGAGATTGGCGCGTGCGGCGTATACTGCGGCGGTGTAGCCGGCGGGGCCGGAGCCGAGAATCAGCAGGCGGGCGTGCTTGGCAGGCATGTTCGAGGCGGGATTCCGGTGCGAGAGGCTCAAGACCAACGACGACGTCACAGCAATGGCAAGGACCCAGCAGCGGACGAAGCGCGTCCGATTCTAACCGATGTGGGGTGTGTTCCCGGGCAGGCAAGAGGGCGCACCAAGGCATCCGGCCGGTGTATAATGTATCGCGTGAAATTCGCATTACAACACCGTGATTACAAATAGTAAAAAGCTAGGACTTCAAGACCCCGCGGGTGCCGGCGCACGGCTGTCTCCCCGCTTCGCGGCGCTGGTGCGCGAATCGTGGTGGTTGCTGGTCGTCGCGGCATTCCTCTACCTTGCGCTGATCCTCGCCACGTATCAGCGCACGGATCCGGGCTGGTCGTTTTCCGGCAGCGGCGACGTTGTGCACAACCGCGGCGGGATCGTCGGCGCGTGGATGGCCGACCTGCTTCTCTACGTGTTCGGAGCGTCTGCGTGGTGGTGGGTCGTCGGCGGTATCGTGCTGGTCGTGACCGGCTATCGTCATCTCACACGTGATGATCTCGAGCGTCATCACGTGTGGCTGGCGGTGCCGGGATTCCTACTCGTGCTCCTGTCCAGCGCCGCGCTGGAAGCTTTGCGGTTGTATCGGCTTCCTTTCACGCTGCCCGACGGCGCCGGTGGCGCGCTCGGCCAGCTCGTCGGCCATGGCCTCGCCACTGCGCTGGGTTTCAACGGCGCGACGCTGTTGCTGATCGCGCTGTTCGCCGTCGGCTGGTCGCTGTTCACGGGCATGTCGTGGCTGCGGCTTATGGAGCGACTCGGAAGCGCCGTCGAGTCGGCGATCGCGACTGCGCGACAGCGCCGTGAAGCCAAGCGCGAGCGCAGCATCGGCGCCGCCGCGACCGAGGAGCGCGAGATGTTCGTCGAAGCGGTGCGCGAGCGCACCGACGAACAGCGCGAGCCGGTGCTGGTGGTCGCGCCGACGATCGACGTTCCGCGCTCCGAGCGCGTGGTGAAGGAAAAGCAGAAACCGCTGTTCCAGGACCTGCCTGATTCGCCGCTGCCGCCGCTGGCGTTGCTGGAGGAGGCGCCGTCTGCCCAGGAGCAGGTGGGCGCGGACACGCTCGAATACACCTCGCGGCTCATCGAGCGCAAGCTCGCCGACTTCGGCGTGTCGGTGAAGGTCCTCGCCGCCTATCCCGGTCCGGTGATCACGCGCTACGAGATCGAGCCGGCGATCGGTGTGAAGGGCGCGCAGATCGTGAACCTGATGAAGGACCTGGCGCGCGCCTTGTCGGTGGTCAGCATCCGCGTCGTCGAGACGATTCCAGGCAAGTCGTGCATGGGCCTCGAGCTGCCCAATCCGCGCCGCCAGATCGTGCGACTGGTCGAGCTGCTGTCGTCGGCAACATATAACGACACCGCGAGCCCGCTGTCGCTGGCGTTGGGCAAGGACATCGCCGGCAAGCCGGTGATCGTCGACCTGCAGCGTATGCCGCATCTTCTGGTCGCGGGCACCACCGGCTCCGGCAAGTCGGTCGCGGTCAACGCGATGATCCTGTCGCTGCTCTACAAGGCCGAGCCGCGCCAGGTGCGCATGATCCTCATCGATCCGAAGATGCTGGAGCTGTCGGTCTACGAAGGCATTCCGCACCTGCTGGCACCGGTGGTCACCGACATGAAGCTCGCAGCCAACGCACTGGCGTGGGGTGTGGGCGAGATGGAGCGGCGCTACCGTCTCATGTCGACGCTGGGCGTGCGCAATCTCGCCGGGTACAACGCGCGCGTGTCCGAGGCGAAGAAGAGCGGCAAGCCGCTCACCAATCCATTCACGTTGACGCCTGACTCGCCGGAACCGATCGAGGAGATGCCGCTCATCGTCATCGTCATCGACGAGCTCGCCGACCTCATGATGGTCACCGGCAGGAAGATCGAGGAACTGATCGCGCGCATCGCGCAAAAAGCGCGCGCGTCCGGCATCCACCTGGTGCTGGCGACGCAACGCCCGTCGGTCGACGTCATCACCGGCCTCATCAAGGCGAACATTCCGTGCCGCATCGCGTTCCAGGTCGCGAGCAAGATCGATTCGCGCACGATTCTCGACCAGATGGGCGCCGAAGCGCTCCTCGGGCAGGGTGACATGCTCTACCTGCCGCCGGGCTCGGGCATGCCGCAGCGCATTCACGGCGCCTTCGTTTCCGACGCCGAAGTGCATCGCGTTGTCGAGCATCTGCAGGCGCAGGGCGGCCCGCAGTACCTCGAAGGCATTCTCGACGCGCCCGGCGGTGACAACGGCGACGACATCACGGGGCTCGACGCCGGTGACACGGAGGCCGACCCCATGTACGACCAGGCCGTGGCCGTCGTGCTCAAGACGCGTCGTCCCTCGATCTCGCTGGTGCAGCGCCACCTGCGAATCGGCTACAACCGCGCGGCGCGCCTGATCGAGCAGATGGAGCGCGCGGGGCTCGTCTCGGCGATGCAGACCAACGGCAACCGCGAAGTGCTGGTTCCGGCAGGCAAGGAGTGAACGTGCGAGTCCGTAACCTTCTGCTCGTGCTGTGCTTGCTGACGGCCTACGCCGAGGCGGCATCGCTTGCGCAGCTGCGCGCGTTCGTGCGCGAGACGCAGACGCTGCGCGCCAGCTTCACGCAGACCGTATTCGACGCGCAGGGGCGGCAGACCGCGCAGGCGAGCGGCGAATTCTCCATCGCGCGACCCGGCCAGTTTCGCTGGAACGTCGACAAGCCGTACAAGCAGCTTCTGGTCGGCGACGGTGACCGCGTCTGGATCTACGACCCCGACCTGAACCAGGTGATCAGCCGTAAGAGCGACAAGGCACTGGGCAGCACGCCGGCGGCGCTCCTGTCGGGCCGCGACGAAGTCGAGGCCGCGTTCGACTGGCGCGAGCAGCCGGCGAAGGATGGGCTCGACTGGCTCTCCGCGACGCCGAAGGACAAGGACGCGGCGTTTCGCGAGCTGCGCCTGGGTTTCGACAGCGCCGGACTTTCCGCGCTGGAGGTGTTCGACAATTTCAGCCAGCACACCGTCATCCGCTTCAGCAAGCTCGAGCGCAATCCCAAGCTCGATCCCGGACTCTTCCGCTTCAAGCCTCCCGCCGGCGCCGATGTCGTCAGTGACTGACCTGTTCGCGGTCGAGAATCCGGCAACGCCGCTGGCCGAGCGCCTGCGTCCGAAGACAGTCGACGAGGTGATTGGGCAGCGCCATCTGCTCGATCGGGGCAAGCCGCTCGCCGTCGCCTTCGCTTCGCGCAAGCCGCATTCGATGATCCTGTGGGGACCGCCCGGCGTCGGCAAGACGACGCTGGCGCGCCTGATGGCGGATGCCTTCAACGCCGACTTCATCGCGATCTCGGCGGTGCTCGCCGGCGTCAAGGACATCCGCGACGCCGTTGCGCACGCCGAGGCCGCGCTGGCGCAGTCAGGGCGGCACACGATCCTTTTCGTCGACGAGGTGCATCGCTTCAACAAGGCGCAGCAGGATGCTTTCCTGCCGTTCGTCGAGCGCGGCCTGATCACGTTCATCGGGGCGACGACCGAGAACCCGTCGTTCGAGGTCAACAACGCGTTGCTGTCGCGCGCCGCGGTCTACGTGCTGGACCCGCTCGGCGCCGACGAGCTCGGGCAGCTGCTCGATCGCGCGCTCGCTGCGGCAAGGCCGGGCCTGACGCTTTCCGGGTCTGCGCGCGAGGCGGTGATCGGATACGCCGACGGCGACGGCCGGCGCCTGATCAACATCGCCGAGCAGCTCGCGATCGCTGCGGGCGAGGGCAGTGGGGGTAAGGGAGAGAAGGGCGAGCTCGACCTCGCTTTCGTAGAACGCACGATCGCGCGCTCGCTGCGCTTGTTCGACAAGGGCGGCGAAGCGTTCTACGACCAGATCTCGGCGCTGCACAAGTCGGTGCGCGGCAGCGACCCCGATGCATCGTTGTATTGGATGTGCCGGATGCTCGACGGCGGCGCAGATCCGCTCTACGTCGGGCGCCGCATGATCCGCATGGCGACCGAGGACGTCGGGCTAGCCGACCCGCGCGCTCTGCAGATCACGCTCGACGCGGTCGCGACCTACGAGCGGCTGGGATCGCCCGAGGGAGAGCTGGCGCTGGCCGAGGCGATCATTTACCTCGCCTGCGCCGCCAAGAGCAACGCGGTGTACACCGCGTACAACGCCGCGCGCGCATTCATCGCCGACGACATCTCGCGCACGGTTCCGCTGCGGCTGCGCAATGCGCCGACGCGGCTCATGAAGGGGCTCGGCTACGGCAAGGGCTACCGCTATGCGCACGACGAGCCCGAGGCCTACGCAGCGGGCGAGCACTACCTTCCGGACGGCATGCCGGAACCTCGCTTCTACGCGCCCACCGATCGCGGGTTGGAAGCGAAGATTCGCGAGAAGCTCGATGGCTTGCGCGCGAGGGATCGCGCCGCCGGCGCAGACAACGAGCCCGACGCCGCGTCCTGAACCGCACCAAGCCGCGCAAGGTCGCTTCCAGCGCGTGGGACCGTATGAGGAACGCGCGCTCGCGTCTGCTAAAATTCGCGCATGCTCGATGCACAACTTTTGCGTAATGACCTGGCCGGCGTCGCCGAGCGCCTGAAATCGCGTGGCTTCACGCTGGACACGGGCGCGATCGAATCGCTGGAGGCCGAGCGCAAGGACATCCAGACCCGCACGCAGGATCTCCAGTCCAAGCGCAACGCTGCATCGAAGCAGATCGGGGCCGCCAAGGGGCGAGGCGAAGACACCGTCGGGCTCATGGCGCAGGTCTCGGGGTTGGGCGCGGAGCTCGATGCGGCCGAGCAGCAGCTCGCGTCGGTGCAGGAGCGGTTGCGCGTGGTGGTGCTGGCGATTCCGAACCTTCCGGACGCCAGCGTGCCGGTTGGCCGGTCGGAAGCGGACAACGTCGAGGTTCACCGCTGGGGCACGCCGCGATCGTTCGACTTCGCGCCGCGCGATCATGTCGACATCGGCGCGGCGGTCGGCGGCGTCGATTTCGAGTCGTCGGCCAAGCTCGCCGGCGCACGCTTCTACACACTGCGCGGCGGCGTGGCACGACTGCATCGCGCGCTCGCGCAGCTCATGCTCGACACGCATACCGGCGAGCACGGCTACACCGAGGTCTACGTTCCCTACATTGTCAACGCCGCGACGCTCACCGGCACCGGGCAGCTGCCCAAATTCGAGGACGATCTGTTCTGGGTCACGCGCGGCGGCGCGCCCGAGGCCGACCGCATGTATCTGATCCCGACCGCGGAAGTGCCGCTCACCAACCTGGTCCGCGACGAGATCATTCCCGCCGAGAAGCTGCCGATGAAGCTCACCGCGCATACGCCGAGCTTCCGCTCCGAGGCGGGGAGTTACGGCAAGGACACGCGCGGCATGATCCGCGTTCACCAGTTCGACAAGGTCGAGCTCGTGCAGATCGTGCGCCCCGAGACGTCGTACGCGGCGCTCGAGGAGCTGACCGGTCACGCCGAAGCCATCCTGCAGAAGCTTGGACTGCCGTATCGCCGGCTGCTGCTGTGCACCGCCGATACCGGGCCGGCCTGCGCCAAGACCTACGACCTCGAAGTATGGCTTCCCGGTCAGCAGGCGTATCGCGAGATTTCGTCGTGCTCGAACTGCGAGGCCTATCAGGCGCGACGCATGCAGGCGCGTTTTCGCAATGCGCAGGGCAAGCCGGAGCTCGTGCACACGCTCAACGGATCCGGCCTTGCGGTCGGGCGAACGCTGGTCGCGGTGCTGGAAAACTACCAGCGCGCCGATGGCGGCGTCGACGTGCCGACCGTGTTGCAGCCCTACATGGGTGGAGCAACGGTGATTCACACGGTCAGCTAGCCTGCAGTGGAACGACACGAAGCGTCGTCCCGGCGCACGCCGGGATCCCATTGTCTTGCGCGCTGTTAAATTAAATTGGGACCGGCCGGTCGCCGGGGCGACATCAACGCATGTTTCCCGTGTGTCCGAGCGAGTAGCGTCCCGGCTGCGGCCACACCGTGAGTCCGTGCGGCTCCTTGCCCACGGCAATCGTCTTGATCTCGCCGGTGCCGGTGTCGATCGCGTACACCACGTTGTCGTAGCGTCCCGATAGCCACAGGTATTTGCCGTCGGCGCTGACGTTGCCCATGTCCGGGCTGCCTCCGCCCGGGATGGTCCAGGTCGCCTCGATCCTTCGCGTGGCGAAATCGATCACCGAGACGCTGCCCTTGCCGCGCGGCGGGCCGTGGATCTTGTTCGATCCTCGGTTGGCGACGTAGAGCTTGCGTCCGTCGCGACTTGGATACAGGCCATGCGTTCCCACGCCGGTGGGGATGAACTCGACCTGCTTGAAATTCGCGCCGTCGACCACGTAGACGCCGTCGGACATCATGTCGGCGACGAAAAAAAGCGACCCGTCGGGGGATGCGCGAATGTCCTGCGGCATCCCTTTCCACGTCGTGCAGACGGTCTCGTCCTGCCCATCGAAGCCTTTGACCACCTTGGTCGGCAGGCCAGGCTTGATAAGCTGCAGGTAGGCGAGCACTTTGCGCTCGACCAGGTCGATCTTGACGACGGTGCCGGTGAACTCGCAGGTGAAGATCGCGTAACGGCCGTCGATCGAGAAGTCGGCGTGGTTGATGCCCACGCAGCGCGGCGTTGCCAGCGAATACTGCAGCTTCATCGTGTGCGGATCGCGGAAGTCCAGGCGCTTCAACGCCTCGGCGACGACGATCGCGGATTGGCCGTCGGGCGTGAAGTACATGTTGTAGGGGTCGTCGACCGGCAACGGCTTCCCCGGCTTGCCGGTCTTCGGATCGATCGGCGTCAGGCTGCCGTCGGTCCGGCCCTCGGCATTGTTCGCAACGAACAGCGTCTTCAGATCCCACGACGGCACAACGTGCTGCGGATTGATCCCGACCTTGAACTTGTCGACGACCGCGAAGGTGGCGGGGTCGATCACGTACACCTCGTTGGACTGCAGGTTGGGAACGTAGACGCGCGCGAGGTCGCCGACGACGACGCTGCTCATGCGGCCGGCCGCCGCCTCGCTGTAGAGATTGGCGGCGTCGGGAACGCCTGGCATGCCGGGCACGGTCGCGATGGCTTTCGGCGACACAGGCGCTCCAACCGTGCTCGCTCCCGATGGCGCGGTCGTCTGTGCTTGGACGAGCACCGCATTGAGCACCGCACCGAGTGCCGCCCCGAGCAACCCCGCGGCGCCCGCCACCCACCAACCACGCATTTCACGACCGCCTGCGTTCGCTTTCACTCGTTCCCGCTTCACGTGCAAGATAGGTTGAGGGTCGATCCCGGTTCAGCGTTTGGTCGCACGCTTGATCGCAGCCACCGATTCGGCCACCACCATGTCGATGCCGCTCGCGCCCAGCTCGGAGGAAGCTCGTCGCGCATCGCCGTAGACACCGCTCGTGGCCTCGTACGCCTTCGGCAATGCATCGGCGCGAACCAGTTTCGGATCGATCGCGAGGGCGAGCGAGGTGTCGGCAAGACCCGCGTGTGTTCCGATTTCGGCAGCGGTGAATCCGCGGCCCTGCAACACACGCGGGTAGCTGACGCTGGCTGCCGCGTAGTACTCCGGGAGTGCATGGACCCGTACCGTCGACGACTTCCATTCGCGGTTGAGTCTTGCCGCGACCTTCGTCTGACTGCTCTGATACCCGCCATGGTCGCCAAGGAGCACGATGTCGCGGAATCCGCTCGACTTGAAGCTGCGCGATGTCGCTTCGAGGAGCTCCTCGAACGTGGCGACGGGAATGCTGATCGTTCCGGCGAAGCGCATGTGTCCGGTCGGCGGCTCGATCGTGCCCTCGGGCGTGTAGGCGATGACAGGCGCCACCAGCGCGTTGCCCAGCGAGCGCGCGATCTTCTCCGCGAGAGAGCGAGCGCGGACGTTGTGCTTGCCCAGCGCCATATGCGCGCCGTTCTGCTCGGTTCCGCCGATGGGCACCAGGAGTGTGGTGGCGCCGGCAGCGATCCTCGCGCGCAACTCGGTCCACGTGAGGTCCTCGACGAAGACGCTGCCGCCCGTCGCGGGGGCGCACATCGCCGGCGATGCGGCGAGAAACATCCATGCCGCGGCAAGCAACGATCGGGTCAAACGCATCGACCGATTCTATGCGATCGGCGCTCTGCGCGCCAAACTCGTCGCGCCGCAGCGCTTAGGCGTGTCCGCGACGGCCGCGCTACTTGCCCCCCAGCGCCGGGAGGTCCGAGCGCACTGCCGGCATCTCGCCCGACGCCGAGAACATGCGCAGCCGCGGGCGCGCGTCGGGCTGATGGGCGAGCAGCATGTCGTAGTAGGCGCGCACACGATCGACGAACGCCACCGGCATGCCACCGCGCGCGTAGCCGAACTTGGCCTCCTCGTAGTACTCGGGCAATGCGAGCAGCGGCAGCGTCTTGCGCACCGCCGTCCAGGAATCGGGGCTTTGCTTCTGTCGTTGCGCGAGGATGCGCGCGTCTTCCAGATGGCCGACACCGATGTTGTACGCGGCAAGCGCGATCCAGGTCCGATCGGGCTCGGCGATGCGTGCCGGCAGCTTGTCCTTGATCGTGCGCAGATAGCGCGCCGCACCCAGCGCGCTCGCCCTCGGATCGAGCCGATCCGCGACGCCGAGATCGCGCGCGGTATCCTCGGTGAGCTGCATGAGGCCGCGAACGCCGGTCTCGCTGGTGGCCTGCGCGTCCCACTGCGACTCCTGGTAGGCGATGGCGGCGAGCAGGCGCCACTCGATGCCGGTGACCTCCTGAGCCTGCTCGAACAGCGGCCGATATTGCGGGAGCGTGACCTTCATGCGCTCGCGAAATACGCCCGCATCGAGTCGGGGGACCTGTGCGCGCGCGAAATAGCGCTCGATCAGGCGGGCGAGCGTCCCATCCTTCCTTAGCTGCTCGAAAAACACATCGACTTTGTCTCGCAGCGCCGCCTGCGCCGGGGGAAATGCCCACACCAGCTCGAGCTTCGCGGCGACCGAGAAAGCCCGCTCGACGTTGAAATGCGCGCTGCGCGCGACGTCGGCTTCGTTGGCGGCGACGATCGCATAATCGATCGTTCCCTCGGAAACCTGGCTGATCAGCGATTCGACCGAGGACAGCTCGATGGGGTGCCATTTGACTTCGGGATGTTCGACGCGGATCTTCTCGATCGCGCTGGCGATGCCGGCGCCCTGCAGCACGGCGACGCTCACCCCGGCCAGGTCGTTCCACGACGCGGGGCGATAACTCTCGGTGTTGTAGATCAGCACCGGCTCGACGACATAGTACGGCGTCGAGAAGAGCAGCGCGGCGGCGCCTTCGCGTGGCGCCTCGACGTGGCGGTAGATCGCGCCGGCTCCCAACGCCGCGCCGCTCTCGCCGCGGGCGATGCGCGCGCGTGGATCGCCCGCGGCGACGACCTTCAACACCAGATCGTTGCGCTGCGCGAACAGGCTCAGCAGCTCGTAGTCGAACCCGGCGTTGCGGGCATCGGGCGCGACATACCACGTCGAGGGCCCGGGACGCACCAGCGCCACCAGCTCCTGCGGCGCGACGGTCGGCGGCGGCGGCGCAGGGCCGCACGCAGCCAACAGCGCCGCGCCTGCCGCCCAGTGATTCAGGATGCGTCGCTTGCGCAATCGGCTCGCCTCCAAGGTCATTATAGTCGCCTCGATGCGTACCCCGCAGACGCGCTGCACCGGGTCGAGCGCGGCGTTCATGGACGCCTGCGACGACGTGCTCGGCTTGCTCCGTGCGCGCGCTTGACCGATAATGAATCGCTTCGCGCCTGTCGCGTGAATGTTCGATAGCGGTTCAACGGCGGGCCGCCCCGCATTGCATGGTGGCAAATCTGGTCAGGTCCGGAAGGAAGCAGCCATAGCTATTCTCCGCAAGTGCCGGGATCACGGCTCGCCACCCTAACCTGGTCACTTTGACCTAGTAAATCGGTCGGATCGACCCGATATCCGATCTTCATGAGCTATCAAGTCCTCGCCCGCAAGTGGCGCCCGAAGTCGTTCGCCGAGCTCTACGGCCAGGAACACGTGGTCAAGGCGCTGGCGAGCGCGCTGGGCACCGGCCGCCTGCATCACGCGTACCTTTTGACCGGCACGCGCGGCGTCGGCAAGACGACGATCGCGCGCATTCTCGCCAAGAGCCTTAATTGCGTGGACGGCGTGACCGCCACGCCGTGTGGAATCTGCGCGTCTTGCACTGACATCGACGCGGGCCGGTTCGTCGACCTGCTCGAGCTCGATGCGGCCTCGAATACCGGCATCGACAACATGCGCGACATCCTCGACAACGCGCGCTATGCACCGACGGTGGGACGCTTCAAGGTCTACCTGATCGACGAAGTGCACATGCTGTCGAAGGCGGCCTTCAACTCGATGCTGAAGACGCTCGAGGAGCCGCCCGAGCACGTCAAGTTCGTGCTGGCGACGACAGATCCTCAGAAAATCCCGGTGACGGTGCTTTCGCGCTGCCTGCAGTTCAACCTCAAGGCGCTTTCGCCTGCGCTGATCGTGTCGAGGCTCGAGGAAATTCTCAATGCCGAAAAGGTCGCCTTCGATCCGGGCGCGCTGCAGCAAATCGCGCGCGCCGCGAAGGGCTCGATGCGCGATGCGCTGTCGGTGCTCGACCAGGCGATCGCGCACGGCGCGGGCGAAGTGCGTTCCGACGCTGTGCGCTCGATGCTGGGATCGGTGGAGACCGAGCACGTGTTTCGCATCGCCGATGCGCTGCTCGCCGGCGACGGCGCTGCGCTGCTCGCTGAGTCCGATGCGCTCGCCATGCGCAGCGCGTCGATGGGCTCGGCGCTGGAGGAGCTCGCGTCGCTGTTCCATCGGATCGCCGTTGCGCAAACCGTTCCGCAGGCGATCGACAGCCTCGCCGACGCCGGCGTGGTGGCGCGCTACGCGAAAGCATTCACGCCGGAGGCGACCCAGCTCGCCTATCAGATCTGCCTGCAGGGTCGTGCCGATCTCGGTCTTGCCCCCGATGAAACGACGGGATTCGCGATGACGCTGCTGCGCTTGCTGGCGTTTGAGCCGGCCGGTGCGTCGACAGTCAACGACGCCCGCCCCGTGCAAGCGGCGCGTTCGGTGCCTGCCGCGAAGAGTCCACCCTCGGCCAGTGGGGCCGCGGCGCCTGCGGCCCGCGCCGCGGCGAGTGGCGTTGCCGCCGGGTCGACGATGCCGCTGGAAGCGAAGGCAGCGGGTCGCGACGAGCCGCAGCAAGCGGTGCCGGGCGCGCCCGCGACCGCGCTCGACATTCCCGACTGGCCGTCGTTCGTCGCCGGACTCAAGCTCTCCGGCATCGCCTTGCAACTCGCGGCACAAACCGAGCTCAAAGCCTTTGCCGGCAACGAGCTCGTGTTGCTGTTGCCCGAGGCGCAGCGCCATCTCGCCGACAGGACCTACGCCGACAAGCTCAAGGCGGCGCTCGACGCCGCGCTCGGGCGCCGCATCCGCCTGCGCTTCGAGTTCGGCGATGCGGCGAGCGAGACGCTGGCGGTGCAGGCAAGACGCCAGCGCGCGCAGGCGCAGGCCACGACCGAAGCCGCGTTTCGCGACGATCCGTTCGTGCAGGACGTGCTGCAGCGCTTTGGCGGGACCGTGAAGCCCGATTCGATCAAGCCTGTCGAGTAGTCGACCGCAGGCCGACAAGCCAACCCGCAAGGAACCGCACCATGATGAAGAATCAACTCGCCGGACTGATGAAGCAGGCGCAGGCGATGCAGGACAACATGAAAAAGGCACAAGACGAGATCGCCGCGATGGAGGTCGAGGGTGCGTCCGGCGCGGGGCTGGTCAAGGTCACGATGACCGGCCGCCACGACGTCAAGCGCGTGTCGATCGACGCGTCGCTCATCACCGAGGACAAGGACGTGCTCGAGGATCTCGTCGCGGCCGCGGTGAACGACGCCGTGCGCAAGGTCGAGGCGGCATCGCAGGAGAAGATGTCCGGCATGACGGCGGGGCTGCCGCTGCCGCCCGGTTTCAAGCTGCCGTTCTGAACCGAGGCGCATGGAAAGGCTCTCCAGCCTCGACGAGCTGACGCAGGCGCTGCGCTGCCTGCCTGGCGTCGGCCCGAAAGCGGCGCAGCGCATCGCGCTGCACATGCTCCAGCACGATCGCGACGGCGCGCGGCGGCTCGCGCGCGCGCTCGACAGCGCTGCGCAGACGGTGCGGCACTGCCAGCGCTGCAACACCTTCACCGAGGATGAGCTGTGCATGCTGTGCCGCTCGGGCAAGCGTGATGGCGCGCTGCTTTGCGTGGTCGAGACGCCCGCCGATCTTCTGATGATCGAGCATTCGCAGGCGTATTCGGGACTCTATTTCGTGCTGATGGGGCGGCTGTCGCCGCTCGACGGCATCGGCCCGAAGGAAATCCGGCTGGATCGCCTGCTCAAGCGTGCCGCCGACGCGGAAGTGCGCGAGGTCGTGCTAGCGACCAATTTCACCAATGAAGGCGAGGCGACCGCGCATTACATCGGCGAGCTCCTGGGGGCGCGCGGCCTGAAGGTTACGCGCCTGGCGCGCGGCGTTCCGGTCGGCGGAGAGCTCGAGTACGTCGACAGCGGAACGCTTGCGCAGGCGATGCGCGAGCGCAGACACGTCGCCGGCTGATCCCGCCGTGGTTGCGCGGCGCGCGACTCCGGGAGTAACCTCCTCGAAGGATCGGACCAAAGATCGATTTCGGAGGTGCCATCATGCTGGTCAGCGAAATCCTGAGGATCAAGGGCAACGCGCTTTTCACCACGGCACCCGGCGGTTCGGTGCTCGACGCGGTGAAGATCATGGCGCATCACGACATCGGGTCGCTGGTCGTCATGGACCACGGCAAGATGGTCGGCATGCTGACTTTCGCCGAGGTGCTTGAAGCGCTGGCTCAGCGCCAGGGCGCGCTCGGCGAGCTCAAGGTCAGCGAGATCCAGGTCGACGCCCCGCTCACTGCGACCACGGGACTCGACGTGATGGAGCTTCGCCGGCGCATGCTGGACCGCCACGCGCGCTACGTGCCGGTCGTCGACGGCCCGATGCTGCTCGGCGTCATCTCGTTCCACGACGTTGCCAAGGCGGTGTACGACGAGCAGAGCTTCGAAGTGCGCATGCTCAAGAGCTACATCAAGAGCGGCGTCGAGGAATAGCCTGAGCGTCGCGTCCGATCAGGAATACCGCCGGCCGTCCGCCCAGATCGAGCGGCGCGCGGCTGCGCCACTGTTCGATGCGCTCGCTGCGCACGAGCTCCGTGGCGGTGGTGAGATCGGCCGCGACGCACAGCCTCGACCGGCCGCCGGCGTGCTCGAGCAGCGCCGAGAGCATGGCATCGTTCCTATAGGGCGTCTCGATGAAAATCTGCGTCGCGCCGTCGCGCACCGTTGCGGCATCGAGCGTTCGGATGGCGGCGGCGCGCGCGCCGGTCTTGGCGGGCAGGTAGCCGTGGAACACGAAGCGCTGCCCATCCATCCCCGACGCCATCAGCGCCAGCAGGATCGCGGAGGGACCGGGTAGCGGCACGACGACTACGCCGGCGTCGTGTGCGGCGGCCACCAACAGCGCGCCCGGATCGGCGATCCCGGGACAACCGGCATCGGAGATCAGGCCCAGGTCGCCGCCATCGAGCGCCGGCTTGAGCAGCGCGGCGACCGATTCATTCGGTGTGTGCTCCGACATCTCTGCGATCCGGATCGACTGGATCGGATGCGGCGTGTCTATCGACTTGAGGAATGCGCGCGCCAGCTTCGGTGTTTCGGCGACGAAGTGCGACAGTCTTCGGGCAACGGCGAGCGTCGCCTCGGGAAGCACGGCGCCGGGAGCGACCCCGCCCAGCGTGTTCGGTATGACGTAGAGGCGACCGATCGGTGGCTTGGCCATGGCGCTCAAAGCACCGCGACGCCCTCGGCGGCCAGCATGTCGCAAAGCGCGATCAGCGGCAGTCCGATCAATGCGGTGGGATCGTCGCTGGCCACGCGCGTGACCAGCGCGATGCCGAGGGTTTCGATGCGCATGGCGCCGGCGCAATCAAAGGGCTGGTCGCGATCGAGATAGGCCTCGATGGCAGCGTCGTCGAGCGCGCGCAGCGTCGTGACGACGTCGACCAGCGCTGATTGCAACCGTCCGCTTTGGGTGTTGAGCAGGCAGAGCGCAGTGTGGAAGACGATCGAGCGCCCGCGCATTTCGCGCAGGAGCTCGTGCGCGTGCGCCCGGTCGCGCGGTTTGCCGACGGGCGCGCCCGCGCATTCGGCGAGCTGGTCCGAACCGATGACCAGGCTTCCGGGGTGTTTCACCGCCACGGCGCGGGCGATCGCTTCGGCCAGCCGCAGCGCGGTGACCGCCGGCGTCTCCGCGGAAAGGGCCTTTTCGTCGATGTCCGGGGCCGAAACGACAAAGGGCAGGCCGAGCCGTTCGAGCAGCGCCTTCCGGTACGCCGACCCGGATGCCAGGACCAGCGTGGCCTGTCGCCGGGAAGTGTTTGTTTTCACGCGGTTCTTTGACATGTAATCGCCGACACGCTATTATGCTACGTTTTGTTTTCGGCACGTCAGAATGGGTTCAGAGCGGACGCTGAAGCGGCCGTCGAAACGTCGGTCGCAGGGACCCGCGCACGCACGCTTCGATGCATTCAAGCTGGCCGAGCGTGGCGAGAGCCTGAGCGGCGAGATCGATGCGACAGCGCTCGGTCGGCTGGCCGACCGGATCGCCGAAGCGCCCGAGGGCAGTTCGCAGGCGTTGCGATGGACCGTCGAAGGCGGGCGGGACGAGAAGGGCCGGCCGCGCCTGAACCTGAATCTGGATGGAACGGTTTTCGTGACCTGCCAGCGCTGCCTGCGTCCTCTCGAGCAGGCGATCGAGCAGGACACACAGCTGCTGCTGGCTCGCGACGAGTCTGCGCTGATCGCTCTCGATGCGGAAGAGAGCGAGGTCGTGCTGGCGAAGGCGCCGCTCGACGCGCTGTCGCTGGTGGAAGACGAGCTGTTGCTGTCGTTGCCGTTTGCGCCGCGCCATGCCGAAGGCGAGTGCATGGCTGCGACGGCGTTGGCATCGCCGGGTGCTGGTGCCGTGACCAGCCGGCAACGCGAATCGCCCTTCGCAGCGCTGACGGCGATTCGAACAGACAAGCGAGCGAGCAACCGGCGCCGCAAGTAGCATGGTGCGCATTGAATGGGCGGTTTGGTCAGCCCGGTCGAAAGGAAGCACGCAGCAAAGCGTGTGACTGAATGCGTTGACTGCTGAAACACCGAGTCAACTGAACGAGTGAACTGAGGAGCAATGAAATGGCCGTCCAGCAGAACAAGAAGTCGCCGTCCAAGCGCGGCATGCATCGTGCGCACGACTTCCTTCCGAAGCCCGCGCTCGCCGTCGAGCCGGTCAGTGGCGAGGTGCATCTTCGTCATCACGTGAGCCCCAGCGGGTACTATCGCGGCAAGAAAGTCGTCAAGACCAAGTCGGACGAATAAGCGCCGCGCGATCGCGCCGTGTCTCATTACGGCAGATCCGCGAGATCCCCGCGCGGGCGCCGCAGACGCCATTTGCTGTTGACCTTCCCTCGTCCCCGATGACCGACGCGCTGTCGCGATGCCCGTAATCGTTGCCGTCGACGCCATGGGCGGCGACCACGGCCCCAAGGTCACGGTCGCCGCGTCGCTTCGCTTTCTCGAGGAAACGCCCGACGCCGCGATCATCCTCGTAGGCCTCGAGGCGGAGATTCGCAGCGCGCTCAGTGCACAGCGATCGCCGGCGATGGAGCGCATCAGCGTTCGCGCCGCCACCGAAGTGGTCGAGATGCACGAGCCTCCGGCCGAGGCCTTGCGCCGCAAGAAGGATTCGTCGATGCGCGTGGCCATCGATCTGGTCAAGCGCGGCGAAGCGCAGGCCTGCATTTCCGCAGGCAACACTGGTGCACTGATGGCGATCTCGCGATTCGTGCTCAAGACGCTGCCCGGCATCGATCGCCCGGCGATCGCATCGCAGCTCCCCACACGCACCGGCACGACCACCGCGCTCGACCTGGGCGCCAACGTCAACTGCACTGCGGAGCAACTGGTGCAGTTCGCGGTGATGGGCAGCGCGCTGGTCTCCGCCATCGACGGCGTCGAGCGCCCGAGCGTCGGACTGCTCAACATCGGCGAAGAGGACATCAAGGGCAACGACGTCGTCAAGCAGGCAGGCGAGCTGCTCAAGGCGTCGAGCCTGAACTTCTACGGAAACGTGGAGGGAGACGACCTCTACAAGGGAACGACGCAGGTCGTCGTGTGCGACGGGTTCGTCGGCAACGTCGCGCTCAAGACCTCCGAAGGTTTGGCGCGCATGCTCGCCGACTTCCTGCGCGAGGAGTTCACGCGCAACGCCTTTCGCAAGACGCTCGCGGTGTTTGCGCTGCCGATCCTCAATGCCTTCCGCCGCCGCGTCGACCCGCGCCGGTACAACGGCGCGACGCTGATCGGCCTCAAGGGGATCGTCGTCAAGAGCCACGGCGGCGCGGATGCGCTGGCGTTTCGCTACGCGCTGAAAAAAGCGCACGCCGAGGCGGCGCAAGGCGTCCTCGAACGCATCGCGCAACGGCTCGCCGAGATGCACCTCACCCCACTCGCGGTGACGAATGCTCCAGCGCAGGTCGAGGCGGGCAACCAAGGCGCCGCGAGTGCATAGCCGCATCGCCGGAACCGGCGGTTACCTGCCGTCGCGCATCGTCACCAACGCCGAGCTCGCCGCGCGCATCGAAACCAGCGACGAGTGGGTGCGCACGCGCACCGGCATCTGCGAACGGCGGGTCGCTGCTCCCGATCAGGTCACCAGCGACCTCGCGCTCGGCGCTGCGCTGCCGGCACTCGCCGCCGCAGGCATCGCGCCGGCGGACGTCGACCTGATCGTCGTGGCCACGACCACGCCCGACATGGTGTTTCCGTCGACGGCGTGCATCCTACAGGCGAAGCTGGGCGCGGCGCACGGTCCCGCGCTCGACGTGCAGGCGGTGTGCAGCGGCTTCGTCTACGCGCTCAGCATCGCCGATGGCATGCTGAAGAGCGGCGCGGTGAAGAACGCGCTGGTCGTCGGCGCCGAAATCTATTCGCGCATCCTCGACTGGAACGATCGCGGGACCTGCGTCCTGTTCGGCGACGGCGCCGGCGCGGTTGTGCTCGTTCCGAGCGATGAGCCCGGCATCTTGTCGTCTCACCTGCATGCGGACGGACGTTATCGCGACATCCTGAGCGTGCCCGGAACGGTCGCCGACGGCGCCGTGAGCGGCCGCCCCTTCCTGCAGATGGACGGAACCGCGGTGTTCAAGTTCGCGGTGCGGGTGCTCGCCGAAGTCGCGCAGGAAGCGCTCGACGCCAACCACCTCCCGGCGAGCGCGATCGACTGGCTGATTCCGCACCAGGCCAACATCCGCATCATGGACGCGACCATGAAAAAGCTCGGGCTGCCGTTGGAGCGCATGGTATCGACCGTGGCGCGCCATGCCAACACCTCCGCCGCATCGATTCCTCTGGCGCTCGACGTAGCGGTGCGCGACGGACGCATCCGCGCAGGTCAGCACATCATGCTCGTCGGTGTGGGCGGCGGCTTCACGTGGGGATCGGTGCTGGTACGATGGCAAGCATGAAGCTGGCGCTGGTTTTCCCGGGGCAGGGATCGCAATCGGTCGGCATGCTCGACGGCTACGCGCCGCACCCCGCGGTCCGGCAGACGCTCGACCAGGCGGGCCAGGTACTCGGGCAGGATTTGTGGACGCTTGCCGCAGAGGGCCCGGCGGAAGAGCTCAACCGCACCGTCAATACGCAACCGATGATGCTCGCTTGCGATGTCGCGGTGTTCCATGCATGGACCGTGGCCGGCGGTGCAGCGCCGGCGATGATGGCCGGTCACAGCCTGGGCGAGTACGCGGCCCTGGTGGCGGCAGGGGCGTTGCAGCTCGCCGACGCGCTCCCGCTGGTGCGCTTTCGCGCGCAGGCTATGCAGGATGCCGTCCCCTCCGGTGTGGGCGCGATGGCGGCGATCATGAGCGGCGGAATGCAGGACGAGCAAACGGCGATCGCCGAAGCGTGCGCCGAAGCCGCGCAGGGGCAGGTCGTCGAAGCGGTGAACTTCAACGCGCCCGGACAGATCGTTATCGCCGGCCATCGCGAAGCCGTCGAGCGCGCCATCGGCGCGGCGCGCGCGCGCGGCGCCAAACGCGGCGTGATGCTCCCGGTGAGCGCGCCTTTCCACAGCTCGCTGCTCAAGCCCGCCGCCGACCGGCTGCGTGAATACCTTGCGCGGGTCGCGGTGCGGATGCCGACGCTTCCGGTCCTTCATAACGTCGACGTGAAGAGCGCCGGCGACGCAGACGGCGTGCGCAATGCGCTGGCATTGCAGGCAGCGAGCCCCGTGCGCTGGGTGCAGACGGTCGAGGCCTTCGTCGCGGCCGGCATCACCCACATCGTCGAGTGCGGACCCGGCCAGGTGCTCACCGGACTGTGCCGCCGCATCGCTCCCCATCTCACCGTGTTCCCCACCCACGACGCCAACGCGCTCGACGAAGCGCTGTCGTCGACGCGGGCCTGACCATGGCCGAGCGGCGAGTGGCGTTGGTCACCGGAGCGACGCGCGGCATCGGCGCCGCGATCGCGCGCGCGCTGGTGCGTGACGGGCACACCGTGGTCGGCACCGCCACCACCGACGAAGGCGCCGCAAGCATCGACAGCGCGCTCAAGGCGCTGCATCCGGATAGCTGGGGCGTTCGCCTCGACGTGACCGACGGTGCCGCGGTCGAGGTGGCCGTCGCCGACGTGCAATCGCGCGTCGGAAACTTGCTGGTGCTGGTCAACAATGCCGGGATCACCCGCGACAACCTGCTCGTGCGCATGAAGGAAGACGAGTGGGACGCGATCATGGACACCAATCTCAAGTCGGTCTATCGCCTGTCCAAGGCGGTTCTGCGCGGCATGATGAAGGCGCGCTTCGGCCGCATCGTCAACGTCGGCTCGGTGGTCGGCGCCAGCGGCAACGCGGGACAGTCCAACTATTCCGCCGCCAAGGCGGCAATGGTCGGGTTCACCAAGTCGCTTGCGCAGGAGATCGGCAGCCGTGCCATCACGGTGAATTGCGTCGCGCCGGGGCTCATCGACACCGAAATGACACGATCGCTTCCCGAGGCGCAACGCGCCAGGCTCCTCGAGCGCATTCCGCTGGGCCATCTCGGTGCACCCGAGGACATCGCGGACGCGGTGGCGTTCCTCGCGTCGGACGGCGCCGCGTACATCACGGGCACCACGCTGCACGTCAACGGCGGCATGTACATGGCTTAGATCGAATGGTCCGGATTCACGGCCCGGATTCGTCGCTGATGAACACGGTCTTTGGGCAAAGCGCGGGGTTCTGGTAGAATGCCGCGCTCTGCACAATCTGAAGTTCCGCTCGGAGGAAAGGTATGGAAAACGTAGAACAGCGAGTCAAGAAAATCGTCGCCGAGCAGCTTGGCGTCAACGAGGCAGAGATCAAGAACGAGTCGTCGTTTGTCGATGATCTCGGTGCCGATTCGCTGGACACGGTCGAGCTCGTGATGGCGCTCGAGGAAGAGTTCGAGACCGAAATCCCCGATGAGGACGCCGAGAAGATCACCACCGTGC
>JBDTZQ010000001.1:0-62847 GCA_040005035.1 Betaproteobacteria bacterium | reverse complement strand
CGCGTAGAGCCCATAGTGCCGGTACAGCGGCAGCTCGTGCGGAATATCGCGCGCGCCGGCGGCGAACGCATCGCGCGCCCAGGGAATCGTGGCGCGGCTGAAGTACAGCGCGTAGCCCTGGCGGTCGAGAACGACCTTGACCACGTTCGGATTGAAGGCCTCGCTCGCGTCTTCGATCGGGTGGCAGGCGGTGGCGATTGAAGCGTCGCCGTGCGCGGACAGCATGTCGGCGACTTCGCGCATCAGCGCGGGCTCGAGCAGCGGCTCGTCGCCCTGCACGTTGACCACGATCGCATCGTCGCCGAGTCCGAGCAGGCTCGCCGCCTCGGCCAGCCGGTCGGTGCCGGTGGGATGATCTTCCCGCGTCATCACCGCCTGGAAGCCATGCGCGCGCACCGCCTCGGCGATGCGCACGTCGTCGGTGGCGACCACCACGCGGTGCGCGCCGCATTCGCGCGCGCGCTCGGCGACGCGCACCACCATCGGCGCGCCCGCGATGTCCGAAAGGGGCTTGCCGGGAAGGCGGGTCGAGCTGTAGCGGGCGGGAATGAGTACGGTGAACACGCGCGGCTCGGCTCAGGCGATGCACCGGCGGCGGTTACGCGATGAACCATGGCGGCGCGCCAGCGCCACCCGGCGCATCACTCGTACTCGGCCGGCTCGAGGCGACGCGCTTCCTCCTCGAGCATCACCGGAATGCCATCGCGAATGGGATAGGCGAGCCGCGCCGACTTCGAGATCAGCTCCTGGCGGGCACGGTCATGCACCAGCGGCCCCTTGGTCACCGGGCACACCAGCAGCTCGAGCAGTTTGGGATCCACGAAGCTTCTCCTCCACACGCGCGACCAGCGCCGGTTCGATTGTCGCCTCGACCGGCCGCGACCAGAAGCGTGGGTCGGCGAAGCGCTCGCATTTTACCGCATCCTTCTCGGTCATCAGCACCGCCGAGGCACCGGCGAAAGCGACGTCGCGCGCGCTGTAGCGGTGGTGGTCGGGAAACGCGTGGCACGTGGCCTCGATGCCCATCGCGCGCAGATCGTCGAAGAAGCGCTGCGGATTGCCGATACCCGCGACGGCGTGCACGCCCGGCCTGCGAAACGCAGCCGGGCCCTCGAAGACGTCGGGCGCACCGAGCCGGACGAAGCGGTCTCCGACGAGGCGCATGACGAATTGGTGCACGCCTCGTGCCGAAGCCGCCGGGCCCTGGATCACAACGGCGTCGACCTCGGCGAGCCTCGATTCGGGCTCGCGCAGCGGACCCGCGGGCAGCGCGCGCCCGTTGCCGACGCCGCGGCTCGCGTCGATCACGGCAATCTCGACCTCGCGCGCCAGCGCATAGTGCTGCAAGCCGTCGTCGCAGATGAGCACGTCGCAGTCCTCATGCACCGCCAGCAAGGCCCGCGCGGCCGCGGGGCGATTTACGCCGATCCACAGCGGAAACCCGCTGCGCGCCAACAGCAGCGCCTCGTCGCCGACGTCATCGGGGTTGGCGTCGGGAGAAACGGCGCGCACCGATGCGCCATCGCCGCCGTGGCCGCGGCTGATCAATCCCGGATGCCAGCCGCGCATCGCGAGCGCGCGCGCCAGCGCGATCACCAGCGGCGTCTTGCCGGTGCCGCCGACCGCGATATTGCCCACGACCACGACCGGGGCGCGCACGCGATCACGCCGAAGAATGCCGTGCTCGAAGAGCCCGCGGCGAATCGTCGCCGCCCCCCGGAACACCAGCGCCAGAGGGGTCAGCGCTGCCGTCAGCGGGGTCAGGCGCGGCGCGTACCAATCGGCGACGAGGCGGTCGGCAAAGGTCACGATTTACGCACCTTCCTGCGTCACGAAGAGAAAGCAGATCCCGCGTTGCCGTGCTCCTCGGGATGACACTGCCACCGTCATTCCGAGCGCAGCGAGGAACCTGCTTCTTGTCGCAACCACGGTGGATCCCTCGGCGCTTTGCTCGTCGGGATGACGCGCCTCCCGGCGCGTCACTTTCTTGTGGTCTGCGTCGCGAATGTGATGTGGATGAGTCCCGACTGTCTTGCCGCTTCCATCACGTGGATCACCGACTGATGCGTGGCGTTGGCGTCGGCGTTGACGATGACGACGGCGTCCTTCGAGCCACCCGACGCGCGCGTCAACGCCTCAGCCAGGGCGGCCACGGTGGTGAACGGGAAGACGTTCTTGTCGATGACGTACTGGCCCTGCGCATCGATGCCGACGTTGATCTCCTTCGGCCGCTGCTTGATCTGATCGGCGTCGGCTTCGGGCAGCGTGATCTGCAGCTCGGCAACTCGCTGGTAAGTCGTCGTCACCATCAGAAAGATGAGTATGACCAGCAGCACGTCGATCAACGGAATGAAGTTGATCTCGGGTTCGTCGCGCGCGCGGGCGCCGCGCAGGTTCATGCCGGTGATCCTGGCTGGCGGGCCCGCCCGCGCGGTGGATTGCCCTGCCGCATACGCTAGCGCCGTTCGCCGTGCGCGAGCTCGACGAGCTTGACGGCCTGCTGTTCCATTTCCAGGATCAGGTCATCGACGCGCGCCCGGAAGTAACGATAGAAGATCATGCTCGGAATCGCCACGATCAATCCGAGCGCCGTGTTGTAGAGCGCCACCGAGATGCCGTGCGCCAGCTGGACGGGATTGGACCCGGCGTTGCTTTGCGAGCCGAAGATCTCGATCATGCCGACCACCGTTCCGAACAAGCCGAGCAGCGGCGACATCGCGGCGATCGTACCCAGCGTGGTGAGAAAGCGCTCGAGATCATGGTTGACGACGCGTCCTACCTCCTCGATGGCTTCCTTCATCACCGGTCGCGGACTCTTGACGTTGGCCAGCCCCGCGGCGAGCACGCGGCCGAGGGGGCCGTGCGCCGCGGTCTTGCTGACAAGCTCCGCCGTAAGGCCCTCGCGCTTGTATTCGGCAAGCACGCGATCGACCATGCCCGGCGGCGCAACCACCGACTGCCGCAGCGACCACATGCGCTCGAAAATCAGCGCCAGCGCGATCACCGACGCGAGAATCAGCGGCCATATGGGCCAGCCCGCCGCTTGAATGATCGACCACACGGATTACCGCTCCCGACACGAGAAAGCGTGCACTCTAGCTTGGACGTCCCGATTCGGCAAGGCGACACGACGCGGACTACGCGCGACCGCGCGACGCGGCCCCGCGCGAGCGTGCAGTGGTTTCAGGTCGAAACGACCGGCTCGGCGAGCGTAGCAGCGATCGCTGCGCCGACGAGCAGGATCATCCACGAAAGGTAGACCCAGATCAGGAACAGCGGCAGCGCGGCGAGCGCGCCATAGACGATCTCATACGTCGGGGCAAGCTTGATGTAGAACGCGAAACCCGACTTTGCGAGGTCGAAGGCGACGGCGGCGAGCATCCCCGCGACCAACGCGGGCCGCCATTGAACCGGGCGCTTGACGGGGACGAGGGCATAGATGAGCGTGAGCACGAGCACGCCGATACCCAGCGTCAGCGGGTGCATCAACCAGGTCAGCGCCTCCGACGCCACCGGCACGATGCGCAGCGAGTGCTCGACGCCCCACTTGGTGGCGAAGACGGCAGCGCCGATCAGCGCCGGCACCGTGACGAAGCCGATCGTGTAAACGATCGTCCGGCGCACCAGCGAGCGCGCGGTGAAAATGCCCCACATCGCGTTGATCTCGCGCTCCATCTCGGCGACCAGCGAGAGCGCGGTGTAGACGACGAAGGCGATGCCGATGCCCTGCAGGTCTCCCGTGCGCGTGGTGAACTCGGATAGATAATGCCGCACCGTGGAGCTGCTCCCCGGGAGCAGGAAACGCAGCAGCAGGGGCTCGAGCGCATCAATCCAGGTATCGAAGCCCGGCAACCGCGCGATATAGGAGAAGGCGACGGTGAACAGCGGCACGAGGCCGAGAATCGTCGTGAACGTCAGATTGCCGGCCATGCGATCGACCTGCACCGCGAGCAGCCGCCGCACCACGCGGCGCACGAAGTCGAAGAACAGCGAATACGATCGTTTCATCGGGCGCGCCGAAAACGTGAGCGCGCGATTATGGCATCGTCCTGGCGGGTCCGTGCAGCCGCGGTGCGGCGCCGCGCGTGTAAGTACCGGCGCGCCCGGCGCGACACAGACTCAGCAAAGCGAATGGCACCCAGGCGCCGGGCGCGCTGGCGCGCGCAAACCGCGCTATGCTCGACGGCAATGATCAACAAGCCAGGAGTTGACGCATGACCACGCAGACGGCGGTACTCGGGGGAGGATGCTTCTGGTGCCTTGAAGCGGTATTCGACCAGCTCAAGGGCGTTGTTTCGGCGGAATCCGGCTATGCCGGCGGACGCGCGCCCAACCCGACCTACGACGCGGTGTGCGGGGGAGACACCGGCCACGCCGAGGTGGTGCGCGTCGAGTTCGACCCCGCCCTGCTGTCGTACGCCGACCTGCTCCGGGTGTTCTTCTCGATCCACGATCCGACCACCCGCGATCGGCAGGGCAATGACGTCGGGACGCAGTACCGCTCGGTGATCTATGCGCAGACGCCCGAGCAGCGCGCCGAAGCCGAGCGCATCGTCGCGGAGCTCGGACGCGACGGCATATGGCATGCGCCGATCGTCACCGAGATCGCCGACGCGCCACCGTTTTATCCTGCCGAGGGCTATCACCAGGAATATTTCGAGCGCAACGGGCGCCAGCCGTATTGCCAGGCGGTGGTCGCGCCCAAGGTCGCGAAATTCCGCAAGCAGTTCCTCGACCGCCTCAAGCGCTGATCGATCAACGTCCCGCGGCGGCGCGCCGCGCGAGCATGCCGGCACCGCCCAGCGCCGCGCCCACCGTCCAGAACACCGGGGACAGCCCCAGCGTCGAGCCGACCGCTCCGAACAGCAGCGGCATCGCGAAGGTCGAGGCATTGATGATGGTCATGCGCACCCCGGCCGCCTCGCCCATCCGTCCTGCGGGCGCCAGGCTGTAGAGCAGCGACATGACCATCGGCTGGCCGCTGCCCAGCGCCAGTCCCAGCGTGAACGACAGCGCCATCAGCGCGGCCAGCTTCTCGACGAACGGAAACAGCGCGAACACCGACCCGGCGACGAACAAGGCGACCATCAGAACCTCGAGCTCGGAGAAGTGGCGGACGATGCGCGGCATCAAGAGCCGCACGATGAACGTCGCTGCGGCGAACGACGCCAGGATCACGCCGATGCGCGACGCCGAAAGGCCGATGCTGGCGCCGTAGATCGGGATGAAGAACGAATGCAGGTCCCACGCCATCGACAGCAGCGCGTTGATGACGTAGACGCGCCGCAGCGGGGGGCTGCCGAGCAGGTCGAGCAGCCCGCCCTTCGGCGCCTCCGCGGCGGCGCGATGCCCTCCCGGGAGCGCGATCGACTTCCGCGCCAGGAAAAAGATCGGAACCAGCGGAAACAGCGCCAGTACGGCGAAAGTCACCGTGAAGCTGGCATGGTCGATGAGCAGTCCCGCGATCAGCGGCCCGCCGAACAGCGAAATGGAGTAGCCGAGGGCGACGAGGCTGAAGTTGCTCGCGCGGTCGGTCGCGCTGCCGTACCAGCCCGTGGCGTTCTGCATCGACACCTGGAACACCATGAACGACACGCCGATCAGCGACGTCGCCACGTACAGCGGCGCGATGCCAGGCACCACGCAGGGCAGCGCCGCGCCGAGCATGATCCCACATGAGCCGACCAGCATCGGCGTGCGCACGCCGACGCGGTCCGAATGCCGCCCGGCAGCGACCGCCAGCAGCATCGGCAGGAACGCGTAGAGTCCCATGAGGGAGCCGACGACCAGCGGCGAGGCGCCTTCCGACAGAGCGAAAAGCGCGACCGTGACGCGGCCGCCGGACAGCACCACATGATTGCAGATGCCCAGCCCGATCAGCGCGTGGAACGATTTTCGGTGGTGCTCGCCTTCCCGCGTCACGGGGCCAGCCGCTCGATGCGCCACTGGCCCGCGTCGGCCCGGTACTGGATTCGATCGTGCAGCCGCGACTCGCGCCCCTGCCAGAACTCGATCCTGTCCGGCACCAGCCGGTAGCCTCCCCAGTGCGGCGGACGTGGCATGTCGCCGTCGCGCGCGCCGAACCGTTCCTCGGCAGCGGCGAGCTCCCGCTCGAGCGCGGCCCGGTCGGCGATGACGCGGCTTTGCGGGGACGCCCACGCGCCGAGTCGAGATTTCCACGGGCGCGACGCGAAGTAGGCATCGGACTCGCCTTCGACAACCTTGCCGACTCGTCCCTCCACGCGCACCTGACGCTCCAGCTCAACCCAGTGGAAAAGCAGCGCCGCCTCGGGGCGATCGGCGAGCTCGACGCCCTTGCGGCTCTGGTAATTGGTGTAGAAAGCCAAGCCGCCGGAGCTCACGCTCTTGAGCAGCACGATGCGTGCAGACGGTCGTCCCGCCGCGTCGGCGGTCGCCAGCGTCATCGCCGTGGGCTCGGGAATCTCCGCGCGGATCGCTTCCCCGAGCCAGCGCTCGAATTGCCGCACTGGATCGCGGTCGACATCGCGCTCGTCGAGCGCAGCGCGATGGTAGTCCCGGCGGAGATCGGCGATGTTCAAGGCAAGGGACAAGGAGGACGCAGCGCCATTATGGCGGTTCGCATGCCCCACTGCACCAACCAGGCCCCTGGTCGCGCGCGCATGGCATCCGGCGAGCGCGCGTCACGGCGGTCACCGCGGTCGGGACGCGCGATCCTTCGGCGCGGCGGAACGCAACATCGACAAACGCCGATTCTCGCCGATGCAACACCCGTGCTCGCGCCACTCGGAAAAGCACGCAGATTTGCACACCACGCCCGGAAGATTGCGGTATATTTGCCCCGATGGAGCGACAGGGCCGATGACAGGAGATCGGTCTGGCTTCATATTCATCGCCGTATCAAGCGATCAACCCCAGGAAGGAGAGCTATGGCTACTGCCAAGAAAGCTGCAAAGAAGCCCGCGAAGAAGCCGGCGGCGAAAAAGTCGGCGGCGAAGAAACCCGCGGCGAAAAAGCCCGCAAAGAAGGCTGCCCCCAAGAAGGCAGCACCGAAGAAAAAGGCAGCACCGAAAAAAACCGGCGCCAAGCGCAAGCCCAATGCCGCGTTCATGAAAGCGATGACACCTTCGGGCGTACTCGCTGCGGTGGTCGGCAGCATGCCGATTCCGCGCACCGAGGTGACCAAGAAAATCTGGGACTACATCAAGAAAAATAAGCTGCAGGACTCGATCAACAGGCGCCTGATCAACGCCGACGAAAAGCTCAAGCAGGTTTTCGGCGGCAAGAAGCAGGTGTCGATGTTCGAGATGACCAAGCTGGTCTCGAACCACCTCAAGTAAACGCATTTTTTGCCCGGCGCGACCACGCGCGCCGGCTCGATTGCGGCCGGTCCTCGCCATGCGTTGACCGGCCGTTCGTTTTGCGGGCAACCCGCGCGCGTAGCACCCCTGTTCGCGTGCCCCTATAATCGCCGCCTAGCCCCGCAAGGAGAATCCACGATGCGAAGACCAGGCTGCTCTTCTGTCTTTTGTTGAATTGCATGGCGATGGCCGTCATCGCGCAAACACCTGCGGCACCGACCCAGCGCATCCGTGGTGATGTGGTCGCGATCGACGGCCAGGCGCTCAAGGTGCGCTCGCGAACCGGCGAAATGGTCGATGTGAAGCTCGCCGACAATTACACGGTGACTGCGGTCGTTGCGATTGGGATGGATCGTATCGTTCCCGGTGCGTACGTGGGAACCGCGTCGCTGCCGCAGCAGGACGGCTCGCACAGGTCGCTCGAGGTGCTGCTGTTTCCCGAAGCACGTCGCGGCAGCGGAGAAGGTCACTATCCCTGGGACCTGCAACCCGGAAGCATGATGACCAACGCCACCGTCGCGGAAGTGGCGCGCGTCGATCAGTCGCAGCGCCTGACGCTCAAGTACAAGGACGGCGAGAAAGTGATCATGGTACCGCCGGGCACACCGGTGGTGACCTTCGAGCCGGGCGACCGCGCGATGCTGGTGCCAGGGGCCCACGTCATGTTCGGCGCCGCGAAGCAGCCGGATGGCACGTTCACCGCCTCCGGCGTCAACGTCGGCAAGAACGGGCTCGTACCTCCCATGTAACCTGAGCGGGAGATGGCAAGGGCTACGCCGGCTTTTTCGGCCAGTCGTCCTCGTCGACCAGGATGCGCAGCACGCGCGTGCGCTTGCCGCCGCCGTACTTTTCCATCTGGACGATCACCGGGTAGAGCTCGGCGAGCCTGGCGCGGGCCGACGCCTCGTCGTCGAAGGTCAGCAGCTGTCCGTCGGGCCCGCGCACGTCATGCCACAGCCCGTTGCCCTCTTCGACCTCGATGCGGTAGCGCGTGGGTTGCGACATCGCGTCAGCTTATCGCCGGCGGCGGCTTGCCCGCCTGCAGCGCACGGATGCGCTCCTCCATGGGCGGGTGCGTCGCGAACAGAGCCGCGAAAGCCGACGGCTTGTCGGTGATGCCGAACCCGTTGAGCGCCTTGGGCAGCTCGCCCGGCGGCAGCCCTCCGAGCCGCGCCAGCGCGCGGATCATCGGCTGCGGCGAGCCGAGGTACTGCGCGCTGCCGGCGTCGGCGCGAAACTCGCGGCGCCGCGAGAACCACGCGACGATCAGGCTCGCCAGGACGCCGAGCAGGATCTGCGCGACGATCATGGTGATGAAGTAGCCCGGTCCGTTGCCGCGCTCGGAGCGGAACACGATGCGGTCGACGAAGAACGCCGCGACGCGCGCCAGGAACACGACGAAGGTGTTCACCACGCCCTGGATGAGCGTGAGCGTCACCATGTCGCCGTTGGCCACGTGCGCGATCTCGTGGCCGAGCACCGCCTCGATCTCGTCGTGCGACATCGAGTTGAGCAGACCCGTCGATACCGCCACCAGCGCCGAGTTGCGAAACGCGCCGGTGGCGAAGGCATTGGCGTCGCCCTCGTACACCGCCACTTCGGGCATGCCGATCCCGGCCTTGTCGGCGAGCTTCTTCACCGTGCCCATGAGCCACGCCTCGCCTTCGCTGGCCGGCGTCTCGATGACGTGCGCGCCGGTCGACCACTTGGCGATCGACTTCGACATGAGCAGAGAGATGATCGCGCCAGTGAAACCGACCAGCGCGGAGAACAGCAGCAACGGGCCCAGATTCAGGCCGCTGCCCGCGAGCGCGCGGTCCAGGCCCAACACGCGGGTGACGATGGTGATGACCACCAGCACCGCGATGTTGGTGAGTATGAACAGGAAAATGCGTTTCATGAGTCCTCCGGGCGATACCGCGCGAAAGTGTAGCCCCAAACGCAGCGTGCCGGTTCACGGCTTGGCCGGAGCGCCGGCTGGCCGCTTCGGCGACGCGCGGGTTCACGGCCTCGGCGGCACGCCCGTCAGGGCTTTGCGGGGATGTCGCGCGTCCACGAATCGCGCAGGGTCACCGCGCGATTGAATATGGGGCGATGTGCCATCGATTCAACCATGTCGGCGACGAAGTAGCCGTGGCGCTCGAACTGGTAGCGCGATTCCGGGAGAGCCTGCGCCAGCGCAGGCTCGACGTACGCAGAGATGACGCGCTTGCCCTGGGGGTTGAGATCGCCGAGGTAGTTGCGCTCGGCGGGCTCCTCGTAGTGAACATCCTCGTCGATCGTCGACGGCGCGCCGTGCGCGGTAGGGATGGCGGCGGCTTCGCGCGCGCGGCCCGGCTCGGAAACCATGAACAGGCGGTCGTAGAGTCGCACCTCGGCATGGCTTGCGTGCTGCGTCGACAGCCAGTGGATGTTGCCCTTGACCTTGCGCGACTCGGCGCCGGGCGTGCCGCTTCGCGTTTCCGGATCGTACGTGCAATGAACCGCGACGATGCCGCCGCTCGCGTCGCGCTCGGCGCCGACGCACTTGATGATGTACCCGTAGCGCAGCCGCACCTCCCCGCCTGGGAACAGGCGGAAATATCCCTTCGGCGGTTGCTCGCTGAAGTCGTCGCGCTCGATCCACAATTCACGGGTGAGCGGCAGCGCGCGCTGGCCGAGCTCCGGCTTTTGAGGATGATTGGGCGCCAGGCACGCCTCCTCGTGGCCGTCGGGGAAGTTGTCGATGATCAATCTCACCGGGTCGAGGACCGCGATGCGCCGCTCGGCACGCTCGTTGAGATCCTCGCGCAGGCACGCCTCGAGCGCGCTGATGTCGATCCACTGATGCGCCTTGGACACGCCGATGCGCTCGGAAAACAGCCGTATCGATTCCGCCGTGTAGCCGCGACGGCGCAATCCGACGAGCGTCGGCATGCGGGGATCGTCCCAGCCGTCGACGTGGCCGCCCTCGACGAGCTCGATCAGGCGGCGCTTGCTCATGACCGTGTAGGTGAGATTGAGCCGCGCGAATTCGTACTGCTGCGGCAGCGGACGCTGCAGCAGGCCGGCTTCGGCGAGATGCTCGATGATCCAGTCGTAGAGCGGCCGATGGTCCTGGAACTCGAGCGTGCAGATCGAATGCGTGATGCGCTCAAGCGCGTCCGAGATGCAGTGCGTGTAGTCGTAGAGCGGGTAGACGCACCACTTGTCGCCGGTGCGCTGATGCGTGACGTGGCGGATGCGGTAGACCGCCGGGTCGCGCATGTTGATGTTCGGGCTCGCCAGGTCGATCTTGAGCCTCAGCACGTGCGCGCCGTCGGGATACTCGCCCTCCTTCATCGCGCGGAAGAGCTGCAGGTTCTCCTCGACCGATCGGTCGCGGTAGCTGCTGGGCCGACCGGGCTCGGTGAGCGTTCCGCGCAGCGCGCGCATCTCGTCGGGCGTCGAGCTGTCGACGTAGGCAAGCCCCGCCTTGATGAGGTGGCGGGCGAATTCGTAGAGTCTGTCGAAATAGTCGGACGCGTGATAGAGGTGCGCGCCCCAATCGCACCCCAGCCAGCGCACCGCGTCCATGATCGAATCGGAGAACTCGACGTCCTCCTTCACCGGATTGGTGTCGTCGAAGCGCAGATGACACACACCGCCGTTTTCAGCGGCGAGCCCGAAGTTCAGGCAGATCGATTTGGCGTGACCGATGTGCAGGTAGCCATTGGGCTCGGGCGGGAACCGCGTGACCACGCGCCCGCCGTATTTGCGCGTGCGGATGTCCTCGGCGATGATCTGGCGGAGAAAATTCGAAGCGGGAGGCGCGACATCGTGCGGCGGTGCAACACTCATTACGGTTTGTTCATGAACAAATGATGACGAATACGCATTCTAACCGGTGGGGTGGGGGCCGTCATCGGCCGCCATGCCACAGGCATGAGCGACCCGCCGCAAGACCCGCATCCACCAAGGCTTCGCGGCGTGTGATGGTTGCGCGCGTGGGACCGTTGTCCACATTATCTGTGGATAATAGTGTGCATATCTCGTAAATAGATTTGCTAAGTCGCACGCAGGGCGGAGAATTCGTTGTCATGCCCAAATTCTCGGCGAGATTTCCACATTACAATTCAGTGACTTGAAATAGGCTCTCGGAGCGTGCGCGCGGCGGCGTGATGACTTTGTAAGCCTTGCCGATCTATCGCGATAGTGTGTTTTCCGTTTGGGCTTTGTCATGGACATCGACGCTGACCCGCTGAACTTGTCGAAGAACGATCGCGCGCTCAAGGCAACCGCGCCCGTCATTCCGGTATCGCTGCTGGTGGGCAGGGCGCGCCTGCTCATCGAGCGTCACCTCGGGCTCGCCTGGGTGAGCGGAGAGGTTTCGGGCTTAAGCCGCGCCGCGTCCGGGCATTGCTATTTCACATTAAAGGACGATCGCGCGCAGGTGCGCTGCGTGCTTTTCCGTCACAAGGCGGCGCTGCAGAGCGTCACGCTCAAGGACGGCATGGCCGTCGAGGTGCGCGCACTGCCTACGATCTACGAAGCGCGCGGCGATTTCCAGCTCAGCGTGGAAGCGGTGCGCCTCGCGGGTGTGGGCGCGCTCTACGAGCGCTTCGAAAAGCTCAAGGCGCGCCTCGACGCCGCCGGCTGGTTCCGGCAGGAACGCAAGCGGCCGATGCCCGCGTTCCCGCGTGCCGTCGGCATCGTCAGCTCGCCGCACGCCGCCGCATTGGCCGACGTGCTGGCGACGCTCGAGCGCCGCTTCGCCGCGCTTCCGGTCTTCCTGTATTGCACCGCGGTCCAAGGTGCGGGCGCCGCCGCCGAAATCGCCGCGGCGATCGCGCTCGCCAACGAACGCGCCGAAGTCGACGTCCTCATCGTGTGTCGCGGCGGCGGTTCGATCGAGGATCTGTGGGCGTTCAACGAGGAGGCGGTGGCGCGCGCGGTGTTCGAGTCCGTCTTACCGATCGTCAGCGGCGTCGGCCACGAAACCGACTTCACCATCTGCGACTTCGTCGCCGACATTCGCGCCGCAACGCCGACCGCGGCGGCGGCGCTCGCGGTGCCCGACCGATCGGCGCTGGCTGCGCTGATCGCCGCGCTGCGCCAGCGCTGGCGGCGCGCCGCCGCGCTCGCACTCGAGCCGCGCATGCAGCGCGTCGACCTGGTATCGCGCCGGCTGCAGCATCCCGCGGCCCGACTTGAGGCGCAGGGCTCGGCGCTGCGCGCCCTCGCGCGTCGGCTCGCCCATGCGGGGCGCAGCGCCGTCCGGCTGCGCGAGCGCGAAGGCGCCGAATGCGGCCGTCGATTGCTGCAGCAGCTTCGCGCGCCGCTCCCTGCGGGTGCCGAGCTCGTCCGGATCGGTGATCGCTGGCGGCGCGGCGGCGCGACGTACCTCGGCGCGCACGCGCAAGCGCTCGGCGCACTCGCCGCGGGGCTGCGCCTGCTCGGCCCCCAGGGAGTGCTCGACCGCGGCTACAGCATCGTCGCCACCGCGGACGGCACGATCGTTCAATCCTCCACGCAGGTCGAAGAGGCGGACGCGCTGGAACTCGTCTTCGCGCGCGGCGGCGCGCGGGCCCGCGTCACGTCGAAGAGGGAAGCCTAGTCAGGCTAAGAGGGAAAGCCTAGTCAGGCTTCGTCGGGATCGGGGTCGTCGACCGCGCCGCCCGCGCGCAACCGCGCGACGACGTCGGCGGGCGCCTGCGCGGCGATGCGCGGCGTCGCGCAGACGACATCGGCGTTCTGGGCGCGATGACGCAGCGCGTGGTCGATCAACACCAGCGCCAGCATCGCCTCGGCGATCGGCGTCGCGCGGATGCCCACGCACGGATCGTGGCGCCCGTGCGTGTTCATCACCACCGCATCGCCCGACTTGTCGATGCTGCGCCGGTCGAGGCGTATCGACGACGTCGGCTTGACCGCGATCGACACGACGATGTCCTGCCCGGTGGAGATTCCGCCGAGAATCCCGCCGGCATGGTTGGAGGTGAAGCCCGCCGGCGTCATCTCGTCGGAATGCTCGGTTCCGCGTTGCGCGACGCTGGCAAAGCCGGCGCCGATCTCGACGCCTTTCACCGCGTTGATGCCCATCATCGCCGCGGCGATGTCGGCGTCGAGCTTGCCGTAGACCGGCTCGCCCCAGCCGACCGGAACGTTGTGCGCGACGACGTTGATGCGCGCCCCCACCGAGTCGCCAGACTTGCGCAGTGCGTCCATCGCCTGCTCCAGCGTCTCGGTCATCTCGTCGCTGGCCGCGAAGAATGGGTTGTCGTGAACGTGTTCCCACGCCTTGAACGCAATCGGGATCGCGCCGAGTTGAGCGAGATGGCCGCGAACGATCACGCCGTGGCGCTCGTGCAGCCACTTGCGCGCCACCGCGCCGGCGGCGACGCGCACCGCGGTCTCGCGCGCCGACTGCCGGCCGCCGCCGCGGTAGTCGCGGATGCCGTATTTCTGCCAGTAGGTGTAGTCGGCGTGGCCGGGACGAAAGGTGTCGGCGATCTTCGCGTAATCCTTGCTGCGCGCGTCTTCGTTGCGAATGAGCAGCGCGATCGGCGTGCCGGTGGTGTTCCCCTCGAATACGCCGGACAGGATTTCCACGGTGTCGGACTCGCGGCGCTGCGTGACATGGCGCGACGTTCCGGGCTTGCGACGGTCGAGGTCGCGCTGGATGTCGGCGGCGGCTAGCGCCATCCCGGGCGGGCACCCGTCGACCACGCAGCCGATGGCCGGGCCGTGCGATTCACCGAACGAGGTGACGCAAAAAAGCGTTCCGAGCGTGTTTCCGGACATGGCGGGCGAGTGTAGCATTCCGCGTCGCGCGGGCGAGGGCCCGCGCCGCAATCGAGCGGACCCGGCGCGGATTCACTGCACTCGGGCGCGGAATCGTCGCGAGATCCAGAACGCACGCAACGCGGATTCAGCGCGGATTCAGCGCGGATCCGGCGCTACCGGAGCGCCATCGTCACGCGGCACCGCGTCCGGCGCTGCCTGTTGCAGTTCGCGCGACAACCGCCACGCCATCGTCGCCAGCACCGCCACGCCGAGCAGCAGCGAGAGCCACAACGCCCAGCGCTTCCAGTCGACGGCAGGCGTCAGCTGCGCGGCGCTGCCGGCGACGGCGAGCGCGGCCTGGGCAACGGCGGCTCCGATCGGCGGCGCGTCCGCGGTGCCGTATCCGGGCACCAGTGTGCGCACCGCCAACGCCGAGGGAGGCACGGTCGTGCTGCCGTAGGCGAGCATGAACGGCGCACTGCCGCGCGCCGCGAATACCACGTGCTGCGCAAGCCACCCGGCGCGCAGCTTCGGCAGGCCAGTACCGAGCCCGCCAGTGGCGGGATCGACATGCACTCGCCAGTAGCGTGCCGCGGTCGGCGCGATGACGATCGCCGGCGAGGTCACATCCGCGTCGCCCTGGCGCAGCCGGTAGACGACCTCGGAGGCCATCACGTGCCACGGGTCCTGCGCGCCGTTGCGCGCCGACAGCACCGCCGGCACCACGGTATTGAGCTCGGGCAGGACCAGTTCGATTCTCTCGACGGGATACATTCCCGCGAGATCAAATTCGTAGTCGCCCTCGTGCTCGGCCACCGCGACCGCGGTCGCCTCGGCCCATTGCAGCGGGGCCGCCACGACGCGGTCGGCGAGCTGACCGCTCACCCCAATGAGCGCGAGCGGCGGCTGATCGGCGGGCCAGGTCAATCGCAGGTAACGCGCGGGTGCCTGCGGGAGATCGAAGGTGTTGCGTTGCAGGCGGCGGCCGTCGGCCTCGAGGTCGATCAGCGGCGCGTCGCTCACCAGCGTCCGCCAGGCGACGAGGTCGTCGCTGGCGTCGACGCGCACGCGCATCCCCATGCCGCGCGGCAGCGTTGCCCACTGCAGCGACAACGACGCCAGCGGCTGCCGGTTTAGCGCGGCGAGATCGACGATGTAACCGATCAGGCGGTCCCCGTCGGCGGGCTTGCCATCGCGCGTGTTGAGGTTGATGGTGAAAGCGCCCGAAGGCGAGCGCTGCACGGAAAGCGCCAGCGCGCTGGCGTCGGTCACCGGCGCAGCGACGCGCAAGGGAAAGATCGGCAGCGTGACCTTGGGGCGCGCTTCGCGCGCCGGCGCGACGCGAGGCACCATCGCGAAAGGCACGAGCGCGCCGTCGCCGTTGAACACGCGCATGTCGCCCAGGTCGCCGCGGGTGACGCCGGCGTAGGCCGCAGCGGGGATCTGCACGTCGAAAAATGCGCTGTCGCCTTCAGCGCTGAGCGGCACGGCGAAGGCGAAGTCGCGCGGCGAAGGCGCGGGCGCAGCGTGAACAGCACCAGCGAGCAGGCACAGGCAGACAAAGGTTTTCATGACGCGTTCTCCATGCGCCTCGGCGGAACAGGCGCGAGATAACCGATCAGAAGGAGCAGCAAACCGACACCGATGAACGAGACGATGCGCTCGATTCCACCGACCTGCGACAGGTCGACGACGAACAGCTTCAGCACCACCGCGGCGAGCAACAGCGCGCCGACCATCCACGCGGGGCGCCAGCGCTGACGGTTGGCGAGCAGCATCGTGCCGAGCGCAAACGATGACCACAGCAATGACAGCACCGCCTGTGCAAGCCGCGAATGCCACAGATCGTGGAACGTGTACGGAATATCGAACCAGAAGTGAATCGCGCGCAATGCGACGGCGTTGATCCAGAGGAAGGCGAGCACCGCCAACGCGGACAGCACGATGTCGTTGCCCTGAGCGCTGCCCTGCACCGTAGTGGGGCTGAGCGCGCGGCGCGCGCGTAGCCACCACAGCAGCAGCGAGCACAGCACCACCGCCTGGGCGATGTCGAGCGGATTGAACAGCGGCACATAGGGCAGCGGGAACGGATCGGCGTCGCCGAAGACGTCGGCGAAGATCGACCAAAGCGCCAGCGCGACGGCGACGACCACCGCGCCGACCACCGTGTAGCCTCGAACGTGCGCGCCTACCGGCCATGACGGGCGTGCCGCGAACACGGTCACCAGCGCGATGGCGAGCGCGGGCACCAGGCCCCACGGCACCACCGTCCACACGCCCGAGCCCGACCCCACGCGCGTGCCGACCCATGCGAGCTCGTGCGCACAGAGCAGCGTCACCAGCCAGAACAGGATCGCGTGCCGAGCATCGGGTGGAATCTCCGGCATGGCGGTGGCCGGCGGCCCGTCGCGATCGCGAAGTCGGAGCAGCCACACGCAAATCGCGACCGCCAGCGGCCACGCCAGGTAACCGCCGCCGGCGAACAGATGCGCGTCGAGGCGCCATCCCCCCCACGTGCGGTATCCCGCGCCGGCGATGCCGGCGAGCGCAATCACCAGCAGGATAGGGAGCAGCAGCATCGGTGGGACGCGCGCCGCCGGCCACGAGGTGCGCCGGTCTTCCAGCACGAAGACGACCGCGGTCAGCGCGAGCAGGGCGACCAGCGCCGGGATGCGCATCGAGTACGGCAGCCAGCGCTCGATTTCGCGCCAGCCCGCGGCGAGCCACCAGAGCGTGCCCCACGCCATCAGCAACGGCGCGAGCAATTCTTCGCCGGAGCGCAGCGACTCCGGCTGCGCGGCCACGGCGCGCTGCATCAGCCGCGCGCTGAACAATCCGGCGAGGCCGACGATCACCGCGCCGATGTAGTCGCTGTTGAGCAGCGGCCACAGCCTCTCGGGCACGCCGTCGCTCCAGAGCGAGAATCCCCACGCGAACGCGATGCCGGCACCGAGCTGCAGCAGCAACCCGAACGCGCGCACCGCGACCCGGCGCTGGCGAATGCCCACCCACAGCATCGCCGCGCCCTCGAGTGCCCACGTCGCCGAGGTCCAACGGCTGTCGACCGCGAGCGGGATCGCCAGCGTCGCGAAAATCGTCCCCAGCGCCAGGAACGCCTCGACCAGAAGACGCAGTCCCTCGCTCTTGCGCGTGTAGAGCACACGCGCCAGCACGAGGTAGACAGCCGACATCGCCAGCGCGCTCAACGCCATGCCGTAGCGCATGTCGCGCACCATGCCGGCCTGCAGCCCCGCGACGAACAGCGGCGTGCCGAACACCAGCGTGGAATCGAGGTAGTCGCGCACCGTCAGCGATTGGCGCAGCGCGTAGAGCACAGCGATGCCCACGTAGAACAGGAAGAACAGGATGAGGAACGGCTCGGTGCTGGCGAAGTTCTCCGGCCGGTAGCGCATGACCCCCCACACCGTCGCGATCACGAAGGTGAACAGGAAGCCGACGACATTGAGCACGCGCCACGCCTTGAACCAGGCGATGGCGAAGATGCCCGCGTTGAGCAGTGCGTAGTAGCTGAACAGCATCACGTGGTTGCCGCTGTTGTTCGACGCCAGGATCGGCGCGAGAAAGCCGCCGACGATGCCGATCACCGCCATGGCGATGGCGTCCTGGCGGATGGCGAGCCACGCCGAGAGTCCGGCGATCGCCACCAGCAGCGCGAAGGCCATCGGCGCAGAGATCAGGCCGTAGAGGCGCAAAGCGCCGAAGACGGTGAGATAAAGCACGCCGACACCACCGCCCTGCAGGATCATCGCGTAGGCCGGACGCGCCAGCCGCAGGCGCCATCCGAGCACGAGCAGCGCGATGCCTCCCAGCGCCACACCGGCGAGCCGCATCTCGATCGGCACATGCACGTGCTCGCTCGCGTATTTCACGAGGAAGCCGACGCCGATGAACAGCAGCACGACGCCGACCCGCGCCAGCGTGTTGCCGCCCATGATCCACGCCATCCACGCCGGACGCGGGGGTGGCGCGACAGGCGCCGCGGCGCTCGCGTCCGCGTCCGCGTCCGGAGACATCGTCGCGGCGGCGGCCTGCTGCGTCGACGCCGGCGGATGCGGCGCGATCCCGGTCCCACCCTTGCGCACCGAGCGGAAGACCTCGACCGCCTGGGCAGGCAGCGGTGTGGGTTCGACATTCTGCATCGTGCCGTCGACTGGCGGCGCGACGCCGGGAGCGAATGGAGTGTCGACGATCACTGGCGCGACGTCGGCTGGAGGGGGTGCCGCCCTCCAGTAACCCGGCGACCCGGTCGCGATCGAGTCGACCTGCCCGGCGACTGGCGGCGCCGCAGTCACGACGCCCGCTCCCGGTGGAAGCTGTTCCACCGCCGACAAGCGCGCCTCGAGTGCGACCAGGCGCTGCCTGAGCGAGCGCATCTTCGAGCCGGCGGCGACGCCGGCAGCCACGCCGAGCAATGCGCCGAGAACACCCATCGCCGCGTTGTATGCGCCGCCGATCAGACCACCGACGACCAATCCCACGATCCACATGCCCGTCTCCCTGTTCGAACGCGTGAATGAGATCCCCACCAACTATCGCCGAGCCCCGCGCGCCGCGCCATACGACACTCGGCCGATCCGCGCGGTTTCGTGCAACTGCTACCGGCGCTCGCCGCGCAGCGCGAGCACTTCCTTCTGCAGCAACTCCGGCGTCGCGGCCTGCGGCGCCACGGGCGTGCCCACCACCAGCGCGATGCGCGAGAAGATGCCGCGTACGCGTCGCATGGCCTTGCCGCCGGCGCGGCTGAAAAAGCTTCCCCACAATCCGCGCAGCGCCATCGGCACCACCGTCACCGGCGCGTCCTCCAGGATGCGCTGCAATCCCGGACGGAAACGTCCGAGCTCGCCGTCGTCGGTGATTTTGCCTTCCGGAAAGATGCACACGATCTCGCCCGCCTTCAGCGCCTCCGCGGCTTCCGCGAAGGCGCGTGCCTTCATCGCGGGATCTTCTTTCTCCGACGCGATCGCAATCGCGCGCATGGTCCTGAAGATGAAGTTCATCAGGGGAATCGCAAAAATGCGATGATCCATCACGAAGCGGATCGGTCGCGGCACGCAGGCCGCGATGACCACGGCGTCGACGAAACTAACGTGGTTGCATACGATGACGCAGGCGCCTTCGCGCGGAATGCGCTCGAGTCCTTCCTTGTCGACGCGGTAGAAGGTGTGGATCAGGATCCACGCCAGGAAGCGCATCAGGAACTCGGGGACGAGTAGGTAGATGTAGAGCGCGACCACCGCGTTCATCAATCCGGTGATGAGAAACAGCTGCGGTATGGTCACGCCCATCTTCAGCAACCCGAGCGCGATACCCGCCGAGGCGACCATGAAAATGGCATTCAGGATGTTGTTCGCGGCGATGAAGCGCGAGCGATACGCCGGATCCGAGCGCTCCTGGATCAGCGCGTACAGCGGCACGATGTAGAAGCCGCCGAACATGCCGAGCAGCACGAGGTCGGCGACGACGCGCCAGTTGGCGGGGCGCGCGAGAAAGCCCATCGCGCCCGTCGTGGCTCCGCCAGTCATCCCGCGGCTGGCGAAATACAGGTCGATCGCGAACAGCGACAATCCGATCGAGCCGAACGGCACCAGCCCGACCTCGACCTTGCGTCCCGACAGCCGCTCGCACATGAGCGACCCTACGCCGATGCCTACCGAGAAGATCGCTAAGAGCAGCGTCGCCACGTGCTCGTCACCGCCGAGCACGTCCTTGGTGAAATTGGCGAACTGGGTGAGATAGGTCGCGCCGTAGAACCAGAACCACGAGATGCCGAGCATCGACAGCCATACCACACGGTTCGAGTGCGCGAGGCGCAGATTGCGCGCGGTCTCGGTAAACGGGTTCCAGTTGATCTTGAGCTCAGGCGCGACCGCGGGCGCTTCGGGGATGCGCCTGCACACCAGATAGCCCGCGATCGCCACGGCGATGGCGGCGGCGCCGGCGTAGATCGGGCCGTCCGGCTTGATTGCGATCACGATGCCGCCTACGACCTCGCCGAGCAGGATCGCCACGAAGGTGCCCATCTCGACGAGCCCGTTGCCGCCGATCAGCTCGTCGTTGCGCAGGTTCTGCGGAAGGATTGCGTACTTCACCGGCCCGAACAGCGTCGAATGCACACCCATCAGGCCGAGCGCCAGGAACAGCAGGATCAGGTCACGCCGGTAGAAGCCGATGGCACCGACGACCATGATGGCGATCTCGAACAGCTTGACGAAGCGGATCAGACGCGACTTCTCGTACTTGTCGGCGAGCTGCCCCGCCGTCGCCGAGAACAGCATGAACGGCGCGATGAACACGGCCGCCGCGACGTTGACCAGGTCGTTCGACGACAATGCCGTGAGCGTCGCCGCCTGGAACGCCACGAAAATGACGAGCGCATTCTTGTAGATGTTGTCGTTGGCCGCGCCCAGGAACTGCGTCCAGAAGAACGGCGCGAAGCGACGCTCGCGCAGAAGCTGAAACTGGCTTTGCTCGTTCTGCATCCGGTCTCCGCGGCTAGTCACGGTCCGCTATCGCATGCTCGAAAGGTAGTCCTGCACTGCCGCGAGCGCCTGTTGAACGGCGGCCACGTCGGTCCAGAAAAAGACCTCCTTGCCGACCTTCTCGCTGCGCAGCACCCCAGCCTCACGCAGGACGCGCAGGTGATGCGCGACCGCCGATCGCGACAGCGTCGACGCGGCGACGATCTCGCCAACATTGAGCCGCTCGCCGGGCTCGAACATCAGGACGATGCGCTGGCGATGCGAGTCGCCGAGCGCGACGAAGATGCTGGCGATGCGCCGCCAGGCGGCAGGAAGCGCTCGGCCGTAAGCCCTTTTCATGACTATATGACTAGTCGCATAGTTTGGTCATTGTAGCCCGCCGCCGCGCTTTGTCAAGACCTTTCGGCGCGGCAATGCCGACCCGCTACAATATCGCCGATCGTCGCCGTTGCGCCTTGCCGCCATGCAGACCTATCTCGAATTCATGCGCCACGTGCGCGACCACGGTCACCGCAAGAGCGATCGTACCGGCACCGGCACGCTTTCGGTGTTCGGGTATCAGATGCGATTCGACCTGGGCGCAGGCTTTCCGCTGCTTACTACAAAGAAGGTGCACACGCGCTCGATCATCCACGAGCTGCTGTGGTTTCTTGCCGGTGACACCAACGTCGCCTATCTGCGCGACAACGGCGTGACGATCTGGGACGAGTGGGCCGATGAAAACGGCGAGCTGGGGCCGATCTACGGCTACCAGTGGCGCTCGTGGCCGGCGCCGGACGGCGCGCACATCGACCAGCTCTCCAACGTGCTTGCCGATATCCGCGCCAACCCGTCGTCGCGACGCCTGATCGTTTCCGCGTGGAACGTCGGCGACATCCCGCGCATGAAGCTGCCGCCCTGCCACGCTTTCTTCCAGTTCTACGTCGCGGACGGCAAGCTCTCGTGCCAGCTCTACCAGCGCAGCGCCGACATTTTTCTGGGCGTGCCGTTCAACATCGCGTCGTATGCGCTGCTCACGCACATGGTGGCGCAGCAGACCGACCTCGGTGTCGGCGACTTCGTGTGGACCGGCGGCGATTGCCACCTGTACCTCAATCACCTCGCCCAGGTCGAGACGCAGCTCGCGCGCGCTCCCATGCCGCTCCCCACGCTGCGCATCAAGCGCCGGCCGGCTTCGCTTTTCGAATACCGCTACGAGGACTTCGAGATCGTGGGGTACGAGCCCCACGCCGCGATCAAGGCGCCCGTCGCGGTCTAGCCCAAGTTTCCAGCCCCGACTACATCGCGCCGGCGAGCTCGGTCTCCGCCGCGATCACCTGCGCCGCCGCGTTCACCACCGCCGCGATGCGCCCGACATCTCTCAGCTGCTGCGTCGTCAATCCGCTCTCGCGCAGCAGCTTGTAGTGCGACTGCACGCAGAATTCGCATTTGCCGACGATGCTCGCCGCCAGCGCATAGAGCTCGAAGCTGGGACGGTCGACGCCGCCGTGCGTCGCATACGCGTTCATGCGCAGCTCCGCGCGCATCGTCTTCAAGTCGGCGTCCGCGGCCATCTCGACGTACGGATACCAGACGTTGTTCATCCCCATCAGCGCTGCCGCGGTCAGCGCTGCCTGCACATGCGCGGCGTCGAGCGACGCGTCGCCACGGATCGCGTCGACCAACGGCTTCGAGCGCGATGCGAAGGCCGCCGCCAGCGCGGCCCCCGCGGCGTGATGAGGTTCGAGGCTCGAGCGCGCCAGCACCGCGTCGAGGTTGAGCCGGATGTCTTTCGCGTAATCCGGGATGCGATCTTTGATCGCGACGATGAATTCCATGGTGTGCTCCGCCTTGAGGTCTAGAGGGTGGTGCCGCCGAGATTGCGGTTGCACGGACAGAGCTCGTCGGTCTGCAGCCCGTCGAGCACGCGCAGGACTTCGTCGGGATTGCGGCCCACGTTGAGGTTGTTCACCGAAACATGCTGGATGACGTTGTCCGGGTCGACGATGAAGGTCGCGCGCAGCGCCACGCCTTCGACCGCATCGCGGACGCCGAGCTGGTCGACGAGCGAGCCCTTGACGTCGCCGAACTGCCACTGGTTGAGCCGGTCCAGATCCTTGTGCTCGCGGCGCCATGCGAGCTTGACGAACTCGTTGTCGGTCGAGCCGGCCAGGAGCACCGTCTCACGGTCGTCGAAGTCCTTCTGCAGCTTGGCGAAGCCGACGATCTCGGTCGGGCAGACGAACGTGAAGTCCTTCGGGTAGAAGTAGATGACCTTCCACTTGCCGGGAAACGACTTCTCGGTGATCTCCTCGAACGCCGACACGCCCTTCTCTTCCGGCTGGTTGAATCCGGGCTTGACGCCCATGACCTTGAACGGCTCGATGCGATTGCCCACGGTTTTCATTGCACTCCATCCCTCGGTGTCGGTCAGCGCGGCTGCACTGGATAGACGACGAGGATGAGGCCGGGCTATAGATAATTCAAATCGATTGTTGCTATTCGATAGTTAATTAATAACTATCAGATGGGCGGAACCGGGAGGCAAGCCAAAAAAAAGCCCGCTGGGAGGAATTAGCGGGCAAGGGGGATTCCGGTGGACGAAGCGCCAACCCGGCTTCGATCGGGGCAGGCGAAGAACACGAAACCGACGCCGCCTGCAGGCGTCGTGAAGTCAGGCGATGCTGCGCGCCGCGTTGATCCTGTCCGCCAATTCCTCGAGCGCAGCATCCTGTTCGGTGGGCGTTTCCCCAACCGAAGGCGCCTTTACAGCCGGCTCGACCGATGGCTTCTCGGCTCGCCAGAGGGCGCTGAATTCGGGTGAGAAGTCTTCCATGATGCGCTCGCGGCAATGAGTTCTCGGGGTTCGATGAACCACCTAAAGCAACGAGCGTGCCTGAATATGATTCCGGCATTGTTTCAGCGGCTTATCTGGTCGCTCTAGTCGCTCGACGGCGCGAAGGTTGGCAAATGCTCACCAACTTGCGCCAAACTGTCGCGGCCACACGACAGCGACGTGCGAGACTTATCCAAGCCACTGATTTAAATGCAGTACTTTTGTCGCCGAATAGCGACATGGTGTGCAGCGTCGTATTGCCGCCCTCAGGCGTCGGGCTTGGCTTCCTTGAACATCGCCGGCTCCAGGTGGTGGCGCTGCAGGAGCTTGTAGAACTCGGTCCGGTTGCGCTTGGCCAGCGTTGCCGCCTGCGTGACGTTGCCGGCCGTGATCTTGAGCAGGCGCACCAGGTAGTCGCGCTCGAATTCCTTGCGCGCTTCCTCGAAAGGAGCCAGGACGCCGGCGTCCTCGCGCAATGCGCCGTGGACCAGCGTGGCTGGAATGACGCTGGTGGTGGTCAGTGCTACCGCCTGCTCGAGCAGATTGAGAAGCTGGCGCACGTTGCCCGGCCAGGGTGCGCCGACCAGCAGCGACATCGCCTCCGGTGCCAACGTCAAGAGCGGCTTCTTGTAGCGCTCGGCGAGCTTGCGCAGGAAGTGCGTCGCCAGCAGCGGGATGTCCTCCCGCCGCTCGGTGAGCGACGGCAGCTTGAGCGAGACGACGTTGAGTCGGTAATACAGGTCCTCGCGAAACTCCCCTGCCGCGCGTTGCGCCTCCAGATCGCGGTGAGTCGCCGAGATGACGCGCACGTCGACCGGGACCGACGCGGTCGCGCCCACCGGACGAACCTCGCCTTCCTGGAGCACGCGCAGCAGCTTCACCTGCAGCGCCAGCGGCATGTCGCCGATCTCATCGAGGAACAGCGCGCCACCATCAGCCGCCTGGAACAATCCCTTGTGCGCATGGACGGCGCCGCTGAACGCCCCGCGCGCGTGTCCGAACAGCTCGGATTCCAGCAACGGCTCCGGCATCGCGCCGCAATTCACCGCGACGAAAGCCTGTGCCGAGCGCCGGCTGGCGCGGTGGATTGCCCTGGCCAGCAGCTCCTTGCCGGTGCCCGATTCGCCGAGGATGAGCACGCTCGCGTCCGAATCCGCGACCAGCCTGGCCTGCCGGAGCAAGTCCTCCATACGCGGGCTGCGCGTGATGATTCCGGCGCGCCATTCACCGGTCGACTGCATCGCCGGCTCCGACTCGCCGCCGGTGAGGCTGACAGCGTAGGCGACTTTCTGCAGCAGCTCCTGGCTGTCGAATGGTTTGGTGAGGAACCCGAAAACGCCTCGCTGCGTCGCCGAAACGGCATCGGGTATGGTGCCGTGCGCCGTCAGAATAATGACGGGAAGCGTCGGGTGCTGGCGATGAATCGCATCGAACAGCGCCAGCCCGTCGATGCCGGGCATCTTGAGGTCGGTGACGACCGCCGCGGGTCGCGCCACCGCCAGCGCGGCGAGCGCGGTCTCGCCGCTGTCGGCGGTGCGCACGCGGTACCCCGCCGAGGTGAGCCTGAGCGTGATGAGCTTGAGCAGATCCGGATCATCGTCGACGAGGAGGACATCCGCACCCGCGGCAACTGTAGGCTTCATCGTCCTGTTCCTCCCCCTCCGCCGCCGCCGGCGCCACCGGCGTTGCGGTTGCGCTCGAGCAGAAGGCTGCGTTCGACGGCGCGCAGCTGGTCGAGCTTTTCCTGCGCCGCCGTGGTCTTGCGGCGCTCCTCGGCGACGTTGCGCACTCGCTCCGACACCTGGACGTAGAGCACGGATGCAAGCTGCTTGACCGGCGAATTGCCGCCGCCCTTCACCACCGAGTCGAGCAATGCGAGCGCCCGCGCATCGTCGGACGCTCCTGTCGCCGGCATGGTCAGTAGCACGGCGAAGCGAACGCGGTTCGCCTCGGTCCGCCCCCGGGTGACGGCTTGTCCCGCAGACGCCAGCTCGCGACGAAGCTCGTCGCCGGACGCCAGGGTGAAGCGCTGCAGGTCCAGCAGCAAGGCCATCGCCTGCTCCTCCTCGCTGACGGGCTGCGTCTCGGCGCCGGCGGGCGGCGGCGCTTGCGCGAGCACCGGCGGCTCGATCAAGCATCCAGCCAGCATGATCAGCGCGAGGGAGGCGAGCGTGCGAGCGGATCGGCGCCGCCGCATCATCCTTCGCCCGCAACGATCGCGGCCGGCGCCGCAGCCGACGAGCGCACCGGCTCGCCGCCGACGGCGACCGGCAGCCACACGCGGAAATGCGCGCCGCGCGCGCCGCCGGTGCGGTCGACCAGCTCGACGCGGCCGCCGTGCGCCAGCGCGTATTCCTGCGCGATGGCGAGCCCCAGTCCCGATCCCTTGATGCGCCCTCCGGGCGGCGTCTGACCCTGATAGAACGATTCGAAGATATGCGGCCGGTCGACCGGATCGATGCCCGGGCCCTGGTCGATCACATCGAGCACTGCGTAGTCGTCGCGCACGGCGAGCTCGAGCACCACGACACCGGAGGCCGGCGAGTACTTGATGGCGTTCGACATCAGGTTGTCGACGATGGCGCGGATCTTCGACACGTCGCCGACCACGATGGCGGTACGAAGCCTCTGGTCGAACGAAACCAGCCGCGCCAGCGCCGCGAGCTTGTGCTCGCGCAGCACCTGCCGGACGACGTCGCCCAGCGCCACCGGGCCCAACGTCTGCGGCTCGATGTTGCGCGTCTGGTGATACTGGAGGAGGTCCTCGATGAGCTTCTGCAGCGACAGCGTGTTCTCGCGCACGATGCGCACGATCTCCTGCTGCTCCGGCGACAGCGCTCCACCGACCCGATCGCGCAACAGCTCCACGCCTTCGCGCACTGCGGTGAGCGGGGTCTTGAGCTCGTGCGAAACGTGGCGCAGGAACCTCGTCTGCTGCTGCTCGAGGTCGTGCAGCCGCGAGCGCAGCCATTCGAGGCGTTGTCCCAGGTAGCGCATGTCCTGCGGGCCGTCGACTTCGATGGCGTGCGAGAAATCGGCCGTCGCCATCCGCCGGATCGCCTGATCGAGCTGGCGAATGGGCCGCGCGATCAGCACCGAGAAAAGAATCGCCAGCGCCAGCGCGATCGCACCGGCGCTAAGCGCCAGGTAGCCCCACGTCTTGCTTCCCTCGGCTGCGGTCGCCTGCAGCCGCTCTATCTCGCGCTCGGTGAGCCGGCTGCTCGCGGTGAGCATCGTCTGCGCGCCCTCGGCGAGCTCGGCGTAGCCGCTGGCGAGCACCGCCCCGCCGTTGGCCGGGCGCTGCGGCGAGCGCAGCACCGCGTAGAGCTCGCTCTCGCGGTCGACGATCGATTCGAGCTGCTTGGCCTGCGGGCGATCCAGCGGAAGCTGCTGCAACTGCTGCGCGGTCGCGCGAAAGTCCTGACGCAGCCTCGCGTAGTCCTCGACGAGCTGCGGATCCTCGAGAATCAGGTGCTGGCGAACGAGACGCTCCAGCGTCGTCGCCTGCTCATACAGTTGTCGGCTGGCTCGTCCCGCCTGCGACGCCTGCAGCACGGCTTGCTGTCCCTGCGTTCCGAGCCGGTCGAGGCTGAAGATGAGCTCAACGAGCGCGTAGAGCAACGGCAGACTGACCAGCAGGAATCCGAGCAGGATGAACTTGAGGAATGAACGCGGGTAGTACACGTGTGGTCAGGCGCGGCCGCTATAATCGTTGGCTAGCAACTCAAAGCCTAGAGCCCAAGGTCCCGCGTGAACGATACACTACCGCGCGCAGCGCCGCCAAGCTCGCTGCAGCCGGCCGCCCCGATGCCGCGCATCGCGCTGATCGCCGCGGTCGCGCGAAACGGCGTGATCGGCGACCGCAATCGGCTCCCGTGGCACCTGCCGGAGGATCTGCGACGGTTTCGCGAGCTGACCCTGGGGCACTCGATCATCATGGGGCGCAAGACATGGCAGTCGATCGGCAAGCCGCTGCCGGGGCGCCAGAACATCGTCGTCACGCGCCAGCGCGACTTCCCGGCGAGTGGCGCGCAGATCGCCGCCAGTCTCGAGGATGCGATCCGACTGGCCACGCAACCCGAGCCGGTATTCGTCATCGGCGGAGAGTCGCTCTATCGCGAAGCGCTGCCGCTGGCGCAGCTGCTCTACATCACCGAGCTCGACCGCGACTACGATGGCGACGCGCGTTTTCCCGCGTTCGCGCGCGAGCCGTGGCGGGAAACGTCGCGCGAAACGCACGCGGGTTCGACCGGTGCCGCCCCGAAGTTCGCGTTTACCATGCACCAACGCACGGCAGGCAGCTGAAGCAGTCGACTGCGCCGCTTGTAGCTCACCCGGGAGAGCATCATGTCCGAAGGCTTCCATGTACACGGCCCGCACGATCACGAGGCCGAGCATCGCGCGCAGCACGACCCGTTCGCGGGGCGCATCGCCGTCATGACCGCGATCTTCGCCACCGTCGGCGCATTCATGGGCTACATGGGCGGCGCCACGCAGAATGCAGCGCTGCTCTACAAGAACGAATCCGCCATCCGCCGTGCCGAGGCGTCGGACCAGTGGAATTTCTACCAGGCCAAGAGCAGCAAGCAGAACCTCGCCGAGCTTGGAGCGACGTTGACCACCGGCGACGTGCAGGCGCGATACACGAAGGAGATCGACCGCTACAAAAAGGAAAAAGAGGAAATCATGCCGGAGGCGAAGAAGCTGGAGCAGCAGTCCAAGGACGCCGAGCTCGCCAGCGAAGCGTCGATGCACGTGCATCACCGCTGGGCGCAGGCCACCACGCTCATCCAGATCGCCATTGCGCTGGCCGCGATCACGATCCTCACCCGCAACAAGACGCTGCAGATGATTTCGTACGCGGTTGCTGCGGTGGCGGTCGCCGTCGGCGGGCTGGCGTTTGCGCACATCTGACGCGCCCCGGGCAGGCCAGCCGACGATGACGCGGCTGGTCCTCGACCTGGTCCGCCCTTATCACCGGTGGCTCGCCATCGTCTTCGTCGCCATGCTCCTCGAGACCGCGATGAGCATGGCGGGACCGTGGCCGCTGAAGGTCGTCATCGACAACGTGCTCGGCTCGCATCCGCTGCCGGAATGGCTGCACTGGATGCGCGACTTCCCGATGGCGCAATCCAAGATAGGCCTAGCGGCGCTGGCGGCGATCGGCGTGGTGGCTATCGCCGCGGTCGGTGCACTCGCTTCGTACATCGACAACTACTACACCGAAAGCGTCGGCCAGTGGGTCGCGCACGACCTGCGCGTGCGCATCTACGACCATCTGCAGCGCATGTCGCTCGGCTATTTCGACCATCAGCAAACCGGCGTGCTGCTCTCGACCATCACCAACGATGTGGCCACCGTCCAGGATTTCGCCTCGTCCGCGACGCTCGGCATCCTGGTCGACCTGCTCACCATCGTCGGCATCGTCGTGCTGATGTTCTTGCTCAACTGGGACTTCGCGCTGCTCGCCGTCGGCGTCACGCCGTTCCTGCTGCTGTTCGTCGCACGCTTCAAGAAGGCAGTGAAAAAGGCGCAGCACGAGGTTCGCCTGCACCAATCGGACATCGTCAGCGTCGTGCAGCAGGGGCTGGAATCGGTTCGCGTGGTCAAGGCCTTTGGCCGGCAGGATCTCGAGGAATCGCGGCTGGCCGAAGTCAGCCACGCCACGGTCGATGCGGCGCTCAAGGCGCGCAAAGTTAAGTCGCTGCTGTCGCCGGTGGTGACGGTCGTGGTCGCGCTCTGCACCGCGATCGTGCTGTGGCGCGGCGCATCGCTGATCGTCGCCGGCGCGATGACCATCGGCGCGCTCACCGTATTCCTGGCGTATCTCAGCAAGTTCTTCAAGCCGGTGCAGGACCTGGCGAAGATGACCAACGCGATCGCCGCCGCGGCGGTCGCGCTCGAGCGCATCCAGGGCATCCTCGAGACCGACAACGTGATCCCCGACCGTCCCGGCGCGACTGAGCTCACCCAAGCGCGCGGCGAGATCGTGCTCGAGAACGTCGCCTTCGGCTATGACCCGAAGACGCCGATCCTGCGCGACGTGAGCTTCCGCATCGCGCCCGGACAGATGGTCGGCGTGGTCGGCACTACGGGCGGCGGCAAATCGACCGTGGTCGGGCTGATTCCGCGCTTCTACGACGCCAGCAGCGGGCGCGTGATGGTCGACGGACGCGACGTGCGCGACTACACCAAGAAGTCGCTGCGCAGCCAGATCGGCTTCGTGCTGCAGGACACGGTGTTGTTCCGCGGCACGATCCGCGAGAACATCGCCTACGGCCGGCCCGGCGCGACCGAGGACGAGATCACCGCCGCCGCCAAGCTCGCCAACGCGCACGACTTCATCAGCGCGATGGCGCATGGCTACGATTCAGCCGTGGGCGAGCGCGGGCTCACGCTCTCCGGCGGGCAGCGCCAGCGCATCGGCATCGCTCGCGCGATCATTCGCAACACTCCGATACTCATCCTCGACGAGCCGACCGCGGCGCTCGACACCGAGTCGGAGTGGCTGGTAATCGAAGGCCTCGAGCGCCTGATGAAGGGCCGCACCGTCATCACCATCGCGCATCGGCTGTCGACGATTCGCGATGCGCACAAGATCATCGTGCTCAAGGACGGCGTGGTCGCCGAGCAGGGGACGCACGACGAGCTCGTCGCGCTGGGCGGCGTCTACGCAGAGCTGCATCGGATACAGTACGAGCAGCCAGGCGGCCCTGCGGCTGCGCCCGCGGCGTCCACGCCCCCTTCCCCCGCCCGCATCCGCACACTGACGAGACACGCCATGGCCCGCTCGCTGATCGTACTTCCCGATGACTCCGCACAACCGATTCTCGACGCCATTGCGAGCGCCAAGAAGTCGCTGCGCATCAAGATGTTCGTGTTTTCGGATGCGTCGTTGATCGCAGCGGTCATCGGTGCCAGGCAGCGCGGACTGAAGGTGCGGGTGATGCTCAATCCGGCGCGGCGCAGCGGCGAGACCGAGAACGAGGCATCGCGCGCGGCGTTGATAGAGGGCGGCGTCGAGGTCGAGGACAGCAACCCCGCGTTCGATCTCACCCACGAGAAGTCGATGGTCGTCGACGATTCGTCGGCGTTCGTGAAGTCGCTCAACTGGGATTCCGAGAATCTCACCGCGACCCGTGATTACGCCGTGGTCACCGACGACCCAGGCGAAGTGAACGAGATCATGCAGTGCTTCGAAGCCGACTGGTCGCGCAGCGCGTTCGACCCGGGAGAGAGCGCGCGCCTAATCTGGTGCAACAACAACGGCCGTGCGCGCATCGCGCATTTCATCGACCAGGCGAAGGATTCGATCTTCGTCCAGAACGAGCGCTACCAGGACCCGGTGATCCTCGAGCGCCTGGTCCGGGCGCGGGCGCGCGGAGTCAAGGTTCACGTCATGGCGCGACCGCCGCACACGCTGAAAAAAGACAAGATGCTCGAAGGCGTAAGCGGACTGCGCATCATGCACGACGTCGGCATCAAGGTGCACAAGCTCAAGCACCTCAAGCTGCACGCCAAGATGCTGCTCGCGGACGAGAAGTCGGGGATCGTCGGCTCGATCAACCTGGCGCCCGGCAGCTTCGACGCACGCCGCGAGCTCGGCATCGAAGTCCGCGACAAGGACGTCGTCAAGCGACTGGCGAAGGTGGCGCAGCACGACTGGGAGCATTCCAGCGCGCTCGACCTGTCCGACGAGGGCCTGCTCGCCGACCTGGAAAAGCGCCACGCCGAGAAGGCCGGCGCCGACACGCTGGTCCTCGCCGGGGCACCGGACAAGCCGAAAAAACCCAAACACGATTCTTAGTGTTACTTGTCATTCCGAGGACCGGGGAATCTGCTGTTGACAAAACCGAACAAGTTCCAAGAAGCAGGTTCCTCGGCGCTAACGCTCCTCGGAATGACAGTTGCGTTGATCCGATGATCCAATAACCTTTGAATGGAGTCTCGCAAAATGAATCGTAGACCTTGCACTGAACCCCGCCAGACGATGCTGGCTGTCGGCCGCGCAGCGGTCGTGCTGGCCAGCGTGCTTTTCGCCACGGCGTGCGCGCCCGACGCCGTGCGCAGCAACCAGGCGACCGGCTTCAACGCGTACCTGAAGCAGCTGCCGTCGTCGTGCAGGAGGCTTCAGATAGGAAGCGAGGATCTCACCCAACAGATCCTGGCGAACGACATGGGCAACGACAACTACAACTATTTCATCAACGTCACGTCGCGGCTCTACTACAACCGCATCAGCGAGGCGAGCTACCGCCAGGCGCTGGTCGGGTTCTTCGGTGCGGGCACGGGCAACGACGCGGCGTTCGACTGCATATTCCGCACGCTGCCGCCGAATCGTCCGAACGCGCCGTAGGCAGCACGACACGACGGAAGAAGTTCTCGGAGCGACGTCGCCGCCGGCTGCGCCGTACGGCGTCGTTCAGGCGGCGCGCCGGTCGCCGAGGGTCACCACCAGCGTCTGGGCGAGGCACATCGGAGCCACCAGCGAGCGAAACGGCTGCGCGTCGCCCGACTCGACATCGAGCCGCACGCGCGCGCTCTTGGCTAGCGGGCTCAGCGGGCCGTCGGTGATGACCACCACCGGAACATTGCGCTTGGCAGTGGCATTGACCAGCGACACGACCTCGGGCGCGTAGTCCTTGAAGCTGATGGCGATGAGCACGTCGTTGCGGCGCGCGAGGCGCAGGCGCTGCGCGTTCATGCCGCCCAATCCGTCGACGAGCTGGCTTGAGACGCCGAAGCGGTTCAACGCGTAGGCGATGTACCACGCCACCGGAAACGAGCGACCCTGCGCAAGGATGTGGATGACGGCGGCGTTGTCGAGCAGCTCCGCGGCGCGCGCCAGGTCCTTCGCCGATACCGTGCTGCGTAGCTGGTGCAGCGCGGCGACGCCGTTGTCGACGAACTCGGCCAGGTTCGCCTCCGGACCCGGCTGGCGATTGGCAGGCCGGCCGCTGCGCAGCGCCTCGATCCGCTCGCTGTAGCTCGACGACTGCGCGATCAGGCGCGACTGGAACACCGCCTGCATTTCGCCGAAGCCTGGAAAACCGAGCGCCTGCGCGAAGCGCACCACGCTCGACGGCTGAACCTTGGCGTGTCTCGCCACTTCGGCTACCGTCTGCAACGCGACATCGGTCGGGCGCTCGATCGCGACCTTCGCGATCTGGCGCATCTGGCCTTGCAGCGAATCGTAGCGCGCGGCGATCAGCGCGCTCAACGCACCGAACGACGCCGGCGCCGCGATGCGGTCCGGCGCCTTGGTGCGACGCGGGGCAACGCGCGATTTGCCGCCGGCCGGCGCCGGGCGGCGCTCGCTTGACACTCCAGTTTTGAACATCTATTCTTTGGACCGCTTGTCCGTAAACGTTTGTTCATTATCGTTTCCGGCGGGCGCTATTGCAACTTTCGTTGGTACTTAGTTGGCAACTTAGTGGCAACCTAGTTGCAGCAACCGGCGTTCAACGGCACGCTCCACGGCATTTGCCGACGGCGCGGCCGGCAGGCGCGATGCACGACACGCGCGGGGAGGACAGACCGTCTGGAAGGCGGCGGCTTCGCGCATCATCCAAGGAGGGATCGATGAGCACAACGTTCACTCGCCGCCGCGCGCTCAAGGCCGCCGCGATCGGTACCGGACTGGCCTTTTTCGGCCCGTTCAGGCACATCAGCTACGCGCAGGGCAAGAAGCCGATCAAGCTCGGATTGACCTGCGACGCCAGCGGCCAGTACGGCGACAGCGGGCAGGACGACATGCGCGGCATGGTCCTGGCGATCGAGGAGTTCAACGCCAAGGGCGGCGTCCTGGGCCGCCAGATCATCTGGATCACGCAGGACACCGAGACGACACCGGCGACCGGATCGCGCGTCGCCGAGCGCTTCATCACGCGCGAGGAGTGCGGGTTTCTCGTCGGCGCGCTGCATTCCGGCGTGGCCAACGCCATCTCGCAGGTCGCGCAGAAGTACGGCTGCATCTACTTCAACAGCAACTCGAGCTCGCCCACCGAAGCTGGCAAGGACTGCCATCGCACCAAGTTCGTCTGGGACGGCAACGGCACGAATTTCTCCAAGGCGACGGTGAAGAACGCGATTTCCAGCGTCGGCAAGAACTGGCTGCTGCTCACCAACGACTACGTCTGGGGCCACAACACGTCGAAGGCGACGCGCGCCGAGATCGAGGCCAACGGCGGCAAGGTCGTCGACGAGCTGCTGGTGCCGCAGAACACCCGCGACTTCACGGCGTACCTTCTCAAGATCCAGCAGGCCAAGCCCGACGTCGTGGCGGCGGCGATCGGCGGCGACGACATCAAGGCGCTGCGCACGCAGGTCGCGCAGCTCAAGCTCGACGCCAAGCCCGCGTGGATCAACAACCAGCAGGACTGGCCCGATGTCTGGGGCCAGGGCGCCGACAGCCTGTTCGGCGTCTTCGGGACGAATTGGTATCACAAGCTCAAGCTGCCCGGCGTCGACGACTACGTGCGCCGCTACCAGGCGCGATGGAAGGATTCGCCGATTCCGATTCCGGGCAACGTCTCGTACAACGGCTACATGTGCACGCGCGAGCTCTTGCGCGCGATCGAGCGTGCCGGCTCGACCAACAACATCGCCGTCATCAAGCAGCTCGAGCAGCTCAAGATCCCGGCGACGGACCGCATGCAGAACTTCGACGCATACATGAACCCGTCGACGCATCATCTGCAGCAGACGATCTACATGGCGCGCCGAAACATGAAACCAAGCGACAAGACGGACCTGTTCGAGATCATGAGCTGGACCAAGCCCGAGGAAGTGCTTGATTCGCGCGAGGACGACATGGCTTGCAAGCTAGAGACCTACGAAGCGACGCCGACGTACGAGCTGTGATCGCGGCGGCGAGCGCAGCTGACCGCATTGGATCGAATTGCGCCGGGCTTTGCGCCAAGCCCGGCGCCACGCGCCGCAACGCCTCGCGCGCGAGCCGGGTTTCGCCGGGCGGCACATCCATATCGTTCAACGACCCTTGAGCGAACGCTGATGGACTTTCTCGCTCAACTCGTCCCCCACCTCGTCAACGGCATCAGCCTCGGTCTGCTGTTCTCGCTCATCGCGCTCGGCTTCATGCTGATCCTGGGCGTGATGGAGGTGATCAACCTCGCGCACGGCTCGCTGTTCGCGCTCGGTGCGTACTTTGCGCTGGCGCTGATCGCGCCCAAGTTCGGCGCCTCCGCCGACAGCTTCGCGTGGTACGTGCAGCTTCCCGCCGGCGCACGCTATGCACTGGCGCTGGTCATCGCGCCGATCCTGGTCGGCGCCGTCGGCATGGTCATCGAAGTGGGGCTGCGCCGCACGTACGGCAAGGATCCGCTGTACGGACTCCTGTTCACCTTCGGCGCAGCGCTGGTGATCGAGGAGTCGATCCGCGTCCTGTGGGGAACACGCGACTACGTGCTGCCGCTTCCCGCGGAGATCTCGGGCGCGACGCTGGTCGGCGGAATGATCTACGCCAAGTACCGCTTTTTCGCGTCGGCGTTCGCCATCGCCATGATCGGGCTGCTGTGGGTGTTCATCGAGCGCACGCCCTACGGCGCGATCATCAAGGCGGGCGCGCACGACAGCGAGATCGTGCGCGCGATGGGCATCAACCTGTCGCGGCTGCGACTGTTCGTGTTCGCGCTCGGTGCGGGGCTCGCCGCGATCGCCGGCGTGGTGATGGCGCCGTTCTGGGGCATCCGCCCGCACGTCGGGGTCGACGCGGTGGTGCCCGCGTTCCTGATCATCGTGCTCGGCGGCGTCGGCAGCTTCTGGGGCGCGGTGATGGCGAGCCTGCTGGTCGGGCTCACCGTCGGACTTACCGGCGCGTATGCGTCGGAATGGTCGCTGCTGTCGATGTACCTGCTGCTGGTCGCGGTCGTCACCTTTCGGGCGCGCGGGCTGTTCGGGCGCAAGAGCGTGCTGGAGGCGTGATGACGACCGCGCAAAAGTCCGCCCTCGCACTGCTGGCGCTCGCGTTGGCGACGCTGCCTTTCTGGATCGCTCGCGTCGGCCTTTACCAGTACCTCGGGATCGAAATCCTGGTGTGGGGACTCTACGCGCTGTCGTATAACCTGCTGCTGGGATACACCGGCCTGCCCTCATTCGGACACGGTGCGTATTTCGGCGTCGGCGCCTACGCGTTCGGATTGACGCAGAAATACGTCGCGGCGAATCTGTGGATCGACCTGGGCGGCGCGGTTCTCGCGGCGGCGCTCTGCGGCGCGCTGGTGGCGACGTTCATCTCGCACCGCCGCGGCATCTACTACGCGCTCATGACCATCGCCTTCTGCCAGATCTTCTGGTTCGTCGCCATCAAGTGGCACAGCGTGACCGGCGGCGAGGACGGCCTGCTGGGATTGAAGCGGCTTCCGGTCGAGCTGGGCGTGGCCTCGATCCCGCTCACCGACAACGTGTCTCTCTACTACTTCGTGCTCGCGGTGAGCGTGGCGGTGACGGCGCTGCTGTGGCGGATGGTGCATTCGCCGTACGGGCGAGTCGTCCAGGCGATCCGCCAGAACGAGACCCGGGTCGCCTTCGTCGGCTACCACGTCTGGCTGTACAAGTGGCTGGCGTTCGTCGTCTCGGCGGCGCTCTCGGGGCTGGCGGGCGCGCTGTTCGCGCTCGCGCAGCTCGGCGCGTTCCCCGACGTGATGAGCCTTCACTCGTCGGGCTTCGTGGTGATGATGACGCTGATCGGCGGCGGCCTGGTCAGCTTCTGGGGACCGCTGATCGGCGCCGCGATCTTTTTCATCGCGCGCGACGCGCTGGGCGCGCTCACTTCGACGTGGTCGCTGTGGTACGGGCTCATGTTCATGGCGATCGTCGTGCTCAAGCCCGAAGGCGTCGCGGGAATGTTCCAGGCGTTGCAGGCACGGCGTCGCGCGCGCGCCGCACTGCCGGCGCCGTCGCGGGCGGGGACCTGAGCATGGCGACACTCGAGGCCCGCGGGTTGCACATGCGCTTCGGCAATCGCGTCGTGCTGGAAGACATCTCGCTCACCTTCGCGGACCGCCGCTTCACCGGCATCATGGGGCCCAACGGCGCGGGCAAGACCACGACGTTCAACGTGCTGAGCGGGCGCTACCGCCCGCATCGCGGCTCGGTGCTGCTCGACGGCGACGACATCACGGGGGAGCCGCCGCGCGCGATCGCGCGCAAGGGCGTGTCGCGCTCGTTCCAGATCATGAACCTGTTCAACGACTTCAGCGCCCTGGAGAACGTCGTGCTCGCCGTGCCGGAAATGCGCTCGCGTGGCTTCTCGATGCTGGCACGCGCGCGCGCCGACGCGCACGCCGCCGGCAAGGCCGAAGCCGTGCTCGCGGGCGTGGGGCTCCGCGGCAAGGAGCACACGCAGGCGAAAAACCTGTCGTACGGCGACCGGCGTGCGCTCGAGATCGGCGTGGCGCTGGCGTCGCAGCCCAAAGTGCTCTGTCTCGACGAGCCGACTTCGGGACTGGGGCGCGAAGCGACCGCGCGCCTTGCCGACCTCATACGCGGCCTGCGCGGCACGCTGACCATCGTCGCGATCGAGCACGACATGGCATTCCTGTTTGCGCTCGCCGACACCATCGCGGTCATCCACTGGGGGCAAGTAATCGCGCAGGGCACGCCCGCGGAGCTGCGCGAGAATCTATGGGTAAAGAACTCCAACCTGGGCAAGCTCAACTGATGCTCGCGCTCTCGCACATCGACACCTATTACGGCGAGACGCAGGCGCTGTTCGACTTGAGCCTCGACGTCGCGCGCGGCGAAGCCGTGGCGCTGCTGGGGCCCAACGGCGCCGGCAAGACGACGACGCTGCGCAGCGTGCTCGGGCTCACCCGCCCGCGCACCGGGACGGTCGACTTCGACGGCGCACGTATCAGCGCAATGCCGACCCACGAGATCGCGCGCGCCGGCATCGGCTGGGTGCCGGACGACCGCCGCCTGTGCCCGACACTCACGGTGGCGCGCAACCTCGCCATCGCCCGCAAGCCCAGCCGTTTTCGCGCGTGGTCGCTCAAGGAAGTCTTCGAGATCTTCTCCGCGCTCGAATACCTGATGGATCGCGAGGCCGAAAACTTGTCAGGCGGCGAGATGCAGATGGTTGCGATCGCACGGGCGCTGCTCGGCGGGCCGGGACTGGTGCTGTTCGACGAGCCGAGCCAGGGACTCGCCCCCAAGATCGTCGGCGACGTGCTCGCAACCATCGAGCGGCTCAAGGGCGAAGGCATCGCCGTGCTCATCGTCGAGCAGAACGCCGAGCTGGCGCTGGCGGTGGCCGACCGCGTCTACGTGCTCGACCTCGGACGCGTCGTGCACCAGGGTCCAGCGGCGGAGCTTCGCGACGACGCGGCGCTTCGCCAGCGGCTACTTGGCAACTGAGTGGCAACTGAGTGGCAACTGAATGGCAACTGAGCGGCAACTGAGCGACAACTGAGCGACAACTGAGCTCCCATGACCCAACGTGCTCCCCATCCCACCGGCCCGCTGCTCGTGCTCGACCAAGTGCACAAGCGCTATCGCCGCGGCGTGTTGCGCCGACGCGTCACGTTCTCGCTCGCTGCCGATATGGCGTTCGATCGGCCGGAGATCGTGGGTGTGCTGGGCCCCAACGGCGCGGGCAAGACGACGCTGTTCGAAATGATCGCCGGCAGCAACGTCCCGAGCAGTGGACGCGTCGTCTGCGCCGGCCAGGACATGAATCGCATCAAGCCCGGCCAGCGCGACCGGCTGGCGATCCACTATCACCAGTCCTACCAGGTGCGAAAGCGCCGCGCCGGCGTGCCGTCGTTCCTGCTCGACGCCGCGCGCAGCAGCTACCCGCAGGTGCACCTGTTCGACGAGCCGCAGTTCAACACGCAGGATGGCTACATCGGTTTCATGCTTGATTTTTTCCGAAAGCTTCGCGCTGAAGGACGGCTCGTGTTCATCTGCCTGCATCCGACCGCACAGTTCCACATCTCGATCCTGCGCGAGATCTGCGAGCGCTTCCTGTTCGTCGGCGACGGACGCGTCACGACGGCACCCGACCTGCCGGGCCTGTGCGCCGATCCGCGGGTGTCGCGCTATCTCGGCAAGCTAAGTGGCCAATGAGCCCGGCATGAGCACGATCAAACGCCCCGCCGCCTCGACTCCGCAGCGCCGACGCAAGGTCACCCCGCGAAGCGCCGCCTCCATCACCCCGTCGATCGACTTCGATCGCGAGCTGGCGACGCTGTTCGATCTGCACAGCAAGGTCGCATTGCTCGCCGGCGGCTACGGCGGCATCGGCGAGGCGATCGCGTGGGGCCTCGCGCAGCGCGGCGCAACGGTGGTGATCGCCGGGCGCAGCCGTGCCAAGGCGGCCCGCCTGGCGACGCAGCTCACGGCGGCCGGCTACGCCGCGCACGGTGTCGCGCTCGACACCACGCGCGTCGCGGCGAGCGAGCGCAGCGTCGCAGCGATCGCGAAGCGCTTCGGCGCGATCGACATCCTGGTGAACTGCGTGGGGACGCAGATCGAGGAGCCGATCGGCAAGGTGACCGAGAAATCATTCGACCACGTGGTCGCGGTCAACCTGAAGGCCGCTATGTTCCTCGCGCAGGCGGTGGCGCGACACCAGATCGATGCCGCGGTGGGTGAAAAGCGTGGCGGCAAGCAGATGCACCTTCTTTCGGTGCGCGCGCAGCTCGGCTTGCGCGACCGCGGCTATTCAGCCTACTGCAGCACCAAGGGCGCGCTGGTCATGCTGATCAAGCAGCACGCGATGGAGCTGGCGCGGCACGGAATCAACGTCAACGGGATCGCGCCGACTTTTGTCTACACCGAGATGATCCGGCACGTGATGGACGATCCGGATTTCAGGCGGCAGCTGCTCGCTCGCATCCCTTTGGGACGCATCGCCGATCCGAAGGACGTGGTCGGCGCCGCGGTGTTCCTCGCGTCACCGGCGTCCGATTTCATCACCGGGCAGATCGTCTACGTCGACGGCGGCATCACCGCCAGCCAGTAGCGCGCCTCAGCACTTCCTCGCGGGCTTGACCGCGCTGCGGTGAGGCCGCGTCAGCCGGCCAGGCCGCGGAGCTCGCGCAGCGCGACCGACAGCATCGCCGAATCGACCGCACCGGCCGTGCGCAGCTCGTCGACGAGCTGCGCAGCGCGCTCGATGCCGCGCCGATTGCGATCCTGCCACGCGCCGATCAGCCGCTCGCGAGCAGTCACCTCCGGGTTGGCGGCGAGCACATTCGCGGTGATCGCGCGCTGCAGTCCCGACAGGTCGTCCTGCATCGCCTCCTTCGCCAGACGCTGCCAGTGCGCCTCGCCCGGCAGCTCCGCGATCCTCTCGCGAATCCACGCCAGCCCGAGTCTATTGGAGAGCTCGAAGTACAGCTCGGCGACGAATTCCGGCGCGCGCTTCGATGCGTCCGCCACCTCGATGATGTCGAGTGCGGCGTAGAGCGTGTCGAAGCTGACCACGCGCGCAGCCAGGTCCGCCGGCACGCCCTTGGCGACGTAGTACGCGACCGCGGTGTCGATGCGCGCGCGCTCGCCATCGTCCTGCATCTGCGCGAGCCTCGCCGCCAGCGCGGCGACCGCGGGATTGAAATGCGCGATGCTCGCGGCCATGTCTTCGCCGAGCCGGCGCGAACGCAGGAACCAGGTCGTGCCGCGCTGGATGAGCCTTCCGGTCTCGATCAGCATCGCCGACTGCACGGCGTCGTCGACCTTGTTGTCCAGCGCCTCGATCGCCATCCAGAGATTCACGAAGCCGAAGATCTCGCGGTTGAGCAGGTACGCGCGGACGATCTCCGAGGGCTTGGCGCCGGTCGACTCGAGCAGACCATGCACGAACGTCCCGCCGACGCGGTTAATCATGCTGTTGGTGACGTAGGTTGCGATGATCTCGCGCTTCAACGGGTGACGCAGCATGGTTGCGGCGTAGCGCTCGCGCAGCGCCTTGGGAAAGTAGCGCGCCAGCGCAGTCGACACCCACAAATCGTCGGGCAGTTGCGAGCCGAGCAATTCGTCGTAGAGCCAGATCTTGCTGTAGGCGAGCAGCACCGCCTGTTCCGGACTGGTGAGGCCGATGCCATTGGCGCGGCGCTCGGCGAACGTGTCGTCCGCGGGCAGGAACTCGAGCGCGCGATTCAGGCGCCCGAGCTTCTCCAGGAACTGCACGAAGCGCTGGTTCGCGTCGAGCAGCTGCGGCGCGATGCGCTTGCTCACCGACAGCGACTGCGTCTGGAAAGTGTTGTCGCGCAGCACCAGCGCGGCTACGTCGTCGGTCATCGTCGCGAGCAGCGTATTGCGCTGCTGCAGCGTCAACTCGCCGTCGGCGATCAGAATGCCGAGCAGGATCTTGATGTTGACCTCGTGATCCGAGGTGTCGACTCCGGCGGAATTGTCGATGGCGTCGGTGTTGATGCGCCCGCCCGTCAGCGCGTACTCGATGCGCCCGAGCTGCGTGCATCCGAGGTTGCCGCCCTCCGCGACCACCTTGCAGCGGAGCTCGCGCCCGTTGACGCGCAGCACGTCGTTGGCGCGATCGCCTACCTGCGCGTGCGATTCGGTGGCGGCTTTCACGTAGGTGCCGATGCCACCGTTGTAGATGAGGTCGACCGGCGCCTTGAGGATCGCGTTGACCAGCTCGGTCGGCGTCATCGCGTCGACGCTGATGCCGAGCGCCTGCTTCACCTGCGCAGTGATGGGCACCGATTTCGCGCTGCGCGCATGGATGCCGCCACCCGCCGAGATGAGCTTGGCGTCGTAGTCGGCCCACGACGAGCGCGGCAGCTTGAACATGCGCTCGCGCTCGGTAAAGCTCGTCGCGGGATCCGGACTCGGATCGAGAAAGATGTGGCGGTGATCGAACGCCGCGAGCAACCGAATGTGGCGCGACAGCAGCATGCCGTTGCCGAAGACGTCCCCAGACATGTCGCCGATGCCTGCGACTGTAAAGTCCGTGGTCTGGGTGTCGACGCCCATCTCACGGAAGTGCCGCTTCACCGACTCCCACGCCCCGCGCGCGGTGATGCCCATCGCCTTGTGGTCGTAGCCCACCGAACCGCCCGACGCAAACGCGTCGCCCAGCCAGAATCCGTACTCGGCGCTGATGCCGTTGGCGTAGTCGGAAAACGTCGCGGTGCCCTTGTCGGCGGCGACGACCAGATAGGGATCGTCGGAATCCTGGCGCTTCACCTGCGGCGGCGGCACGATCTTGTCGCCGACGCGGTTGTCGGTGATGTCGAGCAGCCCGCGCAAATAATCCTTGTAGCAGGCGACGCCCTCCTTCATGAACGCCTCGCGATCCGTCGCTAAAGGCGCACGCTTGAGCACGAAGCCTCCTTTCGAACCGACCGGGACGATCACGGTGTTCTTGACCATCTGCGCCTTCACCAGCCCGAGGACTTCGGTGCGGAAATCCTCCGGACGATCCGACCAGCGCAGTCCGCCGCGCGCAACCTTGCCGCCGCGCAGATGCACACCTTCGAAACGCGTTGAGTACACGAATATCTCGAACATCGGCTTGGGCTCGGGCAAGCCCGGCACCTTCGACGGGTCGAACTTGAACGACACGAACGAGCGCGGCTCGCCATCCGTCTCATTTCCCAGCGCTCGGCGCCAGAAATTGGTCCGCGTCATCGCCTGGATCAGCGCCAGGTACTGCCGCAGGACGCGATCCTCCGAGAGGTTCTCGACGTTCTCGAGCGCCGCCTCGATCGCCCTCACCTGCTCAGCGGCACGCGCCCCGGCGCCGGCGCCGCCGTCGGGATCGAAGCGCACCTTGAACAACTCGACGAGCTGTCGTGCCATGCCTGCATGCGCCGCCAGCGTCGATTGGATGAAGGACTGCGACAGCGCGAAGCCGATCTGGCGCAGGTATTTCGCGCACGCTCGCAGGATCACGATCTCCTCCGCCGGCAAGCGCGCCGCGATCACCAGGCGGTTGAAGTCGTCGTTTTCCACCTCGCCGCGGAAGATCTGGCCGAACGCCGACTCGAAGACTTTGTGCAGCGAGCCGATTTCGATCTCGGTGTCGCCCGCCGGCGCCACCAGGCCGAGGTCGTGCATCCACACCGGCGCCATGCCCTCCGCAACGACGCGATGCGGCCGCTCGTCGAGCACCTTGAGCCCCATGTGCTCGAGCATCGGCAGGCTGTCGGACAACGCCACCGGCCCGCCGAGATTGAACAGCTTGAAGCGCAGCATCCCGGGCGCCGCGTCGGACGGCCGGTAGAGCGACATCGCCAGCGGCTGCGCGGCGGACAATTGCGCCATCAGCGCGATGTCGGAGACCGCGGCGCGCGCCGGAAAATCCTCGCGGTAGCCGGCGGGAAAAGCGCCCGCGAAACGCTTGAACCATTCGCTGCCGCGCGCCTCGCCCACGGCCTCCACCAGCGCGACCTTGAGGTCGTCGTCCCAGCGCCTGGCCACGGCGGCGAGGCGCGCCTCGAGCATGCGCACGTCGAACGATGGAATCTTTCCCGGCGTGGTGCGCACCGTGATCATGACGCGCGCCAGCACCGACTCGGACAGGTGCGCGTTGAACTCGGCGCTCGACCCGGCGAAGGCCTGCATCAGGATCGCCTGCCATTTCTGGCGCAAGTCGGTGGTGTAGTTCTCGCGCGGCACGTAAATAAGGCAGACGACGAAGCGCTCGAACGCGTCGCGGCGCACAAACAAGCGGAAGCGCTGGCGCTCACCGAGCCGCAGGATGCCGAGAACGGTGTCCAGCAGGTCGTCTTCGGTGGTCTGGAACAGCTCGTCGCGCGGGTATGTGGTGAGGATATTGGCCAGCGCCTTGGCGGCGTGGCTGCCTGGCGCCACGCCGGCGCGCGCCATGACGTTGGCGACCTTGCGGCGGAGCAGCGGAATCTCGACCGGATTCGCGCTGTACGCGATCGACGTGAACATGCCGAGAAAGCGATCCTCGCCGCAAACGTTGCCCTTCGCGTCGAAGCGCTTGACCGCGACGTAGTCGAGGTAGCCGGGCCGGTGCACCGTCGAGCGCGACGTTGACTTGGTGACGACCAGAAGCTCCGGCCGGCGCGCGTAGGCCTTCACTTCCGGCGGCAGCGCCGCGAAGCTCGCGGCGACCTCGCGCCCTTCGCTCGCGCGCAGGATCCCCATGCTCGAGCCGGGCACGACCTTGAGCGCATCCTCGCCGTCGATGGTGACGAGCTCATGGCGGCGGTAGCCGAGGAAGGTGAAGTTGTTCTCGGCGAGCCACGACAGGAACGCGCTGCCTTCGGCGATCTCGTCGGCGGGCAGCGGCGGCGCGCGCTTGCCGATGTCGCCGAGCACCACGCCGACCTGCGCACGCATCGCCGCCCAGTCGGTCACCGCCGCGCGCACATCGTCGAGCACGCGAACGATGTCGGCGGCAAGCGCGTCCAGCGCGGAGGCGTCCGACAGGCGGTCGACCTCGACATGGATGAAGGATTCGAGCGTCGAGCCCTTCGCATTGTCGGCGGCGTCGCCCTTCAGCACACCGCCAGCGTCGCGGATGACCGCGACGATCGGGTGCACCAGCAGGTGCAGTCCGAGGCCGTGCCGGTTGATCTCCATCGAAACCGAATCGACCAGGAACGGCATGTCGTCGTTGACGATCTCGACCACGGTGTGCGTCGACTGCCATCCGTGCTCGGCGACGGCGGGATTGAACACCCGCACCTTGGCGCGTCCGGGCTCGCGCTTGTGTGCGAATTTCCATTGGGAGAGCGCGGCGCCGTAGAGATCCGCCGGCGCGCGATTGGCGAGGTCCTCCGGGTCGGCGTGCCCGTAATAGCGCTCGACGAACGCCGAGACCTGGTCGCGCTCGCCGACGCCCGCCTTGGCGCCGGCGAGTTTCAGGACTTCGTCTAGCTGGGGCGGGCGATGCGGCTCCACGGCGGTGCTCATCGTGGTCTCCTGAGAAGTGGTTTGCGGCTATCGGGAAGCGCAGTGCCGGGCGGCTCGTCGACGGCTTCCGCGACCCCCATTGTCTTGCAAAACCAGCCGGAGCGGCCAACTCAAGCGGCACTCCCCATCGCACCCCGTCACAGGATCGAGCTAGTCGCAGATATTGTGTAAACCGTATATATCGTATACCATGATGGCCCGATGACACTCTCGAGGCGGCAAGAGGAGCAGCAATGATCAGGAAACGCGTGCGTTCCGGCGCTTTGGCGCGAAGCCGGCATGCCCTCCCGGACGCGGCCGACGCGAGCGCCCGGGCTGCGGTGGGGGACGCCGCAGCCGGGTCGCCACCGGGCGCAGGGACCCAACTCGACGAGACGGCGCAGAGAGTGGTTCGCGACAGCTTCACCATGCCGCTGGCCGACTACGCGCTGATCGGGTCGCTCAAAGTGAAGTGCCTCGGCATGGGAATCGCGGTGAAGAAAAGCGAGCTTCTGCGCGCCGGCCTGCATGCGCTGACCCGGATCTCCGACCAGAACTTCGCGGAAGTGGTCAGTGCGGTGGAGAGCGTGAAGACCGGCCGGCCGCCGGGCAAGAAGCGGAAGAAATCGAAGCGGGCGAAGATCACCCGCTAGCGTGCGGTCTGCCCCAAGGAATGAAAATGGAAAATGCGACACGGGAACATCTGGTTTTGCATGAGGTTGCGGGCAATGCGCGGCAGCTTGTCAAGCCGTCGATGATCGGCTCGCAGCTCGTGCTCGACCTTTACGAATGCGACGTCGAGTGCCTGGACGACCTCGAATGGGTCAAGGCGACGATGATCGCTGCCGCACGCGCGGCGCGGGCGACGATCGTCCAGACCGTGTTTCACAAGTTCGCTCCGTGGGGGATTTCCGGAGTGGTCGTGATCGCCGAATCGCACCTGGCGATTCATACCTGGCCCGAGAAGCGCTATGCCGCGATCGACCTGTTCACCTGCGGCTCGACGGTCGACATGAGCGCAGCGACCGCGTTGCTCACCCGGGAATTCCGGTCGGCACGGCCGGTGCAGCGGTACTTCACACGCGGCGACGAAATCGACGCTGTGGACGTCGACGTTCGCAAGCGCTCGAAGAGCGCGTAGTCGCTGCTTTTCAGGCTGCGCTACGGGGACAGTCGTCCTACACTCGTTTCAGCGCAGGTCCGATAGTCGGCCCGTGGTCAAACCGCTATGGTTAGGTTGCGCGGTGCCTTCAACCTCACAGCAACCGCAAATCAACTAGCACTGCAGAGACTGGCGATCCGTCGGGCGTCGTGAGGCGTCCGGACGCTCGCATTACCGCTTGCGCGCACGAGCCCAGGCAGGAGCAATCAAACCATGAAGACGTATCAGATGCTGTTCCCCGCAGTCCTGTTGGGCCTCGGCGTTGCGACGACCGTGTCGGCTCAAACGACGACCCCGACTCCGGCAGTGGGCATGAACAACCCCGCGGCGCCGGACAACAACATGAAGGCCACCGGTCCGAACACATTTTCCGGGTGGATGACCGACTATTCGAAAGCTCACAATGGCCGCATTTCGCGCCAGGCGTACATGGACGAAGCGGGAAAGCGCTGGGACTCGGCCGACAAGACCAACCAAGGCCTGACCAGCGACCAGATCTACGGCATGTACGGCTCGGGCACGGCGGGTACGAACAATTCGATGAACAAAGACAACAAGGGTAAATAGCAAAACTGGCCGTTTGTTCTCACCCGGGCAGGCGCGATGCGCCTGCTTTTTTTTTGCCAGCCTATGTCTCGCTGTCGCCCTCAAGACATGGCCTTGACACGGTCCGTCGCTCGGCACAAACTGGTTTCGCGCCCATCACCCACGGAGGCCGCATGAACAAGCTTTGGATTGGATTGACGATGGCGGGCCTGTGCCTCGGCGGCAGCGCGCTCGCCTGCGACATGATTCAACAGGACGCATCGGCCGACGCGCCGATGATGAGCAAGGGATCGCCGGCCACAGCCGCAGTGGCGGTTGCGCCCAAGAACACCGCCAGGACGACGGCGAAGGTGGCCAGCAAGCCGAGCGCAAAGCCCGACGCGGTAGCCCTGCAGTTGAAGACAGTGGCCGCTCAGTAGTCTTCCGCTTCTCGTTCGGAGTCCAAGCCCGCGTCACTGCGGGCTTTTTGTTGGCCTGACTCGAATAACAGCCGGATCGACACCATCGCTACGCCCAAGCATGCGACCTCCGCCAAGGTGACTAAGCAGTGCTTCCGCGATGATGCTGCGGGCCGAATTCCCGGTGCAGAGAAACAGCACGTTGTATTCACGGTCGCTCACGCGATAGCTAGGCGCAACACTTGGCGCCAGTGGCGGTGACGGGTCGCTGCTCGGCGGCAGGCGTGCAGCACGCACTCGCGCCAGTCCCGCATGCCGCAGCCGCTGCGGGCTCCTCCACGCCCCCGAACAACGGGATGCTGTCGAGGGTATGGAACGCCTCCCAGGGGATGCCCTGCGGATCGCGCACCCAATGCTTGTTGCCTCGCGCGTAGCAGCATTGGATATTCGCTTCGTCGCTCACACTCGACGCATCTGCCTGCTCGAATTGCTCACGGACGCCCGCCAACTCGTCATCCGACTCGACTTGCAACCCCAGATGATTGAGGCCCGTCTTCGCGCCACGCTTTGAAATGGCGAAATTGACCCGCGGGTCGTCGAGCATCCACTTCGCGTAGTCCGGTTTTTCCACCGCCGGCGGCATCCCGAAAAGTTTCGAGTAAAAGCGGATGCTTTCCGGCAGGTCGGGAACGCCAAGATGCACATGGAAGCGCTTCATGCCTTTGTCCTCTTGCGCTGATTGGAGGTTGCGCGGGCGGCCGGAGCGCACACCGGACCGCAGGCGCTGCGACCACTCGCGCGGCAGCAGTTTTCCGTAAGGTAGCCGACCAGGCCGGTCATCGCTGACAGGTCAGGCCGATACCAGATGAATCGTCCCTCGCGCGAAACATCGAGCAGGCCCGCGTTCACAAGCTCCTTGAGGTGGAACGACAAGGTCGCTGGCGCCAGTTTCAGCTTGAGCGCAATCCCGCCCGGAGTGAGCCCATCAGGCGCGTGCTCGACCAGCAGGCGGAAGATGGCGAGACGCGTTTCCTGCGCCAGCGCGGCCAGCGCAACGACCATCCGGGCCGACTCCCTGTGGTCGACTTGAAACTTTCTGCTGGTCGATTCCATAATTCCAATACTATCGAACAATGTGGAGGATGTCAAGGGACCATCCCGGGACGCCTTCGCGTCCGGCGTGGCCTGCCGACCTATCCAAAAAAAGGCCGCGAAACTCGCGGCCTCTCGAATGTTGCCTGGGACGTTTCAGGCACACGACGCGGCACGACGCGGATACGTCATTCGAGCCCGGCTGCTTGGGCGATCAGAAGCAACCCCGCCCCGATGACGACGGCGCCGGTGGCTCGCGCAACGCGCTCACCGGCCGGGGCGAGACGTTCGACGGTGATGGCCGCCGCCACGACAGCCATCGCGCGAAGGTCCATGACCCCGACGACCAGGAGGATCACCATCAGACCGGAGCAGCAGTAGCTGCAGTGGAGGCCGAGGCGCAGGCCGTGTCGCCATGCCGTGCCGGCGTCGGCCGGCAGCGCACGGCCGCTGCCTGGGGCCTCCCTGCAGCAGGCGAGGTGACGCGCCTTCCACGCGCTGAACTGCAGCGCGCCGGCGATCAGGACGACCACACCGACCGCGATCGGAACAGCGCGCGCCAGCGCCGGCTGCTGCATCTCAACCGCCGCCAGCGCGACGCCCAGCGGAAAAGCGACCATTCCGAATATTGTCCACACCAAGAAGTAACCCGCGCCCACCCGCGCGGTCAGCCGACCGAGGCGCGTCCGACCTCGTCTGCCAACGGCCTGGCGGTAGCGGCGCAGCATCGGGACCAAAGACGGCAGCATCATCGCCACCATCATGACGATCCACATGCCGAGGAACGACGCCGCGGCGCCGGGCCATGTCTGGCCGGGCATCCGCATCCATGCCATCGACATCGTCCAGCCGCCGGGCATCGCCATCCCGCTCATCGCCGACATGGACGCGCACCAGCCGATCGTTATCGCCGCGCTGGCAACGAAGAGCAGCGCTGAAATGCCGAAGAAGGCGTGTTGGGACACTCGCTCGGAACCCATGCGTCGTGCAATCTCCTGTTGCGCAATTGCGACACGACAACCGCGGCTTCGCTCAGCGCCTGTCGTACTCGTCATGGCGGCGCCACCACATGCCAGTCTCGTTGCGGCCCCTGGGGGCGCGGTCGAGCCACTGATACATGCCCCAGAGGCCGTCGAGTCCGCGCGCATAGGCGGAATAGGCGTGGTAGACGACGCCGTCCGCGAGCACGAACGCGCTCATACCCGGCCGCTCGCGCGTGTACGTTGCCACGTCGGTTCCGGTCATGGCCGCATTGTCGGCGACGGGCCCGTCGCCGCTTTTCGTCAATGAGGCGTCGATCCCGAGCAGCGTCCACGCCGCCTCGCGCCGGTAGTTGTAGTCGATGCCTCCCTCGCGCTGCTGCTCCTCGGTGAACGCGATGTTGAAGTCGGCGTTGAAGTCGCTGCCCAGCGAGGACGCCCAGGGAAACGTCCAGCCCATCCGCCGCTTGTAGGCCTGCAGCTTCGCGAGTGGCGCCCGCGACACCGCCGAAAGCGTGACGTCGTGGTGCGCCAGGTGGACGACGAAGCCGTCGAACCCGTCCGCGATCGTCGAGCAGGTCGCGCACCCTGCGGTGTAGTCGGGCCCGAACATGTAGTGGTAGACGAGCAGCTGCGAGCGCCCTCGGAAGAGGTCCGTGAGCGAGGCGCTTCCCTCGCCGGTCCCGAATCGATACTCCTTGTCGATTCGAACCCACGGCAGCTCCTGCCGCCGCCGCGCCAGCTCGTCGCTGCGTCGCGTCAGCTCCTTCTCGGCGGCGAGCAGCTCGAGCCGGGCCGCAAGCCACTCTTCACGTGTTCCAGTCGCGTGGTCGTTCATCGTTTTCTCTCTGTGTTGGTTGGACGTCGCACAGCGCGGACTTTTCCACTCGCCCCGCCGCCGCAATAAAAAAGATCGGCCCCGTCGGACTCGAGCCCGCTTACGCCGGTGCCGCGCGGCATCTCCAGCCGCTCGAGCACCGCGCCGTTCTCCGGATCGATTCGTCTGATATCGCTCTCGTCGCCTTCCCAGGTGCCGTGCCACAGTTCGCCGTCGACCCAGGTCACGCCGGTGACGAAGCGGTTGGACTCGATGGTGCGCAGAACGGCGCCCGTCTCGGGATCGATCTGGTGGATCCTGCGATCGCGGTACTGCCCCACCCACAGGCTGCCCTCGGCCCAGGCGAGGCCCGAATCGCTGCCGCTGCCGGGGGCAGGGATCGACGCGACGACATCGCCGCTGACGGGATCGATCTTGTCGATGCGCGTTTCCGCGATTTGGTAGAGGTGCGTGCCGTCGAAGGCCGTGCCGGCGTCGCCGGCGTGGTCGAGCGTGCGCGCGAGCTCGCCGCTCCCGGGATCGAAGGCGATGATGTTGGGACCGGTGGCGGCCCAGACGCGGCGGCCGTCGTGGGTGACGCCATGGATGCGCTCGGCGCCGGCGAACGGGCCATACTCTCGCACGATCTCGGCCGCGCGCGCCGCTGCTTCCGGTTTCGTCTTGCCTGCATTGCCTCGGGTGCTGCTCATTGCATTGCTCCTTACGACGCGCTTCGAAACGGCGCCGTAAGGTCAATCTACCCGAGCGGTAGCGCGACAGGGAGTAACAAGTTCGTCGTGAATCCGGCCAGCGGCGGCGAAAGCCAGCGTCGCGCGCGAGCGCGTCCTATCGAACGCACCCGTCCCGCGAGCTCCAGCTCGACGAGCGCGCGCTGGATCGTGCGCTGGCTGGCGCCGAGGGCCAGCGCGAGAGCCGAGGTGGACCAGGCCGCGCCGTCGGCGAGCAGCGCCAGCAGCGACGCCTGATCGCCATCGATGGGCGGCAGCAGGACCACGACGGTGCGCTCGCCCTGCGGCTCGAGCGCGGCCGCGCGGCGGTGCGGAGGCGGCGCTTGCTCCGGGGAGGTGGTCACGCGGCGACCGGAGGGCAGTGCGATCAGCACGAAGCCGCGTTCGCTGGCCTCGATGCGCGCCAACGGCGCGACAAGCGCGCGCAAACGTCCGATCTCGACGCGCAGGCGCGCTCGATGCGACTCGTTGGCGCGGCGGGCGCCAAACGCGCGCGCGATCAGCGCATTGCGATCGACGTCACCGGGCCACGCCTCGGCGAGCGCGCGCGCCAGCGCGAACAACACCGGCCTGCGCGCCAGCGGCCGCCAGATGGCGCCGACGCGCAAGCCGCGACGGCAGGCGTCGACCACCAGCGCGCCCGAGGCGAGAAGCGCTTCGACCTCGTCGAGTCGCAGCGGCTGATCGTGGCCGGCGTTGACGCGCCGGGCGGCGGGGCGATCGAGCGCGGCGCGCGCCTCGGCCACCTCGGCTACGAGCGCAGGCACGCGCGCGCACTCTGCGGCATCAAAGGCGCGGGCAAGCGCTGCCCGCGCCGGTTCAGTGCGTAGCGAGCGAAGCGCCAACTCGGCCACGACCAACTCGGCCACCGCCATCAGCGACGGCGGGAGGCCGCGCGCATCAAGAAAATTGCCCCCACCCTGACTGCGTTCGCTGCCCCCAGAGGGGGCTGTCAGTCGGCTCGGGAGCGGCCCAGCGCCGACTGACGCCAGAGCGGATGCGGCTTCGTCGATGCGGCCGAGCAGGAGCAACCGGCGCACCGCGATCAGACGTGCCTGCAGCGCGTTGGCGCGATCGGCGCGCGCTTCGAGCGTGGCTGCCGCAGCCGCCAGCGTGCGCGGCGAGCCACGGAGGTCGCGCATGGCGAGTGCCACCTCGGCCTCTGCGACGACACAGCGGGCGCGCGCCAGCTCTTCGTGGGCGCCGAAGCCGCGTGCGGCGCGCCGAAGGAGCTCGCGAGCGCGGGGGTGCTCGCCGAGCTGGGCCATGGCGATGCCGCGCAGAGCGAGCGCCGGCGGGTCGTCGCGCAGGCTGACGCGCTTGAGGGCGCCGAGCGCGTCGCCGACGACGAGCGCGCGCGCGGCAGCGGCGATCAGCGAGTCCATCACGACAGGATACTGCGCGGCGCCTGGCTGAGGCGCTGGGGCAGCATGAACCTACGATCTAGTTCGTGAAGTCGATGTTCGACTTGTCTCACGAGTCCGATGGACAATTGGTGCCGGGAGGGGGAATCGAACTAGGCTGTTTCTCTGGGCTACAGGCGAAGATTGAGCATTCAATCTCGCCCGTGCCCCGATCTATGCCCCGTTCTGCGCCCGGCTGCATCCCTTTGTTGGTTTGTACTTTCTTATCTCTCCAAACTGCGTAGTGCTCAAGATCGCCCATGGAATCAACCTACAATTCTTGGCGCAGTAGTGATGGCGTATGGCCGGAGCGTCTGGGGGCTGAAGCGGATAGTTGCCATAACATCGCCGGAGAATGCCGCATCGACGAAGCTTCTCGGCAAGCTGGGATTGCGCTTTGAAAAAAATGGTCAAGCTCCCACATGAAACTGCGGAAGCTTGCTTGTATGCATCTGACGCCTAACCCGTCGTTAGCGATCGGTGGATGAACATCCGCGCCGCACCAACCGCCGAAGTGCAAGCCGCTGCCGAAGAATGGGCTACCTCGACATTGGCTTCGCCAACGAGCGCGTCAGTTCCGCATTTCGCAATCGGCAACGCAAAGCTGGTTGCACCGGCCTTTTCCGGTTGGACGCAACAAGGGCGCGGCGCGAAGCGCCACTATGGGTTACCTTCCAATGCCCTGCTGGAACACCGCCGCCGCGTGTGATCGCCGTCCCACATTCATTTTCTGAAACGCATTGCTCAGATAGTTCTTCACCGTCTTGTCGCTCAGATGAAGGGCCTTCGCGATTTCTTTGTTTGTACGGCCTTCGACGACCAGCGCCAGGATGCGTCGTTCTTGTGGCGACAACTGGTCCTTGCTCCGCGTTGTAGTGGTCGCCGGCTGTCCCTGAAGCATCGACACCCGCCCCAGCACGGCATGGGTCACCTTGGGATCCAGAATTGCCTGGCCGGCATGCACCAAGCCGATTGCGTCCAGCAAAACCTGGGAGCCCACTTCCTTCAGCAAATATCCGGCGGCGCCGGCGAGGATCGTGGACATGACTGCGTCCTCGTCCGAGTACGAAGTCAGGAACAGCACGCGGGTCTTGGGGTTTGCGGAAAGGATCTCGCGGCAGGCGTCGACCCCCGTTCCATCGGAAAGACGCAAATCCATCAAAATCACATCGGGATGATGCTTGGCTGCTTGCGCGATCGCCTCGGCGACGCTGCTGGCTTCGGCCACCACATGCACTTCGTTCGTTTGCATAAATAAGGTGCGCAGGCCCACGCGAACGACCTCGTGGTCGTCCACGAGCATCAGGCTGATCTTCGCTTTAGTAATCACGCCGCCGTCACGCCTTGCCAACGGTTACCACGATCCGCGTCCCCCGGTTTGGTGCGGAGGTAATTTTCGCGACTCCGCCGAGCTTCCGCGCGCGCGCTGCAATGTGACGCAAGCCTAACCCGAGCTTGTTAGCCCCACCCGCGATGAAGCCACTGCCGTCGTCGCGGACTTCAAGCTGTACCCCACCACGAAGCTTACGTAGGGAGACGATACCCGACCGTGCGTTGGCGTGCCGTACCGCGTTACTGATGGCTTCACGCGTGATTTGCAACATCTGGTAGGACTGCTCTGACGACAGCTGTCGCGTAGCTTCGGGAGCGATTTCAATCGAGAAGCTCAGCCCGTGGTGCGCCGCTGCGTCTGCGGCTCTTGTGACTTGGAGGCGTAAGTCGTCTCCTGTTGGCACCGCGAGCGTGTGACCGTTGATAAAGGAGCGCATCTCCTGGATGACGAGATTCAGGGCAACGGTCGCCTCCGCGACCATGATGGAGGCTTTTTTCGGATCAGTCTCCATCAGTCGCATGCATGCTTCAAGGTGAAGGCGCGCACCGTAAATCGACTGAATACATCCGTCGTGCATGTCCTGCATCAAGCGCTCGCGTTCTTCAGCCAGCGCCTTGAGTTGGGCTTGTGACCGGCGGCGTGCCGCACCCACCGTCTTGAGCTTTTCCTGCGTACGCTCGATTTCGACGAAACTCCTCAGCGCGTAGAGCTGGTCGGTTTTGTCTCGACGGATGACCAGGGCATCTACTTGTCCGGCCCTTATTGCATTCAGCGTTTCCTCAGCTTCAGGTGACAGCTTCGTTGCCTTCCGCGCCGGTTTAGTGGCAGGGGAAGGTATCGTAGCCAAGCGGGTTGCGCTTCGCTTACGGGCGACGCGCACGGGCTTGCTGCTCGTTTTTTCCATTGGAGCTATTTCACCGGCTTGATGTCGAGGCCGACCAGCACACGCTCGGTGTTGGACAGGTCCCCAATGATCTTGTGAATCGGGTACGGAAGCTGGCGCACCAGCGTTGGCAGTGCGAGGATCTGATGATCCCGCGCGAGCCGCGGATTCTTGAGCAGGTCGATTACCTTGATCCGATACCCTGCCGGGAGGTGTTCCTTGCAGATTTTCTTGAGGTTGGCGAGTGCGGTGATAGATCGAGAAGTCTCGCCCGCGACGTAGAGACAGAGCACGTAAGCGCCGCGGGTCGGCAGCTTTTTTGGTGGTCCTTGCCTTGCGCCAGCGCTCACGGTCTAATCCGCGCCGTGATCGGTTGACTCACTTCGACGCCTTTGTTAGACATGTCCAGCTCATGGACCTGGTTCGAGTGGCGCATACCACGGGCCTTTACCACTGAAATGGTTCGGCGCCGCGCGCCAGTGTGCTCGTCATTGGTCAGGGAAAGCCAAGTGTCGACAAGGGAGGATATGTGCATGCCCGTCGTCGCATCGAGGTATCCGCCAGTTACGAGTGCGGTCATGACCACTGTAATGTCGTTCATTTTGAGAAAGTCGATCAGCCGAATGAGCATCGACGTCACCTCGCGCTGGTCACCCATTGCCAAAAGGCTCGTAATCGAATCCACGACAATCACACGCGGCATATAGTCGCGGACGGTCTCGTGGAGCAGAGCCAGATGCATTTCAAGGCTGTGCTCTGTGGGGCGGGTGACATGAAAGCGGACAAGATCCTGGGAGAGCAGCGGTGACAGCCGAACGCCGATCGATTTGAGATTGCGAGTGATCGCGCTCTGTGATTCCTCTAGTGCCACGTAGAGCGATCTCTCCCCGCGACGACCCGCCTCCGCGACGAAATGACCAGCGATACTGCTCTTACCCGTGCCGGCAGTACCTGACAAAAGTATGGTGCTGCCGCGATAGAAGCCATTGGCCCCTAGCGTGCCGTCGAGGCTGGGAACGCCGCTTGAAACAATTTCGGTGGATGCGTTGTGATTCAGCGTTATCGAGGTGATCGGGGCGACTGAAATACCATTTTCCCGGATCAAAAAGGGATACTCGTCCGTCCCATGGAAGCTGCCGCGGTACTTAATGATGCGCAGGCGGCGCGCGCTAAGCTGCCCCACAACGCGATGATCAAGGAGGATCACACAGTCCGACACGTACTCCTCGAATCCATGACGTGTGAGTGTGCCCTCGCCGCGCTCGCCCGTAAGGACGGTTGTCACGCCGCGCTCTTTGAGCCAGTCGAAGAGGCGACGCAGCTCCGCGCGCAGAATGGCCACGTCTGCGAAGCCTCCAAAAAGGGCTTCCAACGTGTCCAGGACGACGCGCTTCGCTCCGATTTCATCGATGGCGTGCCCCAACCGGATGAACAGGCCCTCGAGGTCAAAATCGCCGGTCTCGGCAATCTCGCTGCGCACAACTCGGACGTGGTCAATGCGCAACTTCTTTCGCCGCACCAGCGCCTGTAGGTCGAACCCTATCGACGCTACGTTCTCTGCGAGTTCCGCCGGGCTTTCCTCGAACGACAGAAACACGCCGGGCTCTTCCAAATCGCGAGCCCCGCGGACGAGGAACTCCATCGCAAGCAACGTCTTTCCACAACCGGCGCTACCGCAGACTAGCGTCGTTCGCCCGCGAGGCAAGCCACCTTCGGTGATCTCGTCCAATCCCTGGATGCCGGTAGCGGCCTTTCCTAGCCGCCGCGGCTTCGGCCGATTGACCACTCCGCGGCTTCGTGATGCTTTTGAGCTTGGCATTTGTGCTATTTTCCCGCGAATTTAGCGGAATTGCGCCATGTCCTCTACCACCGAAGGGCCGACTGGCCCTATCAGAATGGAGCTTCGACTACCTAGTACTGGAAGCAGTAACCAGCCTATTCTTACAACGTCCGTCGTACCCATCGATACTGCGTTCGTGCGAGTTTAGGTGAGAGGCTAAAGGGCGATACATGTCAACCTCGAGCAACCAGTTTACTCTTTACGCAAAGGCTGAGCGGCAGTTGTGTGACGCCGCTGCACCGGTGCTTAGGGAGCTGCTCTGCAAAATTGAGGCCGAGCTTGGAGTGTCCATTACTGAAGTGCGGGTGACCGTGCAGCGTTCAGGGCATGACGGTGAACTGGTCACGGCCAATTGCACGATCGTGTCGGCGCAGATAGTGCAGCATAAGGATCGACGGTCGGCCGAACATAGCCTTAACGATCCCAGCCACAGGGCCGGCGCGACGACATAAGCGGCACCGCGACGGAAGGATCCTGATGGCTAGCCATCCGACGGGAGGGGAGTCTGACCCCCTGCCCCGTCGCTCAATGCTCAAGTAGCTGCATTCGGCACCATTTCCGCCTGGCGCTTCGTCGCGCTGCCCTCAGCGCGGAACCGTTTGCGAACCGCGCGTACTGGCACGGCATTGGCAAAGCTAAGATCTCAAGGACTTCGGCGGGATGTCAGGCGCTTGTATTTCGATTCTCGCCGGACTACGTCAATATCAGACGCAATCCGATGCCATGGAGGCCACGTCAGCGAGACACTCTACACGCCACGATCGTGGCGATTCTTTTGAGGAGGTGCCGTGGGCACGCAGCAAACGAAAAATAACAGCAAGCAGGACACGCAGCAAGGCAAGAGCGAGGGAAAGGGCAAGAACACGCGCAGGAAGGGCGGTTCGCCCCAAGGCGCGGGAAGTGTTCTCGACTCGGGGCGCGAAGCGAAGGGCAGCGATGGAGGCGCTACGAAAAAATAGTGGATCGGCGGCGGCGCCTCATTCAGCTTGGTTTACAGACCTACTTCGAGTCGCCCAGCCAGTGTCCTACCCATCTTTCAGCGGTATCTGACAGACCCGAATTCACCAAAGCGGTAGCGTTTTATATGGTCGACAAGCTCTCAACGTTGACAAAGGTATTAGTCGTGGAAGATTCCGTGCTCCTTAGTGCGCGGATCGTCAACGATATCCACGCCGTAGGGCGCTTTGAGGTAGTTGCGACGGCCGACACAGAGAGCGATGCCATCAAAGCAATTGACCATCTGTGCCCTGACATCGTTGTCACTGACCTAAGGTTGAGAGAAGGTTCGGGCGTAGACGTCCTTCGCTACTCACAGCAGTCCGACTGCGATCCGACGCCGAGGGTTTTAGTCTTAACCAACTACGACTCGCCTGTATATAGAAGTCATTGCCTTGCGCTCGGCGCCGCGGGTGTCTTCGACAAGAGCTCCGAGTACCGAAGTTTTCTGCAGGCGATGCGCGGGGCAGTCGGCTCGCAGGCGAAGCACTAGCAGGTTTCGTCGAGTCGCGTAATCACCTATCGCCGTAGTTCAAAATTGCAATTGATCTCGAAGCGCATCGCCGCCGGTGAGCAGCGCGCGCGTGAGATTGCTCAGAGCGCCGTGGAGAGCTTCGTCGAGCGCGAGGGAATGGCGCTCGCGGACTGGGATCCGTACCGCGGGCGGCCAAGGCACAGAATTATCGGCGAGGCGATCTAACAGGCAGGTGAGACACCGGCGCATCTTTACTCGCGATGGCGCGATCCATGAGTGCGCCAAGCCTTGTGGGTCGCATGACGGCTATCGGCCAGAAGCGGTCGTAGATCACCAAGCAGGGTGCGACGAGTCAGTTCACGCTGTCGTTGGTACGCAGTTGCTTACATTGGGCGTGCGATGCCCAACGTCGCTGGCTGCACTGCGTTTGCATGCAGCGGTACAGAGCGAAATCCGTGCGCGCTCCGCAGGCGGCGCGCGGGCTGGCCGGAGCGCGCCGGGCACCCTGCTGCGCCGTCCGTGCGTGGGGCGGGCTGGGGGCGGATGGCTCTGCGACTGCAGCCGGTGCGGCCGGTGCGGCCGGGGCGACGGTATCCGCGGTCGCCGGCGTCTCGGGGTTGGCGCTCGCCGGGGATGCAGGCGCGGTAGCGGTCGCCGGGGATTCAGGTGCGGTAGCGCTCGCCGCTGAGTCCGCGGCAGCGGGCTCCGGCGGCATCGACTTCGCGCTCCCCGGGTCTGCGGCAATCGACGGTGTCGCCGGAGCCACAGGGCCTACGCCGGACGCAGACACGGCCGCGCTATCCCCGGCGCCGGTGCCTTGGCTGATGCCAAGGACATCGAGCACGCGCGCAATCTGGGGTTCCCGGCGAAACTCATAAACACCTGCAAGCAGCACCAGTGCCAGCAGCACCACGACGCCACTCCACATCGCCGCGCGCCGGGAATTTGACGCTTGGCGTGTGAAAGCTGTCCGCGCCGACGAATCATCATCGATGCCAGTGAAGGTGGCAGTTGCCAAGAGTTCAGGTTCAGGTTCGGGTTCGTGTTCGGGTTCGGGTTCGGGTTCGGGGTCTGGACCGGGCGCGACCGCCATCACTGCATCAAGATCTTGTGTCGCAGGTGCCGGCGGCGCCGGCGACGATGGTACGGCGTCGTTCGAAACAGGCTCAGCAATCAATGGCGGGCTGACGACGTCACCAGCAACCGGAGGTGCGATACCCAGGCGCGCGCGCATCTGCGCGACGCTTTGCGGCCGCTCAGTGGGGTAGATCGACAAGGCGCTTTCGAGCGCGCCCACCAGGGATGCGCTGTAGCGCAGCCGCGGCCAGGTCCTGCACAGCCGTTGTGCCGTCTTGGCGAATGGTTCGCGGTGTGCGGTGTCGCCAGGGACGAAGGCCGGCTCGGGCAACTGCCCGCTGATCCAGTAGCGCGCGACTCCGGCGAGCGCATATAGGTCGACCGAGAGATTTAGCGAGGTGTCCGCCGATTCGACGATCTGTTCGATCGGCGCGAAGGAGGGTTCCAAGCTGGTGAGCAGCGCGTCGATCCGGTCGCTGGCGATCACCCGGCCCGCTGCACCGGGGCTTAGCAGCAGCGGCTTGTTGTGGGGCAGCAGCAAGATATTTGAGGGCGTGACCTTGCCGTGAAATCCACCTGTGTGGTGAAACGCCTCCAGCGCGCCCAGCAGTGCGTCAAGCAGCGCGCGCACTGCCTCCTCGTCGGGTGGTTCAAGCATGTGCTGACGCACCTCGAGCAGCCGCCTAGTCGGGAAGCGCGGCATGACGCGGTAGGCAGTCGCGTTGGCTTCGAATAGACGCAAGACGCGCACCAGCGAGGGATGATCGCATCGGGCCAGCGTGCGGGTTTCATTGATGAAGGCCTTCAGCCCTCTCGCAAAGGCATCGGCCTGCGCGGGGGTCCTTGGTGTGACCTGCGCGGCATCATTACGCTGCGCAATCGATGCCGGCATGTACTCCGCGATTGCCACCGGTATCGCGAGCGCGCGGTCCGTGGCCGCGTAGACGACCGTTGCACTGCCCTCGCCGATGATTTCCCCAAGCTCGAAGTCATCCAGGCGGGTACCCGCGGGCAAGGCGCGGGCTGCAGAGACGATGGGGCTGTCAGGCAGCTCCTCGCTCAATGCAGGGGGCGTCGGCACTGAAGGCTTCATGCGAATCGATTCGGCACAAGGGTTGGATTCAGCTTAGCCCAGCTTGGTTCAGCGAGCGCCTCTGACGGGTGGAAGCTTGCGGCGTCAGCGCTTAGGCGGGGGCCGATCGACGACACGATCTCGCTCGTCGAGATCCTCGTCGGAAAAGCCTTTGTCGAATTCGCTCGCAGTGAGCCTACCTGCCGCACCGTGCGCCTCAAGCGTGAAGGTGCCGTGGGGGAAGGAGTCGGGGAGCTTGAGGGTCGTCACGAAGTGCCCCTTCGCGTCCGCACGAACGCGTGTCTGCAAACGCTCGAATTCGCGACACCGCAGGATGACGTCTTGGCCCGGAGCGAAGCCCCGTCCCGCGATGGCGAGACGGTCACCCTCGGGTTCCTGTTCTTCGAACCTCACGAAAAGCTTCGGCCGGTCGGAAGCGGCGATACCGCGCGGCGTCGGCGCATCGCGCGCGAGCACGCCACCGTCGGTTGCGATGATGGGTTTCACGTCCCAAGGGAAGTCGTACGACTTCGGGCAACTTGAGCCGCCTGGACCAGGCTCCATGTACCACAGCCCGCGACCGTAGCTCGAGATATAGACCGAGCCGCTAGGATGGAAGTGAAAACCGGTGATGTACAGAATCTTGTCGGAGTCGTAGATGGTGCGCCACGTAGCCCCGTCATCCATGGAACACGCGATGCCGCTGTCGCGTGTGCCGACCAGGATTCGCCGCGGATTATAGGGATCGAAGGCGATCTCGGTGACTTGGAAGAAATCCGCCTTGCCACCCCACATGCGCACCGCACCGCCGCGCAGCACCTCGGCAGTGAGACCCGCGTCCGTCTTCCACGTCTTGCCACCGTCACGCGTGACCTTGACGTTGTTGGTGACGATATCGGGCGCGATCACGTACGCCCAGTTGGTCGGGTGCACTCCGTAGATCGCGTGCTTGTCGAACTCGGTGAACCTTTGTCCGAGGCTGCCGGGTCCCGGAAGGCGCACGACGTCGCTGTCGTCGTAGACCGGTGGCGGTTGTCCAGGCGGGGTGGACGTCGTCATCGGTACGAGACCGATCTCGTTACCCACGCCGCCCGTGAAGACCGGAAGCCAGGCGACGCTGCCTATCGTGCGCACTTCGCCGGCGAAGCTGAAATTGGCCGTAGCGAACTGAAACCAGTTGTCGCCGCTATTGTTCGAAAAATACACTTCGGTAACTGGCGTGCTCGGAATCCGCCGACGCACCCAATTGCTCGTGTTGCCGCCGGGCTGCTGGCTGACAAAATAAGGATTCTGGAACTTATCGAGCGGCGTGCCGTTCTGGTCGAGCTTCGGCACGGGCCGCTTATTCGTCATGTTGGCGTCGGCAAAGGTGTCCCCGATTCCCCCGCCCACGTCGACGAACACGATCTGTGCGCTTTCGCCGTTGTTCGCATCGACGCGGCTTTCGAGGCCGAAGCCCTCCCCCCCGCTCCCCACGGTCCATGTAAAGCCGCCATCCGGCGACGTGTAGAGATTGTTGTCCTGCGTCGTGATGTAAAGCGACGTCGTGACGCTGCCGTTCGGCATGTGGAAGTTGGTGCCGGCAAGGTCGGATATCTGCAGAGAATTCATGCCGCTGCCGGGCCGTGCCGCGCTCATCCATTTATGCTGGCCGCCGATGTCCCACCAATGGTCCTGTGGGCGCGGCTTGAAGATGCCACCATCGCTGCTGAGGAACGCGGGCTTCGCGTTTGCATCGAGGCCGAAATCACCCATATCGGCGTGAATTCCGGCTTCCGCGACGAAGCTCACCCAGTCGTCCCATTCTGGAGTCGAAAGCAGCCCACGGAAGGCGGCGGCGTTGTCGCGAATCACGTAGTAGCCGTCCCACCCCGTGCCGACCCATACCCGGATGTTATTGCCCCCGAAAAGGTCGTCCTTTGATACCCGCACGAACGGCCCGCGTGAGCGGCCCTGCGGCAGTGCGAGCGGCGTCTTGATGTCGGTGTCGAGCTCGTAGAACCACAGCCTGCCGGAGCCGTGTGGCGGTGCGGCTTGGTAGTCTCTCAGAATGAAAGCCCACGGCTGCAGCGGCGAGCGATCCATCTTGTTGCCGCTGGGGGCGACGCCCTGGTTCATCGGCGAGAACTGCGAGAAGTCATCGGTGATGACGACGCGCCAGGTCGCTCCGCGGTTGTCGCTGCGCCAGACGCGGGTCGAGTCCATCGCAAGCACTGTCCCGCCGGGAAAGGCGAGCACGGACTGGATCGCGGCTTGCGCGAAGCTCGTGTGCGTCCAACTGTTGGCGTCGTCGCGGCTGATCGCAACGCCAAAATCCGTTCCCGCATACCAGAGGCCGCGCTCATCCGGTGCGCGCGAGACCGAATGGGCGCTCGTTGCGACCGATGTCCAGGGATTCACTGGCACGATGCCGGTCTGGGGCCGTGCCCAGAAATCGCCGTTCGTTCTGCTTACGTAGATGCCGCCACCGCCGCCAATCTGCGTCTGGTTGTCCCGGAACACGGTGGCTACGACCGTGTTGCCATCCGCGCCATACTCGACGTCGGTGACGTAGACGGCGGGCAGTGTGTAGACCCGAAACCAAGCCTGCCCCGCGTTGTAGGTCTTCCACAATCCGCCGAACTGCATTGCGACGATGGCATTGTTGCTATTCAGCGGATTGACGGCGATGGACTGCACGCGTCCGCCGTTCGCGGCGTTGGCCGTGACGCCCTCCCCCGCTTCGGGCATCTTCGGCGGGATTTCGCGCAGCGGAGTCGCAACGCAGCCGGACAAGAAAACGACGGCGACTACTGTGAAGATGCGTAACGAGCGGTACATCGTTCGATCCCCCCGCGTGCAAAAAAGCCTCGGGTTGTGGACGAGTCGTCGCTGGAATTCTATACCGTGCTTCCGACCAGTGCCATGGTTGCACTCGCGGATCAGTTGACGAACGCTTCAGCTGTCGCGTGTTCTGGTGGACTATGCGCAGCCATTCGACGCGACCAGTGGCAAGGAAGTCGTGCATGACATAAACCGTCGAGACTGAATCTCGAACCATTCGACAGGTACTCGATGCGCGTGAAACAAATGAAACATACATGGCCTCGCAGTGACGTTTCCCTGCCGCACCTGCCCACTAGACTGAATTGCAATCGACACCGCGATCGGCGCGTTGTCTCCCATTCATCAAGGAGTTTTACATGGGCGCGGTCCTGACTGTCATGTACGGCATCGTCACCTACGCATTCTTTCTCGCGACCTTGCAGTCCTTCGATTGGGTGCGTGGAGGGACCTCGCCTCCGGCGATCGGGCCCAAGGGCCAGGTCTACGCGATCGCATCGAACATCCTGTTCGTGTTCCCGCCGCCGTTACAGATCGCTGACCGGCCGACCCGAGGAACGATAGGGAAGACGCGATAATAAACGCGCGCGTGGCGCGCTAGCTCCGCGCCGTTATTCTCCACCGCAAGAGTTAAGAGCCCCCGGCCCGCCATTTCCGGACCGGAGCTCTCCAGAACAATATTCATCCGCGTCGCCGCGAGGCTCGACGGCGTGCTGCTCTTACTTTAGCTGACCGCGGACCTCACCACCGGGGTTCGCCGCGCTGTGCACGTTGAAGTAGAGCTTGCCAGCCTTAAACGCCGTCATCTGTTCCGCGTTCAGCTTGGCCCCGGCAGGCGCCTTGTACGTATCGCCTTCCTTGGTGAACGGCACGATTACGGGACCGTTCTTTCCGGCGGCTCCCGTGTGGATGTGCGCGGCCGTGCCCTGGACACCCTTGGTCGTGACGC
>JBDTZQ010000036.1:0-23888 GCA_040005035.1 Betaproteobacteria bacterium | reverse complement strand
CGGTCGAATTGCCCAGCCAGTTCATGGAGAATTTCTGCTGGGAATGGGACGTGCTTCGCCACATGACCGCGCACGTCGACAGCGGCGAGCCGCTGCCGCGGGCCCTGTTCGACAAAATGCTCGCAGCCAAGAACTTCCAGAGCGGGATGCAGATGGTGCGGCAAATCGAAGCCGGGCTGTTCGACATGCACCTGCATCACGATTTCACGCCGGAACAGGGAACGCCGCAGGCGCTGGTCGACACGATCCGGCGGGAAGTCGCCGTGGTGACCCGACCCGAGTGGGACCGCAGCCTGACGCACTCCTTCAGCCACATTTTCGCGGGCGGCTACGCGGCGGGCTATTACAGCTACAAATGGGCCGAAGTGCTCTCTGCTGACGCCTACAGCTTGTTCGAGGAGGACGGTGTCCTGTCCCCTAAGGCGGGGGCGCGCTTCCGCGACGAGGTCCTGGCCCGCGGCGGCAGCCGCCCCGCCCTGGAGTCCTTTGTCGCTTTCCGCGGAAGGGCTCCCCAAATCGACGCTCTATTAAGGCATAATGGTATGTCTCCGTCATAATGCCGACCCGTCCAAGGAGGCCATGATGAGCATGGCATCGATCCGAACCCGCCGCGTCCTGGCGATCGCGCTGCTCTGTACCGCCAGCGGTTTCGCCGGCGCACAGGTGCAGCAGGTGTACCGCTATATCGACGTCGAAGGCAAGGTCGTCTACTCCGACAAGCCGCCGCCTGCCGGCGCCAAGGATGCGCAGGCCAAGCGCGTCACGGCCAACAGCATCGAGACCAGCGCCTTGTCCTTCGCCACCCAGCAGGCGCAGGAGCGCTATCCGGTGACGCTGTACACATTCTCGTGCGGGGTGGTCTGCGATACGGCGCAGGGCGTGCTCAACAAGCGCGGCGTGCCGCATACCGTCATCGACGTGAGCCAGAACGATGGCGCCGAGAAGCTCAAGAAGATGGCCGGGGGCATCGATGCGCCGGCGCTTCAGGTAGGCGAGCAGTATTCGGTCGGCTTTAACGAGAGCAAGTGGCAGGGCATGCTGAGCGACGCGGGCTATCCCTCGACGCCGCCGCCCCGCAACTCGCCGGTGGCCCGGCCCACCGCGCCCTCCAGCCCCACTGCGGCAGCCCCCGCCCAGGCTGTGCAGCCCGTCGTCGCTCCCAAGGGCGGCTACCCGCAATAGCGTTTGCGCAGGCGGCGCGGACGCTTCCGCGCCGACCCTCCCCGGGCGACCCGTTGCCACACCCGGCGTTTGGATCGCGTCTCTCGGTTTCCTGAGGTTCCTTGCCGCGATCGGAGCAGGTAGCATGGAGGCTCGCTCGCCTGCCGCGCCAATCGGCGGCGTCCCTACCCGAACCATAAGGCACGCCCCGGAAGAATGATCCGAGGACGCGACCGCGGACACAGCCAGGAGGAAAACATGCCTTTATCGCTTCAACGTCGACGTCTGGTCACCGGCGCGCTCGCCAGCGTGCCGCTGGCGATGGGTGCCTCGCTCGCGCCTTCGCGGGCGCAAGCGCAGGCCGCATCGCTCAAGATCTCGCACCAGTTTCCGGGCGCTACAGGCAACGAAGGCGATTTCCGCGACCGCTTGTGCAAGCAGTTCGCCGCCGACGTCGAGAAGCGCACCAACGGCGCGCTCAAATTCGAGGTCTATCCCAACTCGTCGCTGATGAAGGTGAACACGCAGTTCGCGTCGCTGCGCCGCGGCGCGCTCGACCTGTCGCTGGTGCCGATCTCGTACTCCGGCGGCGAGGTCCCCGAGACCAACATCGGGCTGATGCCCGCGCTGGTGCCGTCCTATGAGATCGGCAGCGCCTGGAAGACCGCCGAAGTCGGCAGGATGCTCAACCAGATCATGCTGGACAAGGGCATCGTGATCGTCACCTGGATCTGGCAGGCAGGCGGTGTCGCGTCGCGCAGCAAGGCGTTGGTCTCGCCCGACGACGCCAAGGGCATGAAAGTGCGTGGCGGCAGCCGGGAAATGGATCTCATGTTCAAGGATGCCGGCGCGTCGGTGCTGTCGCTTCCGTCGAACGAGATCTACGCGGCGATGCAGACCGGCGCAATGGACGCCGCGCTCACCTCGTCGACCAGCCTCATCTCCTTCCGCCTCGAGGAGGTCTCGAAATTCCTCACCAGCGGGCGCGGCAAGTCGTACTGGTTCATGTTCGAACCGCTGCTCATGTCCAAGATCGTGTTCGACAAGCTGCCCAAGGGGCAGCAGGATGCGGTGATGTCTGTGGGCGCGGATCTGGAAAAATTCGCGGTCAGTGCCGCGAAGGCCGACGACATCGCGGTCGCGGGCGTCTACACCAAGGCCGGCGCGAAGGTCTACGACCTCGACGACGCCTCGCTCAAGAAATGGCAGGCGCTCGCGCAGCCGGTGTGGAAGGACTACGCTGACAAGAACGAGAACTGCGCCAAGCTTCTCGCCGCCGCCCAGAAATTGCTGTGACGGTCGACGCGCGGCCGCATCGGGGGCAGCCCGAGGGGCTGCCTGAGCGGGTAACTGAGGGGCCGCCTGAGGGGCCGCGCGGCGGTTCCCCGGAAAGCGACGCGGTCGTCTCGGCGCTTCGTCCCTTGGCGCGCGCGCTCTACCACGTCAACCGCGCCATGCTGGCGCTGGGCATGATCGCGCTCGTGGCCGCATCGTTCATCCTCACCTACAGCGTGGTCTCGCGCTACCTGTTCAAGGCGGCGACCGACTGGCAGGACGAGGCCGCGGTCTTCTGCATCGTCGGCACGGTTTTCCTGTGCGGCGCATTCGTGCAGTCGGGTCGCGGCCACGTGGGCATCGAGGCGATCGCCGGCCTGCTGCCGGCATGGATGAACCGAGTCAGGATGATCGCGGTCGATCTGCTTTCATTCCTGTTCTGCGCGTTCTTCGCGTGGAAGTCGTGGACGCTGTGGCACGAGGCGTGGGTCGACAAGATGACGACATCGTCGACGTGGGCTCCGCCGCTGGCCATACCCTACGGGCTGATGTCGTTCGGCATGACGCTGCTGGCGCTGCAGCTGCTGCTTCAGCTCGTGTCGCACTTCGGCGTCACGCGGGCGCGATGAGCATGCTCGCGCTCGGACTGCTGTTCGGCGGCGTCACGCTGCTGGTGATGTTCTCCGGCATGCCGATCGCCTTCTCGCTCGGCGCGGTCGCGGTCGGCTTCATGTATTTTTTCATGCCGGCGTCTTCGCTCGACACGGTCACGCAGAACGTCTACGAGGAGATGGCGAGCATCACGCTGCTGTCGATCCCGTTGTTCATCCTCAAGGGCGCGGCGATCGGCCGATCCAACGCCGGCCGCGACCTCTATCTGGCGATGCATGCGTGGATGCAGCGCGTGCCCGGAGGCCTGGGCATCGCCAACGTCTTCACCTGCGCGTTGTTCGCGGCGATGGCCGGATCGAGTCCGGCGACGTGCTCGGCGATCGGCAGCGCCGGCATTCCGGAGATGCGCAAGCGCGGCTACTCACCGGGATTCGCCGCGGGCATCATCGCCGCCGGCGGAACGCTGGGCATTCTGCTGCCACCGTCGATCACCATGATCCTGTACGCGGTCGCGGCCGAGCAGTCGCTCGGGAGGCTGTTCCTAGCTGGGATCGGGCCGGGGATTCTGCTGGTCGCGCTGTTCGCGATTTACGCCGCTTACCGGTTCCGCTACGAGGTCCGGCAGGCGCGAGTCGCATTCGATGCGCGCGGCGAGCGCTCGGCTTACCTCGACGGCGTGACTTACACGCTGCGCGACAAGGTCGAGATGCTACCGCGCGTCCTGCCCTTCGTCGTGCTGCTCATCGGCGTGATGATCGCGCTCTATGGCGGCTTCGCCACACCATCGGAGACCGCCGGACTGGGCGCCGTGCTGGCGCTGGCGCTGATCGCGATGATCTACTCGATATGGCGTCCGCGCGACCTCGCGCCGATCCTCACCGCGACGGTGCGCGAATCGACCATGCTCATGTTCATCATCGGGATGTCGCTGCTCTTCTCCTACGTGATGAGCTATCTTCACATCAGCCAGTCGACCGCGCAGTGGATCGTGGCGCTGCAGCTCTCGCGCTGGGCGCTCCTGGCCGTGATCCTGCTCTTCGTTGTGGTGCTCGGATTCTTCCTGCCGCCGGTCTCGATCATTCTCATGACTGTGCCGATCATCCTGCCGCCGCTCAAGGCGGCCGGGTTCGACCTGGTGTGGTTCGGCGTGCTCATGACCATCGTGATGGAAATGGGCCTCATCCATCCTCCCGTCGGGCTCAACATATTCGTGATCAAGAACATCGCGCCCGACATCCCGCTCAAGGACGTGATGTGGGGCGTGATGCCCTTCGTCGGGCTCATGTTCGTCGCGATCGTGCTGATCTGTTTCGTGCCTGGCATCGCGGTCTGGCTGCCCAACGCCACGATGGGACCCGGGCGCTGATCGACGCAGCAACGCTCGCCACCCGGAAGCCGATCTCGCGCAGAATGCGCCTGCTGCGCCTGGTCTGAGTTCCGGCAACCGCCGGACACCGCCGCGCCGACATCGCGACGCCATGGTCTTCGCCTCACCCATTTTCCTGTTCCTGTTCCTGCCGCTGACGCTGGCGGCGTACTTCGCGCTGCCGCGGCGCTGGGGCAACGCGGTCCTGCTCGTCGCGAGTCTCGCGTTCTACATCTGGGGCGAGGGCGCGATGGTGGCGCTGGTGCTCGTTTCGGTCGTGGTCAACTGGCTCATCGGAGCGAGGATCGGCCCCGCGGCGGATGCACGACAGCGTCGAGGGTGGCTGGCGCTCGGCGTCGCCGCCAACCTGCTGCTGCTTGGCGTGTTCAAGTACGCGAATTTCCTGGTCGCCAACTTCAACGATGTCGCTCCGGCGCTGAGATGGGGCACGCTGGCGCTGGCGACGATCCCACTGCCGCTGGGCATCTCGTTCTTCAGCTTTCATTCGATCTCGTACCTGGTCGACATCCACCGCCGCAACGCCGAGCCGCAGAAGCGCATCGACAACTTCGCGCTCTACATCCTGCTGTTTCCGCAGCTGATCGCGGGACCGATCATCCGCTACAAGGACATCGCGTCGCAGATCAGCTCGCGCGCGCGCCACTGCTCGGACTTCGCCGAGGGAGTGCGGCGCATCATTCTCGGACTGGGCAAGAAGGTGCTCGTCGCCAACACGCTGGGCGCGGTGGCCGACCGCGTGTTCGCGATTCCTGGCGGAGAGCTCACCGCCGGCACGGCATGGCTGGGCATCGTCTGCTACACGATGCAGATCTATTTCGATTTCTCGGGATACTCGGACATGGCGATCGGGCTCATGCGCATGCTGGGTTTTCGCGTGCTCGAGAACTTCAACTATCCGTACATCTCGCAATCGATCCGCGAGTTCTGGCGGCGCTGGCACATCTCGCTGTCGAATTTCTTCCGCGACTACCTGTACATCCCGCTGGGAGGCAACCGCCGCGGCACGCTGCGCGCTTACGTCAATCTCGCGATCGTGTTCGTGCTGTGCGGCCTGTGGCATGGCGCTAACTGGACATTCGTGGTGTGGGGCGTCTGGCACGGCGTGTTCCTGATCGCCGAGCACGCCGGACTCGGTGGCGTGCTGGATCGCGCGTGGCGCCCGCTCAGGCACATGTATGCGCTCGCCGCGGTGGTGGGCGGCTGGGTGCTGTTCCGCTGCGACACGCTCGCGCACGCCGGCGCGTTCTATGCGGCTATGCTCGGCGGCGGCGGCGCAGTGTCGCCCTTGCACCCGCTGGCGATGTATCTCGATCCGCTGGCGGCAGCGACGCTTGTCTTAGCAAGCATCGGCGCGATGCCGGTGGGGCGCGCGATCGGTGCGCTCCTCGACCGCGCAGCGTCCTCGCGTGCATGGGTCGCACCGGCGGGCGCCGCGCTGGAATGCGGGTGGCTGGCCATCGTGCTCGTCGCCTCGTACGCCGGACTCGCCGCCGGCACCTACAATCCGTTCATCTATTTTCGTTTCTAGCGTGACGACGACTCCACCTCCTGGATATCTCGCCGACCGTGCGCGCCCCGCGTGGTTCGGGAATGCGCTCGCCACGATGTTCGTCGCCAGCATCGTCGTCGCGCTGGCGGGATCGCTGCGCACGCCCGGCGCGATCAATGTCTTCGAGAACCGCACCCTCGCTCCGCGGCCGACGATGCCGGACAGCACGGCATCGCTGCGCAGCTATCCGGCGCGATTCGAGCGCTACTTCGACGATCGCTTCGGCATGCGTGCGCAGCTCGTTCACCTCGATCATTGGACACGTGCGATCGTGTTGGGCGTCTCACCCGTACCCAAGGTGATGATCGGCAAGTCGGGGTGGCTGTATTTTCTCGGCGAGGATGCGAAGGCGTTCGACCGCTGGTATCGCGGCAGCGAGCCCGTTGCCGACGCAACGCTTGCCGCCACGCGCGACGAGCTCCTTCGGCGCGCCGCGTTCCTGTCCAGCCGCGGCATTGCTTTCATCGTGGTCGTGGTCCCCGAGAAGTACACGATGTATCCGGAATTTCTTCCCGACTGGGCCATGCGACGCAGCGCGAGCGCACCGCTCGATCGCGTCGCCGCCGAGCTTTCGCGCTACCCGCAGCTTCATTTCATCGATCTGCGCGAAGCGCTGCGTGGCGCCAAGAGAGGCGATGGCGACCGGCTCTACTACAAGACCGACTCGCACTGGAACTATCTCGGCGCAAGCGTCGGCTACGCGGAGATCATGCGCGAAGCCGCGCGTGCGCTTCCGGATCTGAAAATCGCCGCCGTGACGCGGCCGCCCTACGTCGCCGGTGTCGACTATTACAGCGGCGACCTGACGCAGATGCTCGGACTGCCCAAGCAGTTCCGCGAGGACGACATCGCGCCGCTGGGCAAGATCCTGGCGACGCCGGAGGCGCGCTGCGCGGCGCTGGAGAAAGGGCCCGACCCCGCGGTCGAGACTTACGTCTATCGCTGCGCCGCGGTGCCGCGCTATAGCGCGCTCATCTACCGCGACTCGATGGGCATTCCGCTGGTGCCGATGCTGGCGGAGAACTTCTCGCGCACCACCTTCATCGTCTCCGCACAGCTCGATCCGGCGCGGGTGGAGCGCCTCCAACCCGACATCGTCATCCAGGAGATGGTCGAGCGCACGCTCGCGGGCGTGGCGAACTATCCGATGCCGCGTTGAGGGGTCCACTCACGAGCGTACGACAGCAGTTTCCCCGCGTCGCTCGCAATGACCAACCAACCCGCTTCCTGCACTCAGTGCTTGTCGCCGTCGAGCTTGAGCTCCTGGATCTTGCGCGTGAGGGTGTTGCGCCCCCAGCCCAGCCACTGAGCCGCTTCCATCCGGTGGCCGCCGGTGTGCGCCAGCGCGCGCACGATCAATGTGCGCTCGAATTCCTTTTCGAGCCGGTCTCCCACCGCGCGCTCGCCGCGCGCCAAGGCTTGCGCCAGTTCGCGATCGAGAGCCTGCTGCCAATTACTCTCGACGTCGCGCGCGTCGGTACCGGGTGCGCTGCGCACTTCCGGCGGCAGGTCGCCGACGTCGACTTTCTGGCCCGGGGCCATGACGGTGAGCCAATGGCAAATGTTCTCGAGCTGGCGAACGTTGCCCGGGAATGCGAAGGCGCCGAGCGCCTTGAGCGCCGCGTCGGTGAGCTGCTTGGGCTCGACCGCCAGCTCGCGCGCGCTTTTCTGAAGAAACTGCCGCGCCAATGGCGCGATGTCCTCGGCGCGCTCGCGCAAAGGTGGCAGACGCAGCCGCACGACGTTGAGGCGGTGCATCAGATCCTCGCGGAACAGTCCCTGGCGCACCCGCTCCTCGAGATTCTGGTGCGTGGCGGCGATGATGCGCACGCTCGATTTCAGCGGGGCGTGACCGCCCACGCGGTAGTACTCACCGTCGGACAGCACACGCAGCAGGCGAACCTGCAGATCCGGCGGCATGTCGCCGATCTCGTCCAAGAAAAGCGTTCCGCCTTCGGCCTGCTCGAAGCGGCCACGCCGCGAGCTCTGCGCGCCGGTGAATGCGCCGCGCTCGTGCCCGAACAGCTCTGACTCCAGGAGGTCCTTAGGGATCGCCGCGGTGTTGATGGCGACGAACGGTCCCGAAACACGCGGGCTGTGCCGGTGCAACGCACGCGCCACGAGCTCCTTGCCCGTTCCCGACTCGCCGGTGATGAGCACCGTGACGTGCGATTGCGACAGCCGTCCGATGGCGCGGAACACTTCCTGCATTGCCGGCGCCTGCCCGAGCATTTCCGGCGCATCGCCGCCGTTGGCCATCGCCGCCGACACCGCGCCCGCGTCGGTGCCTGCCCGGCGGATCAGCGCGATCGCGTGATCGATGTCGAAAGGCTTGGGAAGATACTCGAAAGCCCCGCCCTGGAAAGCCGCGACCGCGCTGTCCAGGTCCGAATACGCGGTCATGATGATCACCGGCACGCGGGGGTGGTGCTCCTTGATCTTGTTGAGCAGCGCGAGCCCGGACTCCCCCGGCATGCGGATGTCGGAGACCAGGACCTGCGGCTGGCTGTGCTGCAGCGCCTGCATCACCTCGATCACCGACGCGAAGGTCTTGAAGGGAATGCCTTCACGCTCGAGCGCCTTTTCGAGCACCCAGCGAATGGACCGGTCGTCGTCGACGATCCAGACGGCCTTGGTCGTCACGCTGCCTGCCGGTTCGCGGTCGTCGTATACGTGCATGGAGTTATCCGAGATGATTCTTCGCGAAGGTCAGCAGGAGGACGGCGCAACGCGCGGAAGCTCAAGCGGCAGCAGCACCGTGAATACCGTGCGCCCGGGAATGCTTTCACAATCGATCGCGCCGTTGTGCTGCGAGATGAAGGTCTGCGCGATGGTCAGTCCGAGGCCACTTCCGCCTTCACGCCCGGACACAAGCGGAAAGAAGATCCTGTCGCGAAGCTCGTCCGGCACGCCGCTTCCGTTGTCCTCGACCGAGAGTGCAAGCGCGAGCCGGTGCCGGCGCTTGGCGAGCGTCACGCCGCGCGCCACGCGGGTGGTCAGGCGGATGCTCGGCTGGATTGCGCCGGCTAGCGCCTGCGCGGAGTTGCGAACGATATTGAAGATCGCCTGTGTGAGCTGCTCGGGATCGGCCTCGAACTCGGGGATGCTGATATCGAAATCGAAGACGAAGCCGATCTGCGGGAATTCTGCCTGGACGACGCTGCTCACCCGCGAGAGGATCTCGTGGACGTTGGTGCGCCGGTATTTGGGCAATCGATGCGGCGTCAGCATTCGGTCGACCAGCGTCTGCAGCCGGTCGGCCTCGCCGATGATGACCTGCGTGTATTCGATCAGCGGCGCTCGCTCGAGTTGCCGCTCGAGTAGCTGCGCCGCGCCGCGTATTCCGCCGAGCGGATTCTTGATCTCGTGGGCGAGGCTGCGGATCAGGTCGCGGTTGGCCTGCTGCTGCTCGAGCAGCCGCTCCTCGCGCGCGATCTTGAGCTGCTGGTCGATGTGACGAAACTCCAGCAGCAGGCTCGCGTCCGCGGTGTCGACCACCGACACGGTGCAGACCAGATGCATGCGCGGTTTTCCAATAACGCCGAGCTCGAGTTCCTGCTCGGTGTACGAGGCGCCGTTGGACTGCGCCTTGCCGATCGCCTGGAACAGCGCCAGGGCATCGCCGAACAGCAGCCGCGCGGGTTGACCGATGAGCTGCCGCCGGGAAAGCTCGAACAGATTCTCCGCTGCGGGGTTGGCGTAGATGACGCGCAGGTTCGCGCTGAGCAGCAGCACCGCGGTGGCGAGCAGCTCGAGACCGGCGTACGGTAGCGCGGTTTCTTCGATGGGAGGAAAAAGCGGCTGGACTTGCATCGCGTGTCACCGGAAGGCGCAGCGATGATAGTAGCAATATCCGCGCCCGGCCGGCGCAGGGGGTCTCGCGCTCGTCAGCGCAGCGCCGCGAGCTCCTTGCGCAGCGCTTCGATGTTCTTTTCGTGCAGCGTGACCGCCTGTCGCAGCTTGCCCAAGCGCTGGGCGTAGCGTTGCGCGTCGGCTTGTTCTTCGGGCAGCGGCGTCGGCGCGCCCTCGCCATAGGCGAGTCGCGACTCAACGAGCAGCTTTTCCTCGGTGGTGAGCTCGTCGGTCAGCACCTTGCGGCGCATGTCGTCGCGTCCGCGCTGGGTATCGGCGTCGACGCGCGGGAACCCGGCGGGGGTCGGCGTCGACCGCGATGGGGCGCCGCGCCCTGCTTCGTCGCCTACGCCGCATGACAGCTTCTTCCAGCCTTTCTCAGGCGCGACGTTGGTGTAATGGACGTTGCCCTCGGGATCGATGTACTTGCAGATCTGGGCCTGCGCCGTCGACGCGAAGCTCGCGGCGGCGCACCAGCACATGGCGCGCATGCACCATGCGGCAGCAGGTGTGGCGGGGCGGGGAAACATGCGGTGCAGTGTATCAAACCCCGCGCCGCGCAATGGCGGGCCGGGGTACCGGCCGAAACCGCGCCCACCGGCCCCGATCCTGGTCGGCTACAAGCTGTAATACATGTCGAACTCGATGGGATGCGTCGTCATCCGGAAGCGCGTGACTTCCTCCATCTTGAGCGCGATGTAGCCGTCGATCATGTCGTTGGAGAACACGCCGCCGCGGGTAAGGAACTCGCGGTCCTTGTCGATATTTTCCAGCGCTTCGTCGAGCGACGCGCAGGGGTGCGGGATCTTCGCCGCGACCTCGGGCGGCAGGTCGTAGAGGTTCTTGTCGATCGGGTCGCCTGGGTGAATCTTGTTCTGCACACCGTCGAGCCCCGCCATCAACAGCGCGGAGAAGGCGAGGTACGGATTCGCCGTCGGATCGGGAAAGCGGACTTCGACCCGCCGGCCCTTCGGATTGCTCACGTGCGGAATGCGGCACGACGCCGAGCGATTCTTCGCCGAATAGGCGAGGTTGATCGGCGCCTCGAATCCGGGAACCAGGCGCTTGTACGAATTGGTGCCTGGATTGGTGATCGCGTTGAGCGCCTTGGCGTGCTTGATGACCCCGCCAATGTAGAACAGCGCGAATTCGGAGAGCCCGGCGTAACCGTTGCCCGCGAAAAGGTTCTGCCCGCCCTTCCACACCGACTGGTGCACGTGCATTCCCGAGCCGTTGTCACCGACGATCGGCTTGGGCATGAAGGTTGCGGTCTTACCATACGAATGCGCAACCATCTGCACGGTGTACTTGAGGATCTGGTTCCAGTCGGCACGCTTCACCAGCGTGTTGAACTTGGTGCCGATCTCGCACTGGCCGGCGGTGGCCACCTCATGGTGGAACACCTCGACCTCGACGCCCTGCTCTTCGAGCGCGAGCGACATGGCGTTGCGGATATCCTGCAACTGATCATTTGGCGGCACCGGAAAATAGCCGCCCTTGACCGAGGCGCGGTGTCCCATATTGCCGCCTTCGTATTCCTTGCCGCTCGACCATGCCGCTTCTTCCGACTCGATCTTGACGCCGCATCCGGACATGTCGGCGTGCCAGGTCACCGAATCGAAGATGAAAAACTCTGGCTCGGGCCCGAAATACGCGGTATCGCCGAGTCCGGTCGACTTTAGGTAGGCCTCCGCACGCTTGGCCAGCGAGCGCGGATCGCGATCGTAGCCCTTGCCATCGGCGGGCTCGACGACGTCGCACGTGATGTTGAGCGTCGTCTCGTCGGTGAACGGATCGATGCGCGCCGAATCCGGGTCGGGCATGAGCAGCATGTCGGAGGCTTCGATGCCTTTCCACCCGGCGATCGACGAACCGTCGAAGGCGTGGCCGCTGTCGAACTTGTCTTGCGTGAACTGCTTGGCCGGGACCTGGACGTGCTGCTCCTTGCCACGCGTGTCGGTGAAGCGAAGGTCGACGAATTTGACGTCCTTGTCCTTGAGCGATTTGAGTACGTCAGCAGCTGCGGCAGCCATGCGAATCTCCCTGAGGGATGCGGCGAGTTGGAAAAAACCGGAATGCGGCGAGCTTGCGAAATTGCGCGGGAGCGCAAGTTTTAGCAGAAACTATGCCATTAAACCATTGCACCAGCCCCGGGCCAAATCGCCTCCGGGACCTTTGCAAGCGTCCTCGCTAGGGGGGTGCCCGCACCACGAACTGGCGCTTGCGCCGAGGCTCGCCTTATTATGGTGCAAGCAGCCGCGGTTGGAAACACGCGCCCTACGCACCTCGCTCTATAATTATCTCGAATGGCTGACCCACCCGATCCTATGCCGAACGCTGTCCCGCCCTCATCCCAGGAGCTCACCGCGGTCCTCGAGGCCGCGAGGCAGCGCGGCGCCGAAGCCGGACTTCCGTATGCCGGCGCGGTGACTCCGGACGAAGCACGCGCGCTGCTCGAGGGTCTGCCGGGTGCAAGGCTGATCGATGTTCGCACGCGCGCCGAGTGGGAATACGTCGGACGCGTTCCCGGCAGCGTGCTTATCGAATGGAACACCTACCCCTCTGGGACTCGCAACGCGGCCTTCGCGCAGCAACTTGACCAGGCGGCGGGCGCGCGCGATGTGCCGCTGTTGTTTCTCTGCCGCAGCGGCCAGCGCTCGGACCAGGCTGCACGCGCGGCACACGCCGCCGGCTACCAGCGTGCTTTCAATGTGCTGCAAGGCTTCGAAGGCGACAAGGATGCGGCAGGCCAGCGCGGTCACGTCAACGGCTGGCGCCACGCCGGCCTGCCCTGGACTCAGGGATAGAACAGGTAGACCTGGTAGCCTGCCTGCGTGGTCGCGCTTGCGTCGATGAAAAGCTTCACTGCGAGCTCGGAATTGCCGGCGATCCCCGCACGGGGATCCGCGGCGGCGCTCAGGTATTCGGCGGGCGCGAAGGCGCGGCGCACCACCACCTGATCCTGCGTGTCCGAGAGCGTGAGCTCGACGTACGGGAACAACTGTGCGTAGGGTGCGCGGTTGCGAATCGTCGTCGAGAGAATCAGCAGTCCCCGGTGCGCCGGATCGGCTTGCAGGTCGGACGCCTCGATCGACAGTGCCGCGATGTCGGTCAACGGCTGCACCTCACACGACGCGAAGCTGCACAGGCGGATCAGCGTCGGCTTGGTCGTCGGCCAGTGCGCGGCGATGGCATCGCGGAAATGGAACAGAGCCTGAGCCGCGAGCAGCACGAGCAGAACCGGTATCGCCAAGCCGACCAGCCACGTCGGCACCCGATGCCGCTCTTTTTTCTCCTGCCACGAGAAACGCGACGAATACGCGACATGCGGATCGGCGTACGCTTCGGCGCGCTCGGCGGCCAGCTCCTCGCGCTCGTCGTGCGTTTCGCTATCGTGGTCGTCGTCGAACGGAGCCGGCTGCAGCGCCTGCGAGCTGCGCAGGGTCACCGTCGGCGGCCCCATCGCGATCTCGTCGAGCTCCGGCTCGTGAGCGGGCTGCGGCGCGAGCGAGACCAGCGCGGCGACCCCGTCGAACACCGTACGACAGTGGCCGCAGCGTACCTGTCCGGCGCGCATCGCGAGCTGCTGCGCGGTGACCCGGAAGATCGTCTTGCACCCCGGACAGCGAGTGAATTTCTCGTCAGCCATGGTCACGGTTCCGGCGTCCCGCCAACGACACCCATCCTTCTTCCTTCGCCCATACGTCGATATTAAACCATCGCGCGTAGGCCGCATTTACCGCCGCTGCCTCGGCCTCGAGGACGCCCGAAAGGACGATGTCGCCGCCGATGCGCACGCGCGCTGCGAGCGACGCGGCAAGCTGTTGCAGCGGATTGGCGAGAATGTTCGCGACCACGACGTCGAAGACGCCACTGTGCAAGCGATCGGGCGTGCCGCACCACAGGCTCACGCCGTTGGCTTCGGCGTTTGCGCTACACGAGGCGATCGCATCCGCGTCGACGTCGACGGCGCAGATTTCGCTCGCTCCCAGCTTGGCCGCGGCGATCGCCAGAATGCCCGAGCCGCAACCGTAGTCGAGCACGCGCCTACCCGCCGAGACGCTGTCGTCGAGCCAGCGCAGACAAAGCCGCGTCGTGGCGTGGCTCCCGGTGCCGAAGGCAAGGCCGGGATCGATCCGGACGTTGATCGCGGCGGTGTCGGGAGGCTCGCACCAGGTCGGCACGATCCAGATGCGCGGGCTCGCATGGACGGGAGCGAACTGGCTCTGCGTCCTTCGAACCCAGTCGTCGTCGGGCACCGGCTCGATGGAGTATGCCGGAGCCGGCAGCGCGATGCGCGCGCTGGCACGCGCAAGCGCCGCGGCGGCGTCGGATGCCGCGTCGAACAGGACGGTAAGCCGCGTCTGCGGCCAGACCTCGGTCGCCGAACCGGGCTCGCCGAACAGCGACACCTCGCGGGAGGTACCAGCGTTCGCGTCGGCGGCGTCGACCGCGAGCGCGCCGCCCTCGAGCAGCGCGTCCGACCAGTTCTCGACCTCGCCCGCGGGCACGTCCAGGCGCAGCGCCAGGTATGGCATCGCTGCCGGATCAGGCAGTCTGCTTGCGCTTCGCCATGCGCTGCTCGAGATAATGGATCGACGTGCCGCCCCGGATGAACGCGGCGTCGAGCAGCAGGTCCTGATGCAGCGGTATGTTCGTCTTGATGCCTTCGACGACCATCTCGGAAAGCGCGATGCGCATGCGTGCGATCGCCTGCTCGCGCGTGTCGCCATAGGCGATGACCTTGCCGATGAGCGAATCGTAGTTGGGTGGAACGAAATAATTCTGGTAGATGTGCGAGTCGACGCGGATGCCCGGTCCGCCGGGCGCGTGGTACGACGTGATGCGACCCGGCGACGGCACGAACGACTCGGGGTCCTCGGCGTTGATCCGGCATTCGACGGCATGCCCGCGACGCACGATGTCGCGCTGCCGAAACGCCAGCTTCTGTCCGGCGGCGACGCGGATCTGCTGCTGCACGATGTCGATTCCGGTGACGAGCTCGGTGACGGGGTGCTCGACCTGCACCCGGGTGTTCATCTCGATGAAATAGAACTCGTCGTCCTGGTAGAGGAACTCGAAGGTTCCCGCCCCGCGGTAGCCAATCTTTCGGCAGGCTTCGGCGCAACGCTCGGCGATGCGGGTGAGCGCCCGCAACGGAATGCCGGGCGCCGGCGCCTCCTCGATGATCTTTTGGTGGCGGCGCTGCATCGAGCAATCGCGCTCGAACAGGTAAACCGCGTTCTTGTGCTCATCCGCCAGCACCTGGATCTCGATGTGCCGCGGCGTCTCGAGATATTTTTCCATGTACACGGTGCCGTTGCCGAATGCCGCGGCGGCTTCGGCGCGCGTCAGGCCGACCGCCGAGAGCAACGCCGCCTCGGTGTGGACCACGCGCATCCCGCGACCGCCGCCACCGCCCGCGGCCTTGATGATCACGGGGTACTTCACGGCGCGCGCGATCTTGACGATTTCCTTCGGGTCGTCCGGGAGCGCGCCTTCGGATCCGGGAACGCACGGCACGCCGGCCTTGGTCATGGTGACCTTGGCGCTCACCTTGTCGCCCATCAGGCGAATCGTGTCCGGACGCGGCCCGATGAAGACGAATCCGCTTTTCTCCACCTTCTCCGCGAAGTCGGCATTCTCCGAGAGAAAACCGTACCCGGGATGGATCGCCTGCGCATCGGTGACTTCAGCCGCGCTGATGATCGCGGGGATGTTCAGATAGCTCTGCGCCGACGCGGGCGGCCCGATGCACACCGACTCGTCGGCCAGCCGGACGTACTTGGCCTCGGCATCGGCCTCCGAGTGCACGACCACGGTCTTGATCCCGAGTTCGCGGCAGGCGCGCTGGATGCGCAGCGCGATCTCGCCGCGATTGGCGATCAGGACCTTGTCGAACAGTTGTCCGGCGTTTTTGGTGGGCACGAAACGTCCAGGGGGCTGCAGCGGCGCGAGGGCGCGAAATGCGCGCTCGAATTTCGAATCAGGCGATCACGACCAGAGGCTGTCCGTACTCCACCGCCTGCCCGTTTTCGACAAGTATCGCCTTGACGACGCCGGACTTGTCGGCCTCGATCTCGTTCATCAGCTTCATCGCCTCGATGATGCAAAGCGGATCGCCGGCGTTAACACTGTCGCCTACATCGACGAACGGTTTCGAACCCGGCGCGCCGGCCCGATAGAACGTGCCGACCATCGGCGATTTGACGACGTGGCCCTCGGGCTCGGGAGTTGGCGCCGCCGCGGCTTCCGCCGGCTGCGCCGCGGCCGGCGTGGTGACGGTGTGCACCTGGGTTGCCGTAGTAGGAGCCTGCGTGGTCGCCGGCGGCGGGTTGCGGGTGATGCGGACGCGTTCCTCGCCCTCTGCGATCTCCAACTCGCCAATACCCGAGCTCTCAAACAGCTCGATCAGTGACTTGAGCTTGCGTAAATCCATGGGAGGGTGGGCCTGCTGCGCGCTCGCGTTGAAGCCGGCGCGATACCGCGTGGATGACGGTGGATCTGCGTAGTTTGCCGCAGATGATGGAAGTTGTCCAGACTGCGCGATCCCTACGAGGGTGTCGGCCCGCGCGCAGGCTAGAGGTGGATCGCGGGCATTTTGCCCGACGCTGCGCCGGGTAAATCCGAAGGTTGTGACCTCCGGGACCGCCGAGGCGCCCCACCAAGAGGGCTTACCACGGCGAGTAAAATGCGCCGCTTTAGAGCAATTTGCCGACTATTGAGCGAAGTTGGTCCGGTTTAAGCGGTCCCAACTGGGTGTGAACGACCGCTCCCTTGCGGTCCAGGATGATGCTGAAGGGCAGCGCCGCGAGGTTGTTGCCCAAGGTTTTCGATAATTCGACCGCGCCATACCCGCCGATGAGAGTCGGATAGTTGAGACCGAGCTCCTTGCTGAACCGATCGACCTTGTCGGCCTCGTCGACGGCAATGCCGACGAATTGCAGCCCACGGTCGCCGAACTCCGCCTGAGCACGAACGAATTCCGGCATCTCCTCGCGGCATGGCGCGCACCACGTCGCCCAGAAGTTGACCACGACAACCTTGCCTCGAAATTGGTTGAGCGGCTGCTGCTTGCCCGAGGTGTCCGGCAGGGTCAGCGCGAGCACCGGCGTGCCGTCGGTGCTGGGCCGGTTCTCCATCGCGGCGTAGATTCCCAAGCCGAGCGCGGGCACGACCAGCGCCATCGTCGCGAACCACCGGCGGTTTCGGGTCATCCCGGCCCGGCGTCTTGCCGCGACGTGATCAGCGCGACGTTCAGTTGAGCCACGACTTGGGCTGACCGGGCCGCGTCGGAGCGACGTTGGCGGCGGGCAACGCCACGGTGACGCGCTGCAATTGCACGGGGTAGCAGATACCGACGTCCGCGCACCCTTGGGATTCGACGACGACCACCACCTTTTGCCCCGGAACGGTGTCTTTGAGGGCGATATTCACCTGAACGCCGCCGCGGTAGGTCTCGACGCGGCCGAAAAACGGGTCCTGCTTGACCTTGCCTTCGGGAAGCACCGGGACGGTGGAGGGAACGGTCGCCGGCTCGACCGAGAAATGGATGCGGTCTCGGTAGAGGTAATACCCGTCGGCGATCGAGAAGCGCGCTTCGATGGTCTGCGGATTGAGCGCGCGCGCCTCGAAGCGAAAGGCCTTGTTCGGCGCCAATGGGAGCGGCTGCGCCAGCGCCCCGCCCGCCATGCCTAGGGCAAGGCAGGCCAGGACGAGGCGCCATTCAGGCCGCAGCCGAGGCTTCGGCTTCAATCCACTCAAGATAACCGGGCAATCCATCGATAATGGGGACAGCGACGATCTCGGGAAGTTCGTAGGGATGCCGCGCCCGGATGGCGGCCTCGAGCTTCGCGTAGAGTGGCGCGCGCGTCTTTATCGCGAGTGGTGTTTCGTCGGCGGTTTCGATTTCCCCGCGCCAGTGATAGAGTGAGCGCACCGTCGCGCCGATCTGGACACAGGCGGCGAGGCGGGCCGCGAGCAGCTCGCGCGCAAGCGACTCGGCAGCATCCCTTTGAGGGAGCGTAGTCAGGACCAGCAATGCCGAAGGTACAGCGCGAGGCAAGGAGCCTCCATGCGTTTTTTGGTGATGCTGATTGTACTGATTTTCCCGGTGCTCGACGTGATCGCGACGGTACGCTTCGCGAAATGGACGGGCGTGCCGGTCATGGCGTTGCTGCTCGGTTCGGCGATTGCCGGATCGCTGCTGCTTCGGCACGAGCGCGTTGCGTTCCGCACGCGCACACTCGCCGGGTTGCGCGGAGATCAGCCCTTAATGCGCGGATTGCTCGACAGCGGACGCAAGATTCTCGCCGCGATCCTGCTGATCGTGCCCGGCATCGTCTCCGACCTGATGGCGCTCACCTTGCTTCTCTTGCCGATCAACGTCGGCCGATCGTTTGCGCACGCCGGGCTGGGACGCACAACGATTGAGGGCGAGTATCGCCGGCGCGACTAGCGCGCTCGACGCCGGATCGTTCCGGACTCCTTGGCTACGCCGGACTGCTCGCTCAGCTGCCGTAGATAGTGGGCTGCGCCTTGCGCGAGCGCCAGTAAGCCCACGACATCATCACCACGCCTGCGGCGACCATCGGCAGCGACAGCCATTGCCCCATGCTGAGCCCAAGCGACAGCAGTCCCAGGAAATTGTCGGGCTCTCGCGCGTACTCGACGATGAACCTGAAGCTGCCGTAGCCGATCAGGAACATCGCCGACACCGCGCCCATCGGCCGGCGCCGCCGCGCGAAGAACCAGAGCAGTGCGAACAACGCTAGGCCTTCCAGGCCCACTTCGTAGAGCTGTGAAGGATGCCGAGGTTGCATGTCCACCTGCGGGAACACCATCGCCCACGGCACGTCGGTAGGCCGCCCCCACAACTCGCCGTTGATGAAGTTACCGAGACGGCCGAGCCCCAGTCCGAGCGGTATCAGCGGGGCGACAAAGTCCGTGACTTCAAGCCAGTGCTTGTGCCGATTGCGCGCGAAGATAGCGAGCGCGATCAGCACGCCCAGGAAGCCGCCGTGAAAGCTCATTCCCCCCTGCCACAACGCCAGCACTTCCAGCGGGTGCGCGGCGTAGTACCCGAACTTGTAGAACAGGACGTACCCCAGCCGGCCGCCGAGGATGACGCCGAACACCCCGTAGAAGAGCATGTCGTCGACGTCGCGCGGGTGCCAGCCGGTGAGCAGATTCTGCCGCGCGCGGTATTTGCCCAGCACCACGAGCTGGATGAACCCGAGCAGATACATGAGCCCGTACCAGCGCACGGCCAGCGGCCCGAGCTGAAACGCGACGGGATCGAACTGCGGATGGACGAGCATGCGTGGATTATGACACCCCGTACAGCTCGGCCCGCGCGTCGCTTGGCGTCCCGCTCAGGACGAAACCGCGGCGGACCGCCGCCTGCGCGCATTGGACAGCATCGGAAAGGGCCCGGTATAACTGACTCCTGTTCCAATGTTCCGGAGTCCGCATGGCCGACAATCGACGCAGCCGCATCATCACCCATGGCTTTGCCCGCTCGCCGAACCGGGCCATGCTGCGCGCGGTCGGCTTCGGCGACGACGACTTCGACAAGCCGATCGTCGGCGTCGCCAACGGCCACTCGACGATGAACCCGTGCAACGCCGGCATCCAGCCTCTGGTCGACCGCGCGATGAGCGCGCTTACGGCCGGCGGCGCCAAGCCGCAGGTCTTCGGCTTTCCTACCGTCACCGACGGCATCGGCATGGGTACCGAAGGCATGAAGTACTCGCTGGTGTCGCGCGAGGTCATCGCCGATGCGATCGAGGTCGCGGTGATGGGGCAGTGCATGGATGGCGTGCTGTGCGTGGGTGGATGCGACAAGAACATGCCCGGTGCGATGATGGCGATGGCGCGCATGAACGTGCCTGCGATCTTCGTCTATGCCGGCACCATCAAGCCCGGATTCTGGAAAGGACAGAAGCTCACCATCGTGAGCCCCTTCGAGGCGGTGGGCGCGTACGCCGCGGGCAAGCTCTCCGAGGAGGACCTCATCGGCATCGAGAAGAACGCGTGCCCGACCGTTGGCGCATGCGGCGGCCAATTCACCGCCAACACGATGTCCTCCTCTTTCGAGGCGCTGGGGCTGTCGCTGCTCGGCAGCTCTCAGCTCGCCTCACCCGATCCGGAAAAAGCCGACAGCGCCGCCGCTTCCGCGCGGGCGCTGATCCACGCCGTCACTCTGGATCTTAAGCCACGCGAAATCATCACCCGCAAGTCGATCGAGAATGCGATCGCGCTGGTGATGGCCACTGGCGGCTCGACTAATGCGGTCCTGCACTACCTGGCGATCGCATCCGCGGCGGGCGTGGAGTGGACGATCGACGATTTCGAGCGCATGCGCCAGCGTGTGCCGGTGCTGTGCGACCTCAAGCCGTCGGGACGCTACGTCGCGGTCGACTTCAACGCGGCGGGCGGCGTGCCGCAAGTCCTCAAGATGCTGCTCGAGCATGGACTGCTGCATGGCGATTGCATCACGATCACCGGGCGATCATTGGGCGACGAGCTCGAAGGCGTTGCCGCGACGCCGCGCAGCGATCAGGACGTCATCCGCCCATGGGAAAACCCGATGTACCCTCAGGGCCACCTGGCGATCCTTCGCGGCAACCTGTCGCCCGAAGGTTGCGTCGCCAAGATCACGGGGCTGAAGAATCCGTCGATCACCGGACCCGCCCGCGTGTTCGATTCCGAGCCGGCCGCGCTCGAGGCGATCCTCGCCAAGAAGATCCGCGCGGGCGACGTGATGGTGATCCGCTACGAAGGCCCGAAGGGCGGTCCCGGCATGCAGGAAATGCTCGCGCCGACGTCGGCGTTGATCGGCCAGGGCCTGGGCGAGAGCGTCGGGCTGATCACTGACGGCCGCTTTTCCGGCGCCACCTGGGGCATGGTCGTCGGCCATGTCGCACCCGAGGCTTACGTCGGCGGTACGATTGCGCTGGTGGCCGAAGGAGACAGCATCACCATCGACGCCCACCGGCGCCTGATCGAGCTGCACGTCGACGATGCCGAGCTGGCGCGCCGGCGCGCTGCATGGAAGGCCCCGAAGCCGAAATACACGCGCGGCGTGCTCGGCAAGTACATGCGCCTGGTGTCGACCGCGAGCCTCGGGGCGATCACCGATGACGAAATCGAACGCAAGTGAGGACAGCATGAATTCACGCGACCGTTACTGCCTCGTCAACTTCATCCCTGCGCTGCTCGTTGCGCTGCTGCTCGCGGGATGCCAGACCGCCAATACCATTCCGCCGGGCGCGGCGGTCGGCGCGCCGAGGCTCGTCGTGGGCGATCACTGGCAATACAAAATCACCGACAATCTGCGTCGCGGGGCGGTCACGATGCTCGACGTCGAAGTCGCTTCCATCGCCGGCGCAGTGGCAACGCTGCGCGAGACCTTCGACGGCCCGTACGGACGCAGCGAGGAAAACGAGGAGGTCGACGCGAACGGATGGCTCGTGGTGGGATCGCTGAAAAATGAGACGCTGCGCCGCTTTCCCGTGCCGGTGAAGCTCTACGATTTTCCGCTCGAGCAGGGCAAGACCTGGCGCCAGGTCATTCCGACCATCAGCCCCGAGACGCAGCTTCCGGCGCAGATCCTCGTCTATGGAACGGTGCAGGGAACGCGTCCGGTCACCGTGGCTGCCGGATCGTTCGAACCCGTCTATGTCTATCGCATCCTGCAGCTGGACGACGATCAGTTCTTCCGTTCACGCACAGAGCGTCGCGATTCGGTCTGGTACGGCGCCGATGTTAAGGCGCCGGTGCGCGAGCTGCACGACGCTTCGTACACGCTGTACGACGGGCAGGAAAGCGCGCCGGTGCGCACCGAGAACACGACGCGCGATCTGATCTCGTTCCGACCCGGCAAAGGCTGAATGTCCGCCAAACCGGCGTGCTACAAGCCGAGGCGCCGCCAGATGGCGGTGCTCAGCGCCGCCTGGTTGAGCGTGTAAAAGTGCAGCCCCGGCGCGCCGTGCGCCAGGAGGTCGGCGCACAGTCGGGTCACCACGTCGAGCCCGAAGTCGCGCACGGCCGCGGTGTCGTCTCCGAAGCTTTCCATCTTGAGCCGGATCCAGCGCGGGATCTCGGCGCCGCACGCATCGGAGAAGCGCGCCAGCTTCGAGAAGCTCGTGATCGGCATCACCCCCGGGACGATCGCAACCTTGATGCCCGCCGCGGCCGCCGCGTCGACGAAGCGGTAATAGCTGTCGGCGTTGTAGAAATACTGCGTGATCGCCGAGTTCGCGCCGGCATCGACCTTGCGCTTGAAGCTGGCGAGGTCGGCGGCGGGATCGGGCGCCTGCGGGTGGTATTCCGGATAGCACGCGACGTCGATGTGGAAGCAGTCGCCCGATTCGGCGCGGATGAACTCCACCAGCTCGTTGGCATAGCGGAACTCGCCCGCGCCGGCGCTGCCCGACGGGAGATCGCCGCGCAGCGCGACGAGATGGCGTATGCCGCTCTCGCGGTAGGTGGCGAGCGTCGCGCGGATGCTCTCGCGCGACGAGCCGATGCAGGAGATATGCGGCGCGGCGCGCTGTCCCGCCGCCTGGATGTCGAGCACCGCCTGCAGCGTGCGGTCGCGCGTCGAGCCGCCGGCGCCATAGGTGACCGAAAAGAAATGCGGCGCGAGCACGGCGAGCTGCGCCCGCGTCGCCGAGAGCTTCGCCGCGCCTTCCGGCGTCGCCGGCGGAAAGAACTCGAAGCTGTAGACGCGCTTCGCGCTGTCCATGCCGCTGTCCATGCCGCTGTCCATGCAACCCGCGCGAGCCGCGCTCTAGTACCGGTACGTATCGGGCTTGTAGGGCCCTGTCTTCTCGACGCCGATATAGCGCGCCTGACGCTCGGACAGCTCAGTGAGCGTGGCGTCGAGCTTGTCGAGCTGCAGCCGCGCGACCTTCTCGTCGAGGTGCTTGGGAAGCACGTAGACGCCTACCGGATAGCGCTTGCCGCCGGTGCGCGCGTCACCCCAGAGCTCGATCTGCGCGATCACCTGGTTGGCGAACGAGCTCGACATGACGTAGCTGGGGTGGCCCGTGCCGCAGCCCAGGTTCACCAGCCGGCCTTCGGCGAGCAGGATGATGCGCTTGCCGTCGGCGAACACCACGTGGTCGACCTGCGGCTTGATGTTCTCCCACTTGCACTTCTTGAGCGAGGCGACGTCGATCTCGTTGTCGAAGTGGCCGATGTTGCACACGATCGCGTTGTTCTTCATGCGCGCCATATGCTCGTAGGTGATGACATCGACATTGCCGGTGGCGCTGACGAAGATGTCGGCCTTGTCGGCCACCTGGTCCATGGTCACGACGCGAAAGCCCTCCATCGCCGCCTGCAGCGCGCAGATCGGATCGATCTCTGTGACCCACACCTGCGCCGAGAGCGCGCGAAGCGCCTGCGCGCACCCCTTGCCGACGTCGCCGTAGCCGCAGACCACCGCGACCTTGCCTGCGATCATCACGTCGGTGGCGCGCTTGATGCCGTCGACCAGCGATTCGCGGCAGCCGTAGAGGTTGTCGAACTTGCTCTTGGTCACCGAGTCGTTGACGTTGATCGCCGGGAAGCCGAGACGGCCTTCCTCGTGCATGCGATACAGCCTCTTCACCCCCGTGGTCGTCTCCTCGGTGACGCCGCGGATGTTGGCCTTGAGCGCCGAGTAGAATTTCGGATTCGCGCTCAGGCGCTTGGCGATCGACGTGTAGAGCCAGAATTCCTCGTCGTTGCCGGGCTTGGAGATCACGCTGCGATCGCTCTCGGCCTGCTCGCCGAGATGCACCAGCAGCGTCGCGTCGCCGCCGTCGTCGAGGATCATGTTGGGTCCGCGACCGTCGCCCCACTCGAAGATGCGATGCGTGTATTCCCAGTATTCCTCGAGCGACTCGCCCTTGTGCGCGAACACCGCGGTGCCGCCGGCGGCGATCGCCGCCGCGGCGTGATCCTGCGTCGAATAGATGTTGCACGACGCCCAGCGCACCTCGGCTCCGAGCGCCTTGAGCGTCTCGATCAGCACCGCGGTCTGGATGGTCATGTGCAGCG
>JBDTZQ010000035.1:0-24108 GCA_040005035.1 Betaproteobacteria bacterium | reverse complement strand
GATGCTCAACGAGGCGCAGAACGAGCTCATCCTCGGCAAGTGGTGGCAGCTCGCCGCGGCGGGCACCGCGATGGCGGTGCTGGTGACCGCGTTCAGTCTCTTCACCGATTCGCTGCGCGACGCGCTCGATCCGAAGCTCAAATGACCGCTCAGTCGACTACTCATTTGACTGAGGCGCCTTCGGCGACCGATCCGCTCCTGTCGGTGCGCAATCTCCGCGTCAACTTCCGCCTCGACAAGCACACCAGCTTCGAGGCGGTGAAGGGCATCAGCTTCGACATTCCGCGCAATTCGACGGTGGCGCTGGTCGGCGAGTCCGGCAGCGGCAAGTCGGTGACCTCGCTGTCGATCCTCGGATTGCTTCCGCCGGAAAATTCGACGGTGCTCCCCGGGAGCGAGATCGTCTACGGCGGGCGCAACCTGGTCGGCCTGAGCCGGGCCGAGCTGCAGGCGCTGCGCGGCCGCGACATCTCGATGATCTTCCAGGAGCCGATGACATCGCTCAACCCGGTATTCACCGTCGGCTTCCAGCTCGAGGAATCGCTGCGCCTGCACCTGGCCTTAAGCGGGCGCGCCGCGCGCAAGCGCGCGATCGAGCTGCTCGCTGAAGTCGGCATTCCCGATCCTGCGTTTCGCATCAACGCGTACCCGTCGCAGATGTCGGGGGGCCAGCAGCAGCGCGTGATGATCGCGATGGCGATCGCGTGCGAGCCGAAGCTGTTGATCGCCGACGAGCCGACCACCGCGCTCGACGTCACCATCCAGAAGCAGATCCTCGATCTCATCGCAGAGCTTCAGCGAAAGCACCAGATGTCGGTGCTGTTCATCACCCACGATCTCGCCGTGGTGGGCGACATCGCCGACTACGTGGTGGTGATGCGCAGCGGCGAGATCCGCGAGCAAGGCCCTGCCAAGCAGGTGTTCGAGGATCCGCGCGACCCTTACACCAAGGCGCTGCTGCTTTGCCGCCCGAGGCTCGACCGCCGCCCGGCGCGCCTCCCCGTGATCGAGGACTTCATGGGCGGCAGCGCGCACGCGATGAATCTCGACGAGCGTCCGCGCGGCTTCACCGGTGCCGATCCGATCATTCTCGACGTGAAGGGTCTCGGCAAGGACTTCTACTCGCGCGACGGGCTGTTCGGCCGGCGCAAGCTGGAGGCGGTCAAGGACGTGTCGTTCCGCCTGCCCAAGGGCAAGACGCTCGGGCTGGTCGGCGAATCGGGCTCGGGCAAGACCACCGTCGGGCTGACGCTGATGCGCCTGCACGAGGCAAGCGCCGGCGAGGCGCTGTTCGAGGGCCGCGACATCCTGGCGATGTCGGCGCGCGAGTTCATGGAGTACAAGCGGCGCATACAGATCATTTTCCAGAACCCCTACGCGTCGCTCAATCCGCGGATGATCATCGGACAGATCCTCACCGAGCCGATGCTCATCCATCACATCGGCAACTCGGCGCAGGAACGAACCGAGCTCGCCTTCGAGCTGTTGCACAAGGTAGGCTTGCCGGAAGTTTCGTTCTACAAGTATCCGCACGAGTTCTCGGGCGGACAGCGCCAGCGCATCGCCATCGCGCGCTGCCTGACGCTCAAGCCGGACATCCTGATCTGCGACGAGTCAGTGTCGGCGCTCGACGTGTCGGTGCAGGCGCAGGTGCTCAACCTGCTTCAGGACCTGCAGGACGAATTCCATCTGTCGTATATCTTCATCTCGCACGACCTCGCCGTCGTGAAGTACATTTCCGACGAGATCATGGTCATGAACGAGGGTCGCATCGTCGAGATCGCGAATTCCGACGACATCTACCGGGCCCCTCGCGATCCCTACACCCGCAAGCTTCTGTCAGCGATTCCCAAGGGCTGGTATCACGGCAGCGACTAAACGCCCGCTGACCGTGGTCACCTTCGCGCCCGCCTGGCGCCCGACCATGCGACCAAGAGCCCGAGCAGCAGCAGCGTCCACGGCCCAAGCACCGGGATAACGACGGGCGCGGGTGCCTCGCCGATCGTGACGGTCGCCGTGTTCGACGCCGTTCCCGTGAGTATCACGGGCCCGCTGGCTGTGACCGATGATGTGGTGTTGTTCTGCTGCCCCATCCCAACACCGCTTACGGTCACGGTCATGGTGCAGCTGGCGCCGCCGGCGAGTGTGCCGCCGCTGAAGGTCAGTACATTGCTGTTCGTGACGAGGGTTCCGCCGCAGGTCGCAACGGATCCATTGGGCACGGTGAGGCCCGACGGCAGAACGTCGGTGAAGCCCAGTCCGGTGAGCGCGACCGTTGGGTTCGGGTTGGTCAGCGTCAAGCTGAGAGCCGTTGTCCCGTTGATCGGGATCGACGGGGCGCCAAACGACTTCACGATCGTCGGCGGCCCGAGGACAGTGACGGTCGCGGTGTTGGACGGCGCTCCGGTGCCGGTCTCGTTCGAGCTGATCGGTCCGGTCGTGTTGTTCTTCACCCCGAGCGTCGCGCCGGTCACGGTCAAGGTGATCGTGCAGTTGGCACCGGCGCCCAGCGTGCCGCCGGTCAAGGTCAGCACGTTGCTGCTCGCCACCAGCGTTCCGCCGCAGGTCGTCGTCGATGCATTGGGCGTGGTGAGGCCCGCCGGCAGCGTGTCGGCGAAGGCCAACCCAGTGACCGCGGTCGCGGCAGGATTGGTGAGCACGAAGCTCATGCCCACCGTTCCGCTCACCGCGATCGTCGGTGCGGCGAACGACTTGGCGATGGTCGGCAATGCGCCGACGGTGACCGTCGCGGTGTTGGACGGCGTGCCGGTGCCCGTCTCGGTGGAGCTGATCGGCCCGGTGGTGTTGTTCTTGACCCCGACCGTCCCGCCGGTCACCGTCACGGTGATCGTGCAGCTGGCGCTGGTGGCGAGCGTACCGCCGGTGAAGGTCAGCACGTTGCTGCTGGTCACCAGCGTTCCGCCGCAAATCGCCGTCGATGCATTGGGCGCAGTCAGGCCCGCTGGCAAGGTGTCGGTGAAGGCAACGCCGGTAAGCGCGACCGTTGCGTTGGGGTTGGTGAGCACGAAGCTCATGTTCACCGTTCCGCCCAGGCCGACCGTTGGTGCCGCGAACGACTTGGCAATGGTCGGCGATGCGCCGACGGTGACCGTCGCGGTGTTGGACGGCGCGCCGGTGCCCGTTTCGTTGGAGCTGAGCGGCCCGGTGGTGTTGTTCTTCACCCCGACCGTGGCGCCGGTCACCGTTACGGTGATGGTGCAGTTGGCGTTGGCGGCGAGGGTGCCACCGGTGAAGGTCAGTACGTTGCTGCTGATCACCAGCGTTCCGCCGCAGGTGGCCGTGCTGGCGTTAGGCGCGGTCAAGCCGGCGGGCAGCGTGTCGGTGAAAGCGACGCCGGTGAGCGGCGTCGCGCCCGGGTTGGTGAGCACGAAGCTCATGTTGACCGTTCCGCCCAGGGCGACCGTCGGCGCGGCAAACGACTTGGCGATAGTCGGCGATGCGCCAACGGTGACCGTCGCGGTATTGGATGCAGCGCCTGGACCGCTCTCGGTCGAGCCTATCGGTCCGGTGGTGTTGTTCTTGACCCCGAGCGTCGCTCCGGTCACCGTCACGGTGATCGTGCAGCTGGCGCTGGTGGCGAGCGTACCGCCGGTGAAGGTCAGCACGTTGCTGCTCGTTACCAGCGTTCCGCCGCAGGTCGCAGTTGATGCATTGGGCGCAGTCAGGCCTGCTGGCAGGGTGTCGCTGAAGCTCAGGCCGGTGAGCGCGACCGTCGCATTCGGGTTGATTAGCACGAAGCTCATGCCGACCGTTCCGCCCAGGCCCACCGTCGGTGCGGCAAACGACTTCGCGATCGTCGGCGGCGCGACGACGGTGAGCGTCGCGGTGTTGGATGCGGCGCCTGCACCGGTCTCGGTCGAGCTGATCGCTCCGGTGGTGTTGTTCTTCACCCCGGCAGTCGCGCCTGTGACGGCTACCGTGATGGTGCAGCTGGCGCTCGTGGCGAGCGCGCCGCCGGTGAAGGTCAGCACGTTGCTGCTCGCCACCAGCGTTCCGCCGCAAGTCGCCGTCGACGCATTCGGCGTGGTGAGGCCCGCCGGCAGCGTGTCGGTGAAGGCCAGGCCGGTGAGCGCGACCGTTGCGTTCGGGTTAGTGAGTACGAAGCTCATGTTCACCGATCCGCCCAGAGCGACCGTCGGTGCAGCAAACGACTTGGTGATGGTCGGCATTGCGATCACGGTGAGCGTCGCCGTGTTGGACGTCGCGCCGGCACCGGTCTGGGTGGAGCTGATCGTCCCCGTGGTGTTGTTCTTGATGCCGGCCGTCGCGCCGGTCACGGCTACGGTGATCGTGCAGTTGGCGCTCGCGGCGAGTGTCCCGCCGGTGAAAGTCAGCACATTGCCGCTCGCCACCAGCGTTCCGCCGCCGCACGCCGCGGTGGATGCATTAGGCGTGGTAAGACCCGCCGGCAGTGCGTCGGTGAATGCCAGCCCGGTGAGCGCGACCGTCGCGCTCGGGTTGGTGAGCACGAAGCTCATGTTCACCGTTCCACCGAGTGCGACCGTCGGTGCGGCAAAGGACTTGGTGATGGTCGGCGGCGCGATGACCGTGACCGTCGCGGTGTTCGAAGCGGCGCCGGTGCCGGTTTCGGTGGAACTGATCGCTCCGGTAGTGTTGTTCTTGACCCCGACTGTGGCGCCGGTCACGGTGACGTTGATCGTGCAGTTGGCGCCGCCGGCGAGCGTGCCGCCGGTGAAGGTCAGCACGTTGCTGCTCGCCACCAGCGTTCCGCCGCAGGTCGCCGTCGATGCATTGGGCGTGGTGAGCCCCGGCGGCAGCGTATCGCTGAAGGTCACACCGGTGATCGGCGTCGCCGCGGGGTTGGTGAGCACGAAGCTCATGTTCACCGTTCCACCGAGCGCGACCGTCGGTGTGGCAAACGACTTGGCGATCGTCGGCGGTGCGAGAACGGTGACGGTCGCGGTGTTGGACGTAGCGCCGCTACCGGTTTCGTTTGAGCTCACCACGCCGGTTGTGTTGTTCTTGACTCCGGCTGTGGCGCCGGTCACGGTCACGTTGATCGTGCAGTTCGCTCCGCCGGCGAGTGTGCCGCCGGTGAAGGTGAGCGCGTTGCTGCTCGCCACCAGTGTTCCGCCGCAGGTCGCCGTTGATGCATTGGGCGTGGTGAGGCCTGCCGGCAGCGTGTCGCTGAACGCAAGTCCGGTGATCGGCGTCGCGGCGGGGTTGGTGAGCACGAAGCTCATGTTCACCGTTCCACCGATGGCGACCGTGGGCGCGGCAAACGACTTGGCGATCGTGGGCGGTGCAAGGACGGTGACGGTCGCGGTGTTGGAAGCAGCGCCGGTGCCCGTCTCGTTGGAGCTGATCGCTCCGGTGGTGTTGTTCTTCACCCCGACCGTCGCGCCGGTCACCGTCACGGTGATGGTGCAGCCGGCGCCGCCGGCGAGCGTGCCACCGGTGAAGGTAAGCACATTGCTGCTCGTCACCAGCGTACCGCCGCACGTTGCCGTGGACGCATTGGGCGCGGTCAAGCCGGCGGGCAGGGTGTCGCTGAAGGTCAGACCGGTGATCGGCGTCGCGGCAGGATTGGTGAGCACGAAGCTCATGTTCACCGTTCCACCGAGTGCGACCGTCGGGGCGGCAAACGACTTCGCGATGGTCGGCGGCGCGAGGACGGTGACCGTCGCGGTGTTGGACGGAGCGCCGCTCCCGGTTTCATTGGAGCTGATCGCTCCGGTGGTGTTGTTCTTCACGCCGGCGGTGGCGCCGGTCACGGTCACGGTGATAGTGCAGTTGGCGCCCGCGCCGAGTGTGCCGGCGGTGAAGGTCAGCACGTTGCTGCTCGTGACCAGGTTCCCCCCGCATGTCGCAATGGAGGCATTGGGTATGGTGAGGCCCGCCGGCAGGGTGTCGGTGAAGCTCAGCCCGGTGATCGCGCTCGCGGCGGGGTTGGTGAGCACGAAGCTCATGTTGACGGTTCCGCCGAGCGCAACCGTCGGCGCGGCAAACGACTTCGTGATCGTCGGCGGCGCGACAACCGTGACCGTCGCGGTGTTGGACGTGGCGCCGGCGCCTGTCTGGGTCGAGCTGATCGCTCCGGTGGTGTTGTTTTTCACCCCGACCGTCGCGCCGGTCACCGTCACGTTGATGGTGCAGTTGGCGTTGGCGGCGAGCGTGCCGCCGGTGAAGGTCAGCACATTGCTGCTCGCCACCAGCGTTCCGCCGCACGTCGCCGTCGATGCGTTGGGCGTGGTGAGGCCTGCCGGCAGCGTGTCGGTAAAGGCGATTCCGCTGAGCGCTGTTCCGCCCGGGTTGGTGAGCACAAAGCTCATGTTGACGGTTCCGCCCACGGGGATCATTGGCGCGGCAAACGACTTCGCGATCGTCGGCGGCGTCAGGAGGGACACGGTCTTGCTGACGGTGGAGGAATTCACACCGGCAACGGTCGCAAAGGCATTGTTCGTGACCGACTGCGCGGCTACGTCTGCGGGCGTGACCGTATAGGTCGCCGTGCACGTCAGCGCCTCGGACGGATCGAGGAAGTTATCGAGGTCCCCGACGGTGGAGACTGCGGGGCACGTGACGGCCACCTTCGTATCCGAAACCGTGACCGGTCCCTGCAGCGGCGCAAACCCGGTGTTGGTGACGAGATAGCTGTAGTTGATGAGGTCGCCCGCGGAAACGAAGAAAGATTGGGCGGCGCTCTTGACGATCGAGAGCCCGGTCGTGGCGTACGACGCGGTGGACGCGTGCGTCACGGTGCTCCCGCCGCCGGTGCCGGAAACCGTCGCGGTGTTCGGGTTCAGGCCGGAGACGGCCGCCACCGGCCCGACGACGCACGTCGCGATGTGGTTGTCGTTGCCCGACACGGCGACGGGCAGCGAGCCTGGCCAGACACAACCGGCCAGGCTGACGTTCGGATCCGAAGCGCCGACCGGACTCAAAGCCACATCGCCATCGTTCTCGATCGTGATCTTGTAGAAGACGTTGGTGCCGGCCGCCACCGCGAGGAAGGAAGTCCACGTCCCAAGCGGGTTGTTGGTGAGGCCCACCTGCTTCAATGCGCCGATGGTCGGCTGCGGCGCCTTCACCGTCAACGAGCCGGTCGCCGTGTTCCCGTTGACCGTGACGGCATTGATGACGTGGGAAATATTGCCGCTGGTGTTGTTGTACGTGCCGACCGCAGGCGCCGTGATATTGACCGTCACCGTGCACGTGGCGCCGCCGGCGATCGTGCCTCCGGAAAAGCTCACCGAGGCTGCGCCCGCGCCGGGAGCGAAGGTCGGTGCGCCGCAGCCGGAAACGGATGCGGCCGGCGCGGCCGCGACGACCATTGCGCCGGGCGATGTCGGGAAGGTGTCGCTAAACGCGACCGAGCTCAGCGCGTCGCTCTGGTTCGGATTGGTGATGACGAACGTCAGCGTGGAGACGCCGAGCGCGAGTATCGGGTTCGGCGCGAATTGCTTGGCGATGACCGGAGGAAGCAGCGCCGTAAGCGACGCCGCGCCGGTGCCGGTCGCCCCGGAATTGGTCCCGCCCTCGGTCGAGGAAACGAATCCGCTCACGTTCGGGTGTGGACCGGCCGTCGTCGCCGTCACCGCGACGGGTATCGCGCATGAGGCTCCGGCGGCCAGCGTTCCCGCAGTGAACGTCAGTAGGTTGCCGCCCGTGACCACGAGGCTTCCGCCGCAGACCGCCGTCGTCCCGTTGGGCGCCGTCAGACCCGTCGGCAACGAGTCGCTGAATGCAACACCAGTGAGCGGGATCGACCCGTTCGGATTGGTGATGGAAAATGTAAGCGTCGACGCCGCTCCCACGGCGACAGGGTTCGGCGCAAAAGCCTTGCTGAGCGTCGGCGGGAGCGGCGTCCCACAGCCGATGAAACCGATGTCGTCGTAGTTCAGGGATGCGCCGGTCGCGTTATTGTTCGCACCTGTCGCGGTGAGCCGGAAGGTCGTCGTTCCGGTGGTGCTCGTCAGCCCAGTGAGATCAACGGTGTGGATCGTGAACGCCGCCGCGGGATTCGCGACCGTGAGGACGGCGGCGCCGAAGCCCGAGCCGCTGTTGACAGTGAGCGCGATCGAGGTGGGTCCGTTCGCCGGGCTCGGATTGGCGACCCAGAAGCTCATCTGCACCGCCGTGTACTTGCTGGTGTCGATGGCGAACTGGATGAACTGTCCGGCGTCCTTGTAGCCATACGTCTGCCAAGACGTCGTGTCGCCGTGGCCGCTGGACGCGAGAATGGCAGTGCTCGCGGGCAGATTGGCCGAGGACGCTGCGCTGGCTACGTTGGCGGCCTTGACAGTGGGAACGCCACCGGCGAGGTCCGGCGGGTTGGCGACCGTGCCGTTCGGCACGCTCCAGTTGGCGAGCGTGATGCCGCAGACTAGGGGCGGCGGCGGCGGTGTCGCGGTGACCGTCAAAGAGTCGCTCGCCGAGTTGCCGGTATCCACGGCACCGATGAACAAATGCCCCGAAGTGTTCGAATACGTGCCGGCCGCGGGAACCGCGACGTTGACCCGGATAGTGCAAGTACTGCTGCCCGCGACGGTGCCGTTCGAGAACGAGATCGACGATGCTCCGGCGACCGGCGCAAAGGTCGCCGCCCCGCAACCCGACGTACTCGCGGCGGGAGGCGTCGCGACGACCATCGCTCCTGGCGAGGTTGGCAACGCGTCCGCAAACGAAAGCGAGCCCACGGGACCGCTGTTCGGGTTGGTGAGCGTGAAGGTGAGCGTCGAGACGCCTCCGACCGTCGTTGGGTTGGGCGTGAATTTTTTCGACATTGTGACCAGCGACGGGTCGACGATCGTCGCGATGCGTGCGCCCACCGCGAAATCGCTGTTGTAGTGGAAGCTGCTGCCGGAAAAGTCGTAGATCAGGTTGCTGAGCGCCTGCGACGTGCCGCCGCCGCTGATGATCTTGACCGTATAGGTCGTGATGACGGTGCCGCCCGACTTGCCGGCGACACCGACGCACGAGCGGTAATTGGGACTATTCGGGTCGTTCTCCCACAGGCAGGCGTCGGCGTAGAGCTTGTCGTTCGGGGACATCACATAAATCGAAGTGTTCGAGGAGTACGTCGTGTTCACCGCGAGAATCTGGAAAATCGTGTTCGAGAAATTGATGAATTCCTCGAGCTGCTCGTAACCCTGGGTCGCGGTCGCGCCGTCGAGCTCGATCGTGTAGGTGTTTCCCACCACCAGGGTCATCGAACCGCCTGCGGGAATCGAAACGCCGTTGAGCTTCACGCCCGTCGTCGAGTTGCGGTTTTGCGAGATGAGGTGCTCGACGTAGAGCTGGCGAGGGGTGGGGGAGGTTGCCGAGCCGGAGCCGTCCGTCGCGGTGATGTGGTAACTGCGCGCGGTGTCGAAGGCTGCGGGCACCTGCGTGACCTCGACCTCGAAGTACCCATCTGCACACGCGCCCGCCGCGATGGACGGGATAGTGATCGATGCCAGCGAGCCGGGACGCAGGTTGATGTTGGCGTTCGCCGAGTCCCACGACCAGACCACCGACACGCCAGCCGTCGCGGCATTGCTGCAGACCCGCGCCCCGACCGGGAAACGGTTCGGGCCCGACGCCGGACTGTTGCTGTCGAGTCCGATCACGTTCCACGTGATCGGGGTAACGGTCAAAGCGGCATCGGCGCCCGTAGCGAGCAGGGCAAAGCCGAGGGCGGCGAAGGTGTTGGTGAAAACCTTCGCCATGCGTTGCAACAGGAGGGTGACTCCCCTGGAGTTCGGGCGCGGATTAATCGAATTTCTCCCCTGGCAGGCTCGTCGCATCGGGCGATTTCGAGCCCCTGCTCGTTATCCTTCAACGCACGCTATCGCGGCGCGCTGGAGTGTACATATGCCCCTTTGCTGAAGGTCGGCGTGAGCACAGCGAGTTTCCGCTTGCGCAGGTCCGACCCATCGCGCGGGCCAAAAACGTCGGGGATTCACAAGCATAGGCCGTGCCACGGCCTCGGGGCATGGATTCTGCCCATCGTCGGACAACCAGTCAGCGACGAGTATGCGTACTACAAGGTAAAGGCTATGTCGCTCACGACTGCGCCGGGCAGACGCATGCTTCCGGTGCTTCGCTCATGGTAGGAACTGCTCGACACGATCAGCTCGCGCTCGCGGGTGAGCCCGACCAGGTGATCACCCAGAAGCCGGTACACACTGTCGTCGAAACGCATCACGTCGATGGGCGCGACGATTCTGCCGTGCTCCACCCAGAAAGTGGCGAAACGCGTCATACCTGTGACGCGGCACGCCGGCCGATCCGAGAAGTTGAGGTACCAGAGATTGCCGATGAGGATGCCGGTGTCGAGCGCCGCGAGCGCGTCCGCCAGCGGCAGGTCGCCGGCAGCCATGTCGAGTGCCTCGGGTACTTCGGAAGCGTTGGCGCCGTTGGTCGCAAGTTCGAATTCGCGTGCGGTGCGAGGGCTCACCAGCGAGCCGACCATGCCGCCATCGGCGATCAGCGCGACGCTTCCGGGACGCGCGTAGCCTTCTTCCTGGAACGCCGGGGCAATGCCGTCGGCGACGTTCTCGCTGAAGGCGACGGCCCGGTTGAGCCTTTCGCCGCCCTCCTGCATGCGGAACAGGCAGCTTTGCCGCGTTGCCAGCGCGCGCCCCGAGAAGCCGCCCCAGCAGAGCATGCCGGCGAGCTCTTCCATCGCCGTCGCAGTGAGGTACGCGCGATAGCGGCCGGGCTCGAGGGTCTGCGCCGGCCGCGCCAGCAACGCCAGCCGCTCGCGGGCATCGTCCATTTTGGCGGCCAACGTCTGCGCCGACCAATCAAAGCCGCCGTACGATGTCTTCACGGCCTTGTCGGCGCGGTGATACAGGCTCCACTCCAGGTTGAAGCTGGTCACTTCGTGCCAGTTGCGCTGGCCGAGCGAATTCGCGAAGCCGCGATAGACCGGCCCGGCGGCGTAGATGCCCACCAGGTCGAGACCGCGCGCCGAATCGAGAACGGTGGCGATGACATGCTCCGAGGCTATGGGCTGCGCGGTCCGGACGTTGCGGCTGGAGCGGACATCGCTGGCGTACGCCAAATGCGGGTCGTCCTGCGCGTCGGTGACGGCCTCGCGCAGCGCGACCAGCGCGGCCGCGATGTCGGCGCGATCGCGCGCGAGATCGCCGCTCACGGTGAATGACTGCTCGGCGTGCCGGTGCCCGCGGATCAGGCGCAGCGCGAGATAGCATTGCTGCACGCTGCCGGGCTGGCGGATCTTGCCGCGGTTGAGCCGCACGAAGTCCGAGCGCTCGGCGCCGAGCGTGCACAGATAGACCTCCTCGCCTTCGAGCGAGCGATCGAGCAGCGCCGCCACCTCGTTGAAATACGTTTCCATCGACGTTGCCTCGGGAGTGCGCGCCGACGCGCTCGGCGTCGTCGTCATCACGGGTCTCCCCCGAAAACATCGACGCCCGAGAACACGCACGCCGGCGACGCGTGACCCACGCGGATGACCTGCGAGGGCTCGCCCTTGCCGCAGAACGGCGTTCCCAGCACCTGCAGCGTCGACGCATCGCCGACGGCCTCGAGGTTGCGCCAGAAGCTCGCCGAGATACCGCGATAGTTCGGATTCTTCACCACGCCCTTCAACTCTCCGTTCTCGATCAGCTCTCCCCACTCGCACCCGAACTGGAACTTGTTGCGCGAATCGTCGATCGACCACGAGTTGTTGGTGCGCATCAGCACGCCATGCTCGATCATCCCGATCATGTCCTGCAGCGTGCTCGCGCCGGGCTCGAGGTTGAGATTCGCCATGCGGTCGATCGGCGGCCGGTTCCAGTTGTCGGCGCGCGAGTTGGCGACGCCGGGAATTCCGGCGCGGGCTTGCGAGAGCGCGCCGCCCAGAGGGCGCTCGAGCATGCCGGCGCGGATGAGGTATTGCTTCTCCGCGCGCATGCCGTCGTCGTCGAAGGCATAGCTCGCCAGCTCCTCGGGCAGCGTCGGATCGAAGGTGATGTTGAGCAGTTCCGAGCCATAGCGATAGCTGCCGAACATGTCGAGCGTGACAAAGCTCGTGCCCGCGAAGTTGCGCTCGTCACCGAGGATCCGGTCGAGCTCGAGGGGATGTCCGATCGACTCGTGGATCTGCAGCACCATCTGGTCGGGCATGAGCAGCACGTCCATGCGGCCGGTCGGACAATTGGGCGCCGCCAGCAATTGCAGCGCTTCATCGGCGATACGGCGTCCGCTGCCGGCGAACGCGAAACGCTCGAGCATCGCTTCGCCGCCTTGCTGGGCGAGGCCGCGGTACCCATTGAGCGAGCGCGTCTGCGTGTCTCCATCCCCGTGCGCGGTGACGGAGAGGCTGGGCATGACAAAACGGTAGCGCTGGGTCACGTCGCCACCGGCGCTGGTCATATAGGTGTGCACGGCGCTGCGCGTTTCGACGCTCGCTTCCCAGTCGACGATGCGCGGATCGAAGCCTGCGCTGCGCGATTCCTGTCCGAGAAGCTCGTACCAGTCGCGTCGGGTGCGACCCTGTCCGTCAACGTCGGGGGAGGCGTACTCGCCGCGCGGCTCCGGCTTCGCAAGGCCGCGGAAGTCGATCAGGCTGGCGCGCGCGCTGGCGCGGGCCCAGAGCGTCGCGCGATCGAGTGCGGCCTGCAGCGCGGGCGGCGACAGGTCGCTGATGGCCGCGTAGCCACAGCCGCCATCGGCCCAGGCGGTGAGCATGGCGCCACGGTCGCGCGAAGCCATCGCAGGCTGCGGCACGTTTTTTCGCACTACGAGCGTGTGCGCCGATTCGTCGACGGCGCGCAACGACCAGAATTCGGCGTCGGAGCGAAGCTGCTGGAAGTCGATTCTAAGAGTGTCGGTCATGGAGGATGTTTTGCCAATTGCGGCAAAGCGCAATTATCGCCTGCCGCGAGCGGAGGCGCACTTGCGCCGCTTCCTGCGGGGTGGGAGCGAGACCACGCTACCTCTTGCCAGCGCGGAGGATCTCCCAAAACCGGCGCGGCGAAACGATCACGAGCGCGTCAATGGCGGTGAGCCGCAGCAGCGCGGCATCGCCGGTGACGAACGCCCCCGCCTTTCCGGCGAGCGCCTCGCCGAGCACGTGAGCGTCGGCCGCATCGACGTTTTTTGTCAATGCGGGTTGCGCGCCATCGACGACTTGGGTGGCCTCGTTGCCGACGAAATCAACAATTTCAGCCGAGCGCGGGGCTGAGAGCTTGACCTTCCCGCGCAACGCCTTGTCAAGTTCGCGGAGGACGTTCCCCCCAACGATCAAGTCGTGGTCCTGTAGCACCAACTCGAGGACCTCGGCACACAATCCGCGCGAGGCGAACGCACTCACCAGGACATTGGTGTCGAGAAACACCCTCACGTGACGTGGCGGAACACATCCTCGTCGGTCACGAGCCCTTGCGCTTCGGCAAACGGCAAGGTTTTCCTCCGTAGCTCCCGAAAGCGCGCGACGGCGACCTGCCGTCTGAGCGCTTCGCGGACGATGTCACTCTTGGTCCGCCCGGAGCTCTTGGCGACCCGGTCGAGGGCCCTTTCCAGCTTTGGGTCAAGACGTATGGTTAGCGTAGTCATCGGCGATCCCCATTGTACGACATTGTAGCACAAGAGAGCCCGGGTCGTTCACCGACGCTGCAACCGTAGCATTCGACCACGTTTCTTCCGTACCTCGGAAGCCTGCAGTTCTACCCATTGTCCTGGCTTGCAGCACAGGCGGAATCGGGGTCGGCGTCCAGCCGCGCCAGGCGCTCGAGCGAAGCTCCCGTTACACGCGTGATTCGCCAGTCGGCAAGCACCGTCGCCCCCAGTGCCTCGTAGAAACCGATCGCGCGCGTGTTCCAGTCGAGCACCGACCACTCGAGTCGGCCGCAGCCTCGCTCCACCGCGATTCGGGCAAGGTGGACGAGCAAGTGCCGCCCGTAGCCGCGCCCGCGGCATTCGGGGCGCACGTATAAGTCCTCCAAATACAAACCTCGACGACCCAGAAAAGTCGAGAAGTTGTGGAAAAACAATGCGAATGCGACCGGGCGGGCGTCTTCCCACGCCAAGACCACTTCAGCGATAGGTTTTTCGCCAAACAGCGCATTCGCGAGATCCTTTTCGGTCGCGACGCAGAGATGCGCAAGTCGCTCGTACTCGGCGAGCCCACGGATCAACTCCAGAATTTCCGGAACGTCCCGTGGCGTCGCGGGCAGGATTTTAAGTTGCGGCATGGTTCGTCCCTTCTGAAATTTGCGCTCCAGCGCAGGCAAGCAGGCTCGAGACCTCGGTGCCCCCGGCGGGAACCTCGTTCCCGCCGGTTTTTGGGGAAATCGCCCGGTCCGGAATGGGCTGAATACTGCCTAGCGCACCCCGATGGCCCTCGTCAATGGCAAATTTGCAACAGCTTGCAGCCGCGCAGACTCACAACCGACACATTTTGTTGCCGGTCGACAAAGGCCTGCAGTACCGTTCAACTTGAGACAAGGCCGCCAGACATTGGCTACTCAATCCACGCACGCCAGCACCCACCACGAGCGATCCGTTCGCAACGCTGAGCGCGGGAACCACAAGTTCCTGGCTCGACAAATACGTAATCTTTGGGGAGATTTGCCATGAAACTGAGGTTGAAGCCCGTAACGCTTGCAGTTGCCCAGCTGGTCGTCGCCGGAGCCTTTTCCGCGGCGGTCGTTCCGGCGCAGGCCCAGACCAACACCGGAGTGGTCGGACGCATCGACGTCACGGGAACGAACATCCGCCGCGTCGACAGCGAGACGCCAAGCGAAGTCCAGGTCATCTCGGCCCAGCAGATGATCGAATCCGGCTATACGAGCGTCTCGGAAGTGCTGCGAAACCTCACGGCGAACAGCAACGGCACGCTGACGACGGGATTCGGCCGCGCGTTCGCGGGCGGCGCCAGCGGCGTTTCGCTGCGCGGCCTGACGGTCGGCTCGACCCTGATCCTACTCGACGGCTACCGCGTGGCTGGGTACCCTCGGACGGACGACGCGCAACGCCAGTTCGTCGACCTGAGTAGCATCCCCTTCGTCGCCGTGGATCGGATCGAAGTCCTGCTCGATGGCGCGTCCGCGATCTATGGTTCGGACGCCATCGCCGGCGTGATCAACATCATCCTCAAGAAGGACTTCAAGGGCACCTACGCAAACGCCAGCGTTGGCACGACTACCAAGGGCGGCGGTACGACCGTGGACGTGCAGCTCATGCAGGGCTTCGGCGACGTCAACGCCGGGCTAGGCGGCTTTCTCGCGTTCGAATACCGGAACCAGGATGCGATCAAACTTAGCCAACGCGACGGGGAACGGTGGGCTGTGGGCGGCGGCGATTACACCCCCTGGGGCGGGAATGACCTGAGGCCGGGTGCAAGAAGCGTCAGCGTGCCCAACCCCGTGATCCTGGGGGCGCCTTACCTACAGAATCCGGGCGGGTCCTCGACCCTGCCGGCGAACAACGCGTTCCTCACCAACACTTGCGATTTCGCGTCGCGCAACGCGAACCTGTGCACCTACAAGAACACCTGGTCGCAGATCCAGCCACACCAGCAGGACGTCAACATTATCGGCAGCCTGACGAGCAGGCTTTCCAGCGAGTGGTTGCTCAACGTCACGGCATCGTATTTCGCCAAGCAGGCGACCCAGGTTAGCGCGCCGGGCACGGTGCCCTTTGCGTCCTTCGCCGGATTCCTGACCGGTGGTCCGAACCAGGCCCCGAAAGTTGGCGTGAATCCGATTCCGAATTTCACGGTGCCGGCGAATTACCCGGGCAATCCCTTCGGCGTGCCGGCCAACGTCCGCGCGACCTTTCCCCTGGATGGAACGAACCGCTCCCAGCAAGAGGACGTCGGGACCTCGCGTTTGGTCGCGCAGCTGACCGGGACCAAGTGGGGCTGGGATTGGACCGGTGCGGCAGGCTATACCAACGTCACTGAATACATCACCTACACCGGCTTTGTCTCGCCCGCGAACCTTTACGCAGCACTGAACAATCCGACGAACCCCTATCTGCTGACCGGCGGCAATTCGCGGGAGCAGGAGAACTTCGTCCACCCGACCGTGAACGTCAACAACTGGAACACGCTGAGCTTTGCCCAAGTGTCCGGGTCGCGGGACCTCATGCAGCTGCAGGGCGGGCCGCTGAGCCTCGCCATCGGCGGGGGCGACGTATATCGCAATCTTTCGGCCCCGAACTCTGGTGCCGGCCAGAACGGTACCGTTGCCCACGTCTCGACGACGACCTATGCGGTCGGCAGCCAGAACAACACGTTCGTGTACGCAGAACTGGCCGCACCGGTGCTGAAGAACCTGGAGATCGACGCCGCGGTGCGTTACGACTATTACAACACGCCGAACAACAGCACCTGGAATCCCAAGGTCGGCGTGAAGTGGACGCCGATACAGCAACTGGCCCTGCGCGGCACGGCGGGCACGGGGTTCCGCGCGCCGTTCATCACCGAGGCGGGGAACGCCGGCTCGACGTTCAATTTCAACAGCATTCGCGATACCTTGAACTGCCCGGTCCCCGGCACCCCTAACTCGCCGCAGAATGTGCAAGGCACGTGCTCGTTCAACCCGGCGTATCTGCAGTCCAGCAACAAGAACCTGCAGCCCGAGAAGTCGGACAACTTCACCGCCGGCTTGATCCTGGAGCCGATCAAGGGCTGGTCGACGACTTTCGACTACTATTACATCAAGCTCAAGAACCAGATCATTCCTTCGTCGAGCTCTCCTGACTACAATCCCCAGGACAATCTCGTTCGCAATCCGGCTCCGCAGCTGGTGACGTTCGGCGACGGCCGTAGCGGCTTGTCGACTGCGCCGCTTATCGCCTATGTGAGGGCTCCGTTTATCAATGCGCAGTCGGTCACCACCGACGGCTTCGACGTCAGCTCGGGCTATACCTGGGCGCTGCCCGACACCAGCAAGCTGCTGACCAGCGTGACGTGGTCGCACATCTTGAGTTATGACCTGACGTCGGGCGGCATCAAGAGCAAGCTGGCCGGTACGCACGGCCCGACGGCGGTCGGCGGCGATACCGGCACGCCGAGGGATCGTGCCCAAGCCACGATCCAATGGATGAAGGGACCGTTTACCGCGACCTTCAACGTCAACTACATCAGCAGTATCAACGTATTGGACCCGTCGTCGGGCAGCAACGATTGCCAAACGGCATTGGCGGTGAACAACAACGCCGCGCTGCGGTGGGCCAATACGGGTGTCGCGCCGGACTATTGCAGTGTCGCCTCGTTCACGTACACGAACATGTATTTGGCCTACCAGTACAACAAGAACTGGACGTTCAACTTCACGGTGCTGAACCTGTTCAACGCCAAGCCGCCGTTTGATTTCGAAACGTACGGGAGCTCGGCTGGTCAAACCTCGAACGCTGTCAATGCAGGCCTCCCGTACAACCCGGCGCTGCATCAGATCGGCGCGGTCGGCCCGTTCATCAGCGTAGGCTTCATCTATAACTTCAACTAGCCTTTGCAGCTAGGCGCGGGCCGCAAGGCGCGCGCGCTGAAAAGCAAACCGCCCGGTTAATCCCGGGCGGTTTTTTTTTGGGGAGGTTCGGTCTACCGCGGAAACGACGCCATCGCTGCCGAATCTGCACGCCTAGTATGCAGCGCCCGTCGGTAACGCTCGATGCGACCGCATCCAGTCGAGCTTGGCGGCATAGAGCTCGCGTTCAGCGAGCGTGCTGCTGTTCTCCAGCGCGAGCCCCACCTGCGCGCGTGCCTTGGCGGGGTCTCCCAACCCCAGGTACGCCACGCCGAGCCAGAACCGGAATTCGTGGTAGTAGGCGTCGCGTTCGACTTCCTTCTCAAACAACGCCTTGGCCTCCCGATAGTCGCCGCTGCGCATCGCCGCAATGCCCAGCTCGAAGAAATGAAACGGCGGGTAGGGCTCGAGCTCCTCCAGCCTGCGGGTCAGCGCCAGCGCCTCGGGGGCACGACCCAAGTCTTTGTACACCATCGAAAGGTTCGACATCGCCTGCAGATTTCCCGGCTCCAGCTGCAGAACGAGCGCAAGGACGCGCTCCGCCGCGTCTGGGTTGCCGTGGTGCCGATAGACCACGCCAAGGGTGTTGTACGCGCTCAGAAAGCGCGGATCCTGCTTGATCGCGGCTCGCGCCCACCCGTAGGCATCGTCGACCTGTCCCGCCGCGAGAGCTTCGGCAGCGCGGTTGTTCATGTACATCGCAACGATGGTCTGCTCGCTGACCACGCGTATGCGCTGGCCGCGGATGTCCTCGCCGGGCAGGAAATCCACGGTCAGCGGCGCGGCCTGGTTGTCGATAAAGCGCGCGCCGGATTCCGGTCCGAGTGCGATATTGACGTGCGAGATCGAGAAGTACATGCCGCCGCTGCGGCTCCAGACGGTATTCTCGAGCACCATCTGGTAGCGCACCGGAACGTCTGCCGATTTGGCAAACGCGGCGGTCATGATCACCAGCGACAGGCAGTTTCCAGCTCGCGCACTGAACGTCTGGGCGGCGTTTCGGGTCAGCGTTGCATCGTAGGCGAGCCTGAGGTGGTCCTTGCTGTACAGCGCGTCGATCAGCGCACGCTGTCGGTTTTTCTGCCGCGCCGCGCCGGCAAGATGTGCCCTCAGGTAATTCTGCATGTCGCCGCTGAGCGCGAGAACGTCGTCGGCGCTGATAGGTGCGGACGGTGCGGCGAACAGATCGTCCCGAAAAAGAGAGTCGAGACGCGACGCGTCGGGCAGCGTGGCGCAGGCGGAGAGCATCGCGGTGATTGCCGCGGCAAGCCAGATTTTCATCCTGAACCCGTCCGTGTTGAAATGACAAGACACGTGAAAAGTATCTTCGCCGCTCCCGATCGAGTCAAGTCATGAAGGAGCAGGCCCGACGCGTACGCCAACCTCGCAGTGGACAAATATGATAAAAAGGGCGCGCTGGCTCGGCGTCGCTTCCAAAGTTTCGGTTAATTCTTAGGGTGTGGAGATGAAAAGCTATTTCGGTATCGTGGCGTGTGTCTTGTGGCTCGTTGCGTGCCCCGTTGCGGTCGGGCAAACAACGCCAGAGGCCAACGAGATGCAGGCATTGCGCACCGCGGTGCGCGCCGACAAGAGAGCACTGGTGGAATCGACCGTGCGCCCCACCGCCGCCGAAGCCAAGAAGTTCTGGCCGATCTACGCTGCCTACCAGCGGGCGCTCGACAACATCAATCGGCGCCGGGTCGTCGCCGTCGAAGCGCTGATCGCGCGGGACAAGGCGCCATCCGATCTTTACGCCCGGATGCTGGCGAATGAACTGATCTCGACGGATGAGGCGGAAATCAAGGCGAGGCGCACGATGCACAACGCGGTGCTGAAGGCGCTTCCGGCCAGGAGGGCCGCGCGCTACCTGCAGCTCGAGTCGAAGATACGCGCCGTTCAGGCTTACGACATCGCCGTCGCGATTCCGCTGATCGAGTGACTGGCTCGCGGGTTCCCCGCGCGTCGGCCTAGCCCTCGACGGGGCACCCCTGCATGCACTTGAGCGCCGGCGCTTCGGAGCACGGGGCATGCTGCGTGGCAAGCATCGCGTAGGCGCGGCTGTCCGGCTCCATTTTCGATGGCAGCACGACCAGCACGCTCAGGGTAAGCGCGGCCATCGCGGTGGCGACGAGTCCGAGGGCCGTGCGCGGGGTGTTGGGCTGAAAGTCGGTCATTGTTTTCTCCTGGTCCGTTATTCCGAGTGCTGATGCTTGGATGCGCCGCAACGCTCGTTGGATTCAAGTCCGGTGTGCGTGCGTTCGCGTCGTCAGGTGCATCGTAGGCGGCGAGCCCGGCACGCTCAATAAGCGTGCGACGAAACCGTGGATTCCAGCCGCCAAAGCCTCAGGCCGGTGACGAGCCGCCGATGGGAGGGCTGCTCGGGTGCGGCCAAGTCAGTGCCCCTTCGACGTTCCAGACGGCCATTGCGCTGGCGGCGAATCCGGGCCTAAGCTTCAATTTCGGGTGGACTTTTTGACGCTTTTGTGTAGAATCCGCCGGCCTTGAGATAAAAGCTTGGCCTCGCCCTCGGCGGGGCCAATGTGTTTTGGAGCTGGCGCGCTCGAAGAACCGAAAACCGAAGCAGTCTTGGCCCCGCCTGCTACCCGCGGAATGGGCGATTGTCGGTGGCGCTGTCCGTACACATCGGACCGTGAGCTCGGAATCTGACCGAACAACCTTCTGTCTGGAGACACCATGTTGAATCTGTCCCGTTTGGCCGCGCTCGCTGCCGCCTTGCTGATCGCGCCGGTCCTGATGCTGGCTTCGCAAGCGGCCGTGGCGCAAACGCCGGCGCAACCGCAAACGCAACCCGCCCCGCCGACGCCGCCGACAGCAGTCCCCGCCGCGCCGGGCGCGCCCGCGGCTGCCGCACCGGCCCCTGCAGCTCCCGCAGCGATGCCCGCGGGCAGCCGCGCCAGCGAAGTCATCGACAATCCCTACGGCCTCGAAGCGTTGTGGAAGGGTGGAGACTTCGTTTCCAAGTCGACGCTGATCATCCTGGTCATCATGTCGCTGGGCAGCTGGTACATCATCATCACCAAGGTCTACGAGCAATTCAGGATGGGCGCGCAGGCGCGCGCCTCCGACAAGTCGTTCTGGAGCGCGCCGACGGTCCGTCAGGGCGCCGAGGGCCTGACCGAGGGCAGCCCGTACCGCTTCATCGCCGAGTCCGGGCTGGAAGCCAGCAAGCGCCACGTCGGCCTGCTTGGCAGTGTGGACCTCAACGAGTGGATCACGATGTCGATCCAGCGCGCGATCGAGAACGTGCAAAGCCGCACCCAGGACGGCTTGGCCTTTTTGGCGACGGTGGGCTCGACGGCGCCCTTCGTCGGTCTGTTCGGGACGGTGTGGGGGATCTACCACGCGCTGACCGCCATCGGGATCGCCGGGCAGGCATCGATCGACAAGGTCGCCGGCCCCGTCGGCGAGGCGCTGATCATGACCGCCATCGGTCTCGCCGTGGCGGTTCCCGCCGTGCTGGGCTACAACTGGATCGTCCGCCGCAACAAGACGGCGATGGAACGCGTCCGTGGTTTCGGAGCCGATCTGCACGCCGTGCTGCTCAGCGCCCAGAAGGCGCCCGCGAAGGCCTAAGCCGTGGCGATGAACGTCGGCACAGCCGGCGGCGACGAGGACGAAGTCGTTTCGACCATCAACACGACGCCGCTGGTCGACGTCATGCTGGTGCTGCTGATCATTTTTCTGATCACGATTCCGGTCGTCACCACGTCGATCCCGGTCACGCTGCCTAAGGAGCGCAACGAGGTCCGCGAGACCAAGCCCGAGAACATCGTCCTGTCGGTCGACGCGGGCGGTCGGATCTACTGGAACGAGCTGCGCATCCCGACGACCAACGCGCTGATCGAGCGCCTGAAAAAGATCGCCGTGCTCACGCCGCAACCCGAGGTACAGATCCGCGGCGACGGCGGCGCCAACTACGACTCGATCGGGCGCATCATCTACGCGTGCCAGCGCGCCGGCATCGCCAAGGTCGGCTTCATCACCGAGCCCCCACCGCGCGAGAGCTGAGCGCGGCGCGAATCACGAGGAACCTGTCATGGCGATGAACCTGAAGTCCGGCGCGTCCGCGGACCCCGAGGTGATGATCGACATCAACACCACGCCGTTGATCGACGTCATGCTGGTGCTGCTGGTCATGCTGATCATCACGATCCCGATCCAGCTGCACTCGGTCAACCTCAACATGCCCACGGGCAATCCGCCGCCGCCACCGGTGCTTCCGGAAATCGTGAAGCTCGACATCGACTCGGGCAGCGTCGTCTATTGGAATGGCGAGCCCGTCCCCGACCGCGCGGCGCTCGAAACGAAGATGACCGACTCGGCCCAGAAAGCGCCCCAGCCCGAGATTCACCTGCGTCCCGACAAGTCGGCCAAGTACGCGATCGTCGCCGGCGTGATGGCCTCGGCGCAGCGGCTGGGCCTGACCAAGATCGGCATCGTCGGCAGCGAGCAGTTCATCGAATAGTGAGCGAGCCCGTGCGAACGCGCACGGGCCTCCGGAGTCGAAACGATATGGATTTCGCGCGCCAGCAAAGAAGCCCGACCAAGCACCTGGTGGGACTCGCCGTGGTGATCCTGATTCATGTAATCGTCATCTACGCGCTCCTGACCGGCCTCGCCCGCAAGGCGGTGGAGATCATCAAGAAGCCGCTCATCGCGACCATCGTCGAGGAGGTGAAGCTGCCTCCGCCCCCGCCTCCGCCGCCGCCGAAAAAGATCATCGAGCCGCCCAAGGCGCAGGCGCCGGTGCAGCCCTATATTCCGCCGCCGGATATCCCCGTTCCCACGCCGACGGCCGAGCCCGTCATCTCCGCGCCGACCACCGTGGTGCCGACCGAGCCGGTGGTGATTGCCCCGCCGGTCGTTGCGCCACCGGCGCCGAAGGCGGAGATCCGCAAGGGGCTGGTGCCGATCAGCCGCGTCGAGCCGATCTATCCGCGAGAGGCCATCAAAGCAGGTGTGGCCAAGGGGCACGTGATCGCGCGCCTCCTGGTCGACGAAAAAGGCCTGGTCACCGACGTTCGCATCATCTCGGCCGACCCGCCGAACGTCTTCAACAAGGAAGTCATCCGCGCGCTGTCGCAATGGAAATTCCAGCCCGAAGGCGAGAAGTTCCTGGGCGACGTCGAGCTTACTTTCACGCTCAAGGACGGGTAGCGCAGGCAGCGCACCGTCATCAAATCGTTGGAGGAGGATCCGGCCGCGCGAGAGTGCGGCCGTTTTTTTCACGGGTCCGCGGCGTACCTACTCGGTGCGCATCGCGTAGACCAGCGCCCCCCAGGTGGCGGCACCGAGCACGACGAGCACGCCGGCGACGTCGGCAACCGCGACGCGATGGCCGACGAACATCGCGACCGCTCCGCGAAAGACGTCTTCAAACGCGCCCGGAATGGCGACCGCCGCCGCGATGGCCGCAACCGTCCACAGCAGCGCCAGCACCGGCTTGCGCCATGCAGGCAGCGTCGCGGCTCGAGGCAGCGCCAGCATGACGCGCGCCGTGAAGCCGTCGTCGGGAACGTGCTGCGCGCGATGCTCGATGCCTTCGGCGCGCAGCGCCTGCTCGAGCCAATCGGCGCCGTCGGGCCGCGTGGATTCGTCGGGGATGGATGTCATGGTGCCCAGGCGCCCAGTCTCGAGCGCAGCTTTTCCTTGGCTCTCAGTATGTGTGTCTTGACTGTTCCGACCGGGCACCCGAGGACGTGCGCCGCTTCCTCGTGCGTCAGGTCATTATGATAGCACTGCACGATCGCCGCCCTTTCCGCGTCCGAGAGCACGATCATGGCGCGCTCCAGATCGATCGACATGGTCGCGGCGCGCTCGACGCCCGCCTGCTGCTCGGGTTGCTCCGGCATGACCTCGTCGATGTCCATGGCTTCGGGAAGCTGAAGCTCCCTGGTCTTGCGCGCTTCGGCGAGGAAGGCGTTGTAGGCAATGCGGTACAGCCACGTCGAGAAGCGGGCTTCCTGGCGAAACGATTTCAGGTTGCGATAGGCGAGCAGAAAGGTTTCCTGCGCCAGATCGTCGGCGAGCGCTGCATTGCCGCGGGTGAGCTTGCGCAGCGTAGCCCGCACCGCAGACTGATGCCTTTTCACAAGCTCGCCGAACGCGTGGCGATCGTCGCCGATCACAGCGCGGGCGATCAACGCCGCATCGCTGACCGGTGTTGAAGGCATCGTGTTCGCCGACGACCGTTGGCATGGCTCCTCGATGGGTGCCTAGTGGGATGCCGGGTCCACGGCTTTGTCGGCCACACCCGAGATCTTGCGGTCTTCCAATCGCCACAGGCCGATGTATGCCACGCCGACGAAAAGCAGGACCATCCCGAGCCAGCTGGCGGATCCGCTGTGGATCGCCCAGTACATCACGAACGAGAGCCCCACGGCGCTGAACAGCACGCCTTTGCGCAGGTCGGACCATACGACGCGGCGGCGAGAAGCAATCGCGTGCTGGTACGCCGCGGCTTCCGGCGCCTGTGCCGCGGCCGCGGCGGTCGCTTCCGGCATGACGCCCGAGCTCACCGCGTCCACAGCAACTGCCGGCGCTACCACGCCGGCCTCGGCAAGGCGCAACAGAGCCTCGTTCTGCATGCGGGTTTTGCGCAGCTTGTACCAGACGATGCCGATAAGCAGGATGATCG
>JBDTZQ010000034.1:0-24125 GCA_040005035.1 Betaproteobacteria bacterium | reverse complement strand
CGCACGCGTGCGCCGCCATGCGTCAGTCGCGTGCAGGACAGCAGAGACCAGGAGCAACGACCATGAAACTGACTTCTCAACAGCTCGAGTCCTTCGAGCGCGACGGTTACCTGTTCTTTCCCGGGCTCTTCACCCCGGGCGAGATCGACCTGCTCAATGACGAGGTCCCGCGCATCTATGCCGAGCGGCGGCCCGAGAATATCCGCGAGAAGGGCAGCGACGCGGTGCGCACGAACTTCGCCGCGCACATGTACAGCGCACCGTTCGCGCGGCTGGCGCGGCATCCGCGCATGGTCGAGCCGGTGATGCAACTGTTCGGCGAAGAAGTCTACATGCACCAGTTCAAGATCAACGGCAAGGCCGCCTTCGACGGCGACGTGTGGCAATGGCACCAGGACTACGGCACGTGGAAGAACGACGACGACATGCCCGAGCCGCGCGCCATGAACGTGGCGATTTTCCTGGACGAGGTCAACGAGTTCAACGGCCCGCTGATGTTCATTCCTGGGAGTCACGAGCTGGGTGTACTCGACGCCGCGCACGATACGTCGACGACCAGCTACCCTTTGTGGACCATCGATCACGACAGCATCGCGAAGCTGGTTGCGCGCGGCGGCATCGTCGCGCCGAAGGGACCGCCCGGTTCGATGATCCTGTTCCATTCGTGCCTGGTGCACGCGTCGACGTCCAACCTCTCGCCGTGGAACCGCGTCAGCGTGTACCTGAGCCTGTGCGCGGTGTCCAACCACATCCGTCGCTTTAAGCGTCCGGAGTACATCGCGCACCGGGATTTCGCGCCGATCGAATGCTTGCCCGACGATTGCCTGATTCGCGACTACCCCGTGCCGTTGCCGTGGAAGGAAAGCACGCCCGCGCACGCGCTCGCGTCGACCGCGGCATGAGCGCGCAAACGCAACTGCGCCGCCCCGAGCGCCGGGTTGGGCAAATGGGCCGGAGCGCGCAGCGCGGAGGTCTTCTATGAGCCTTTTTGCGAAGCTCCAGGAACGCGCGGCGCGCGGCAACCCACTGCGCGTGGGACTCGTCGGCGCCGGAAAATTCGGCGCGATGTATCTCGCACAGATTCCGCGTACGCCGGGCGTGCATCTCACGGGCATCGCCGACTTGTCGCCGTCCTCCGCGATCGCGAGCCTCGAGCGCGTCGGATGGGCGCCGGAGCGCCGCAGCGCGCGCTCGCTCGACGACGCGTTGCGCACCGGCGCCACGCACGTCGGCGACGACTGGCAGGCGCTGCTTTCGCATCCGAAGCTCGACATCGTCGTCGAGTGCACGGGCAACCCGATCGCCGCGGTCGAGCATTGTCTTTACGCATTCGAGCACGGCAAGCACGTGGTCAACGTGACCGTGGAGGCCGACGCCTTCTGTGGCCCGCTGCTCGCGCGCAAAGCCGCCGAGCGCGGCGTGATCTACAGCCTCGCCTATGGCGACCAGCCGGCGCTGATATGCGACCTGGTCGACTGGGCGCGCGCCGCTGGCTTTCCCGTCGTTGCAGCAGGTCGCGGTCACAAGTGGCTGCCGCACTTCGCGCAATCGACGCCCGAGACCGTGTGGGGGCACTACGGCCTCACACCTGAGCAGGCAAGCATCGGCGGACTCAACCCCAAGATGTTCAACTCGTTCCTCGATGGCTCGAAGCCCGCCATCGAGAGCACCGCGGTGTGCAATGCCACCGGCCTAGTCCCTCCGCCCGACGGGCTCATGTATCCGCCAGCGTCGATCGACGACATCCCGAACGTGTGCCGTCCGGTCGCCGAGGGCGGCGTGCTGCAGCGCAAGGGACAGGTCGAAGTCATCTCCTCGCTCGAGCGCGACGGCACGCCCATCGGCTACGATATACGCTTCGGCGTCTTCGTGGTCTTCGAGGGCGACAGCGAATACATCCGCAACTGCTTTCGCGAGTACATGGTGCGCACCGACTCGAGCGGTCGCTACGCGTGCCTCTACAAGCGCTGGCACCTCATCGGCCTCGAGGTCGGTGTGTCGGTAGCGTCGATCGGCGTGCGCGGCGAGGCGACGGGCGCGCCCGTGGGCTTCAACGCCGATGTCGTCGCCACCGCGAAGCGCGACCTCAAGCCCGGCGAGACCCTCGACGGCGAGGGCGGTTACACGGTGTGGGGCAAGCTGTTGCCGGCCGCGACCTCGCTCGGGCTGCAAGGCGTCGGCGGATTGCCGCTCGGGCTCGCGCATGGCGTGCGCATGCTTCGCGCGGTGCGCCAAGGGCAGTCGCTGACCTGGGACGACGTGCGCATCGATCAGACGCAGCCCGCGTATCGAACGCGGCGCGAAATGGAGACTGCGTTCGCCCCCGGTGACTTGACGCGTCCGTCTCCACAGGAACGTTCGCGCGCCGCCTGAGTCGATTGACGGGCAGTGCAGCCCCGCGCGGGCGTCGTCAGTCCACTTTGTAGAGCCGGCCGCCGCGGTCGAAGTACGCCCCGTTGACCGTGCTGTTCTTCTGCAGCGAGACCTGCGCGTGCACCGGGCCGCACTTGTCCGGCCGCTCGACATCGACGCGGATATCGGCGCTGCGATCGGCGCCGATCGCCACGAACGCCTGCGCGACCAGCGCCGGCACCTTTGCCCAGTCGAAGTCGTCGGCGCTGAAAGGGTCTTCGCAGCGGGTGATCTGCGCTTCGCGCTTGTCGATGCGCGATAGCTTGCCGGCGCGGTTGTAGCGGTAGGTCACCACTTCGCCGCCGGATCGCGCCTCGAGCATCGTGATGCGTATCTGCTCGACTTCGACGACGACGTTGCGCAGGTACAGCGTCGAGCCGGCATCCTGCGCGAGGGCGCGCACCGCGTCGGGAGCGAGCGAGAGCATGTTGATCTGCGACAGGCGTTTCTGCTCGTCATCGTACGCCTTCTGCTGCGCACGCACTCGCTGGTTGTGCGCTTCGACTTCTGCGTTGCGCTTGTCGACGATCCCCTTGAGGTCGACCGCGGCGCCGCTGCGGAAATCGTAGCTCACCAGCTCGAATCCACCGCTCGCCATCGAACCCAGCTGGACGGTGAGCATCCAGCGCCCGACGATGCTGCGATAGCGGATTTCGAGCTGCGGAGCGCTGTCGCCGATGTGACCCGGCCTGGCGCGCTGCGCCTTGAGAGCGGCGCGCACGCGGCCCAGGTCGATGCTGTCGAATCCGAAGCGGCTGGCGAGTTGCTGGTCCGGCGGCGATTCGTCGCGCAGCGGCGTCGGGTCCGGCTCGGAGAGCTTGCCCTCGACAAACGAAAAAGTGCGCGTGGCAGCGTCATCGGCTCTCACCAGCGCGCTGCCGGTGTTTTCGCTCACCTGCAGCGCCGACAGCATCGGCTCGCGGCCGAGCGACGCGCGCAGCGCCTTGGCGAAGGCCTGCAGATTGTCGAACATGCGCTGGTCCGCCTTCAGCGCCTCGCGGTGCAGGATGTCGTCCTGCGGGGCGGCGCCGAGCCCGGCGCTCAACGCCGCCAGCAACACGAAAGCATAGCGTCCGACTCGCACGCCGGCGCGGCCGCGTAGCCGCCGCGACGCAGCGACGCGTCTCGTCACGGCGTCGGGGCGACGCTCACCCAGGCTTCCTTCGCCTGTGATGCGAGGCACGCCTCGATGAACGCCATCGTATGTGCGCCGTCCTCGATGCGCGGATAGGGAAGCGCCGGAATCGGCTCGCCGAGGTTGCGCGCCATTCGCTCCTGCGCCACTTCCGCATAGATGTTGGCGAAGGCTTCGCGCAATCCTTCGGGATGTCCGCGCGGCGTGCGTCCGGCGGCGATGATGTCAGTGGGGAGGAAGGTGTCGCCGCGACCGACCGCGCGCGCCGGCTCGCCCTGCATCGCCACGCGCAGGTAGCTCGCCTCGCGATGCGACCAGTCGAGCATGCCGAGCTCGCCGTAGACGCGCAGGCGGATGTCGTTCTCGCCACCGGCCGCCGCCTGCGTGACGGTGAACGTGCCGCGCACTCCGCCGTCGAGCTCGAGCAGCGCCGACACGTAGTCGATGAGCTTGCGCCCTGGGATGAGCGTGCCGACGTCGGCGCATACGCGCACGACGTTGCGCCCCGCGACGGCGCAGGCAAGCTGCTGCGCGTGGCAGCCGATTGCGCCCATCACCAGCGCGAGGCCGCTGCGCTTCGGATCGAGGATCCAGTCGAGGCGGCTGCTCTTGGGACCGTCCTCGACGCGCGTCGCCATGCCAGCCTGGATGTATTCGACCTGCACCAGGCGCAGCGCGCCGAGCGTTCCGTCCTTGACCAGCTTGGCCGCGTAGCGCGTCATCGGATACGCGGAGTAGCCGTGCGCGACCGCGAATACGCGGCCCTGCTTGCGGGTGCGCGCCAGCAGGTCGCATGCCTGTGCGAAGTCGTGCGTCACCGGCTTGTCGCAGACGACGTCGAGCCCGGCGTCGAGCGCGGCGGCGGCGTAGCGGTAGTGCGTGTCATTCGGCGTCATGATGGCGACCGCGTCGATGCCGTCGTCGCGCGATTTCTCCCGCGCCAGCATCGATGCAACGTCGCCGTAGCTACGCGCTGCGTCGAAGCCCATCGCCGTCCCGGCATCGCGCGAGCGCGCGGCGTCGCTCGAGAACACGCCGGCGACCGCGCGCCAGCAGCCATCGTGCTCGGCGGCGCCGCGATGCATCCTTCCGATCCATGATTCCGGCCCGCCGCCGATGATGCCCAGGCGCAGCGCACGTCCGAAGCGTTGGCGAATGGTCGTCATGCGATCTTCCCCCAGTCTGCGTTTTCGTTCTCGACGCTAGCCGCCGCGGCGCGCGCGCAACTCGCGCAGCTCGGCCTCGAGCGCGTCGATGCGCTCGACGTAGCTCAGCACGATGCTCACGGCGTGAGCGTCGAGATCGAGCTCGCGGCGCAGTCCGCGCGCCTTGCGCACGATGAGCAGCGCCTCGGCGCGAAAGCGCCATTGCGGCGGCTGCGCGGCGGCCGCGTCGATCGGTGCGAGCGCGCCGTAGCGTACGAGCTCGCGCACCACGTGCTCGGGCATGTCGGCCGTCGCGACCAGCTCCGCGTAGGTCACCTGCCCCTGTTCCTCGACGTACAACGCCTTCTCGACGGTGAGTGTCATGATGCCGCCTCCGTTTGCGGGTGTGCGCGCGGGTTGAAGTTCGATAGGTCGGCGAGCTTGCGGTAGAGCTCGCGCTGCGCATCGTCGAGCGTGCCGGGAACGTCGATGCGCACCACCGCGTAGAGATTACCTGGTGTCCCCTTGCCGCGCGCCAGGCCGCGGCCCCCCAGTCGAAGGCGCTGCCCGGCGCGGGTGCCCGCTGGAACTTTCAGCGAGACTTCACCGGCGGGCGTCGGAACGCGGACCTCGGTGCCAAGCACGGCCTCCCACGGTGCCAGCGGCAAGTCGAGGTAGAGGTCCCGACCATCGACGCGGTACAGCGGGTGGTCGGCGACCTCGATGTCCAGATACAGGTCGCCTGACGGGCCGCCGCGGAACCCGGGACCGCCCTTGCCCGGTACGCGGAGCTTCTCGCCGTCGACGACGCCGCGGGGAATGCGGACCGTGATCGTGCGCGGAACGCGGCGGCCGTTGCCTTGTTCGTCCCACTCCAGTCCGTTCATCTGAAGCGAGATCTCGGTTCCGCCGAACGCCTGGTCGAAGTTGATGCTCACGCCGGCTTCGTAGTCGTGTCCGCGACGCGGTGAATCGGCGCGTGCGCCGGCGCCCGCGCGGTTGCCGAAGGCGGCGAACAGGTCGGACAGGTCGATGTCCTCGAACGACCCCTGGCGCTGGCCGAAACCCTGCGCCCAGTCGGGAGGCGGCTGGAATTCTTGTCCCTCGGGATGCCGGCCGAGCTGGTCGTACGCGGCGCGCTTCTCCGGTTCCTTGAGCGTCTCATACGCCTCCGACATTTCCTTGAACTTCTCCTCGGCGTTCTTTTCCTTCGACACGTCGGGGTGATACTTGCGCGCAAGCTTGCGGTACGCAGCCTTGATGTCGTCGGCGCTCGCGTCGCGCGCGACGCCGAGGATCTCGTAGTAGTCCTTGTACTTCATGCGCAGTCTCGTCGAATTCGTGGTTGGCGAGGATTATGAGCGCATCGTGCCGAACTGCCCAACTGCTCAACCGCACGGCGCGCGACGCGCGGCGGCTATCGCGATACCGCCGCGTCCTTGATGTTCTGACAACGCCCGACAAGATCGACCAGCACGCTTCCCGACCAGCCGAACGTGAACAGCCCCGAGATGGCAATGATGGGGGCGAGCATGTGCCAACCCAAGGGAAGGACGAAGGCGCCATAGCCCACCGTCGTGTACGTGTTGCCCGCGAAGAATCCGGCGGCTCGCCAGTCCGCGACCAGCCCCGAATACACCAGCGCCGCGGCCCAGATCACGATCTCCGCCAGGTGCAGCGCCAGCAGCATGAAAACCGCGCCGCTCATCAGAAGGTCGGCACGCCACGTTGTCGGACGCTGCAGGATGAGTTGCGAGCGGCGCACCACGTGACTGGTAACGTAGCGCACTCCGGTGGCGTGGAAAAGGACGATCAGCAGCAGCATCGCGGTGCCGAAGACGAGATCCGCGGCAGGCAGCACCGCGTTGAGGTGCTGGAACAGGGGAATCTGCGCAATGTCGCCAGGCAGGGCCTCGATCGCCGCAATACCTGCGTCTACGCCATCCGCGGAGCCGCGCGTGGTCTTGGTGGGGATTTCCGCGCCGATCGCGGCGACTCGAAGCAGGTCCGTGCTAGCCATGATCGCGCGACGCTACACGGCCAGGTAGACGGCGAGCACGACACCCAGCGCCGCCAGGAACAGCGACAGCGAGATCGGGTAAATAGCGCTGTGCGAGCGCGGAACGTCGGCCGGAGGCAGCGTTGCGACGTAGCTCTTGTGCTGGATCGCACCCAGCACCATGCACGCGATGCCCACCAGCACCAGCAGGATGCCGACCAGGTTCGACACGTCGGGATGCGCATCGAGATGCGCCGTCGCGCCCGGCTGCTGCGTCGCGAGCAGGCGCAGGAAGAGCCCGAAACGCGCGACGACGAAGCCAAACGCCATCACCGTCAGTCCAGTGCGGACCCAGGCCAGCAATGTGCGCTCGGCGGCGAAGAACACTCGCGGGTCACTAAGCATGAAGAATCTCCGAAGCGGAAGGCGGATGGTTCGAAGGGCGCTACTTGTTCTGCGGCGATACCAGACGCGCGAGAATGATCGCGGGATTCATCAATGCGGTGATGCTCCCAGCGTACAGGAGCGCGACTCGATGCAACGGAAGAGACGTTTTGAGCGACGCGCTGCGCATTGTTCGCGTGTTCGGGTTCGCAGGAGGCGATTTCGATTATACGCAGGGTGGATCGCCATTTTCTCAAGCATCGGGCGCTGTCTCACGGCGACCGGTCGCCCGTCGTCAGCAGCGACTATAATCGGCTACGAGTCACACCTCGAGGCCCGCAAAAAGACGGTCCCGCGGTGCCCAACGGAGGAGCGCCATGCATGGCCTGATGCAGGATGTGCCGCTGCTGGTCTCGAGTCTGATCGCTCACGCGGCGCGCCATCATGGCGATGTCGAGATCGTCTCGCGTCGCGTCGAAGGCGACATCCACCGCACCACGTACCGCGAGCTCCACGCCCGCGCCAGGCAGCTCGCCAATGCGCTCGAGGCGATGGGCATCGGCGAGGGCGACAGGGTTGCGACACTGGCGTGGAACGGCTACCGGCACATGGAGCTGTACTACGCGGTCGCCGGCAAGGGCGCCGTGGTCCACACCATCAATCCGCGGCTCGTACCTGATCAGATCGCCTGGATTGTCAATCACGCCGAGGACCGCGCGCTCTTTTTCGACCTCAGCTTCGTGCCGATCCTCGAAAAGATCGCGCCGCAGTGCAAGACCGTCAGGCATTTCGTCGCCATGACCGATCGTGGGCACATGCCGGCGACGCAGTCGATCCCGAATCTGCGCTGTTACGAGGACTTGGTCGCAGCGCAGGACGCCGACTACGACTGGCCGCGCCTCGACGAAAATCTTGCGTCGTCGATCTGCTACACGTCGGGCACCACCGGGCACCCCAAGGGCGTGCTCTACAGCCATCGCTCGACGATCCTGCACACGTTCGCGGCGGCGCTTCCGGACACGCTCAACCTGTCGTCCTGCGACGTGCTTCTTCCGGTCGTGCCGATGTTCCACGTCAATGCATGGGGCCTGCCGTACACGGGGGCCATGGTCGGATCGAAGCTCGTGTTTCCCGGCGCGGCACTCGACGGCAAGTCGCTCTACGAGCTCATCGAGCAGGAGAAAGTATCCCTGTCGGCCGGCGTCCCCACTGTGTGGCAGGGGCTTCTCAACTACATGGATCAGAACGGCCTGAAGTTCTCCACGATGCGGCGCACGATCATCGGCGGCGCGGCGCTGCCGCCGGCGATGATGCGCGCGTTCGAGGAAAAGCACGGCGTGATCGCGCTTCACGCGTGGGGAATGACCGAGCTCTCGCCGCTGGGCACCGCGTGCGCGATGCGCGCCAAGCATGGCGATTTTTCGCGCGACGCGCTGCATGCCGTGAAGGCCAAGCAGGGACGCGCTCCCTTCGGCATCGACATGAAGATCGTCGATCCGATGGGCAACGAGCTTCCCTGGGACGGCAAGACCTTCGGCGATCTGTACGTCCGCGGTCCGTGGGTGGTGAAGCAGTATTTTCGCGAGCAGGGCGAGGGCGCACTGGTGCGCGACGAGCACGGGGTCGACTGGTTCCCCACGGGGGACGTCGCCACCATCGACGCCGACGGCTACATGCACATCACCGACCGCAGCAAGGACGTCATCAAGTCCGGAGGCGAGTGGATCAGCTCGATCGAGATCGAGAATATCGCGGTGGCGCATCCCGGCGTCGCGATGGCGGCGTGTATCGGCGTCGCGCATCCCAAGTGGGACGAGCGGCCGCTGCTCGTGGTCGTGAGGAAGGGCGGCTCCGACGTGACGCGAGAGCAGCTGCTGAAATTCTACGAGGGGCGCGTCGCCAAGTGGCAGACGCCCGACGACGTCGCCTTCGTCGACGCTATTCCGATGGGTGCGACCGGCAAGATGCTCAAGAACAAGCTTCGCGAGCAATTCAAGGATTACAAGCTGCCGGCGTGAGCACCGGCAACGAAAGCTCACATGGGCGTGCGCAAGCTTTTCGACCTGAGCGGCAAAGTCGCGCTCGTGACCGGTGGGTCTCGCGGCATCGGCCTGCAGATGGCGGAGGCGCTGGGCGAGATGGGCGCCTTGATCGCGCTCACGGCGCGCAAGCAGGACGAGCTCGACGCCGCGCGCGCGCAACTCGAGGCGTCGGGCATCGCGGTGTTCACGCAGGCGGGCGACCTTTCCGATCGCGCGTCGATCGCGCCGCTCGTCGATGCGATCCTGAAGCGGTGGGACCGTATCGACATCCTCGTCAACAACGCCGGAACCAACTGGGGCGCGCCGGTGGAGGATCATCCCGACGCGGGCTGGCGCAAGGTGATGGATCTCAACATCGACGCCGCGTTCTTTCTATGCCGCGAGGTCGGCAAGCGCACGATGATCCCGCGGCGCAGCGGCAAGATCATCAACATCGCCTCGATCGCGGGCATGGTCGGCACGCCGGCGGGATGGGACATGCTGACCATCGGGTACAACACGTCGAAGGGCGCGCTGATCCAGTTCACCCGCGCGCTCGCCGCCGAATGGGGCAAATACAACATCAACGTCAATGCCATTTGCCCCGGCTTTTTCCGCTCCAAGATGACCGACGTGACGCTCGACCGCATCGAAGGCAAGGTGCTCGAGCTCACGCCGCTGGCGCGCCTCGGCGGCGAGGAAGACCTCAAGGGGAGCGTCGTGTTCCTGGCGAGCGAGGCGTCGCGGCACGTCACCGGACACGCGCTGGTGGTCGACGGCGGCTGCGTCGCCATCTAGCGTCGCACCCCTTCCCGCCGGGAGAGGCGCGGAACGGCTGAACCCCTCTCCCGCCGGGAGAGGGACAGGGGTGAGGGCAGCGTCTACCGAGGAATAACGCGCGCCGTAGAGCCCGAGCCTTCGACATACACGCGCTGTCCGCTCGCCAGCACCGGATTCACCGGCTGGGTGATCATCACCAGCACGCCGCTTTGCAGCCGGACGTAGATCTGCTGCGCTGTCTCGGGCTTGTCGTAGTAGCGCTGTTGCGCGTAGTTGCCGCCGATCGCGCCGGCGATCGCTCCCGCCGCGATGGCGACGTCGCGTCCCGTGCCGGCGCCGATCAGGCTGCCGATGCCCGCGCCGGCGAGGCCGCCGAGGATCGCGCCGACGCCGTGGTCGTGATTGCTCTTCACCTGCACCAGCGTGATCTGCTCGATGACGCCGGTGCGGATCTCCTGCTCGGTGGGCATGTTGCCGCCGGGCGATGCGCAGGAAGCGAGCATCAAGGCAACGACGGCGGCGGCGAGCGCGCGGTAGAAAGAGGTCATCTGGCAATCTCCCGTAGTTGAAGGATGGCCGGCCGGCGGCGCCGGTTGCGGCGAATGGCGCGCAGGCAAGTCCGCCCGGAACGCGCGAATTATCGTCCATCCCGTGGCGACGCGCGAGTCGGCTCCGACGTATAATCGCCGCGCGCCGGCGTCCGAATGCCATCGCATGTCGCGTGCGGCGAGCGGAAAAGATACGAAGCCGACACGCAGACGACACGCACCCGTCGCCCCGCCATGATTCGCGAATCCCTGGAAATGCTCACCCGGCGCGACGTCGTGCGCCTCGGACTGCTGCTCGCCCTTCTGGGCGTCGCGGCCGGCTGGGGCGCCTGGAAATTCCTCGAGAGCGCGGCGCCGCGGCGCATCGTGGTCGCTTCCGGTGTGGCGGGCGGGATGTAGCACTACTACGCGCCGCGATACAAAGAGATCCTGGCCCGCGATGGCGTGGTCGTCGAGGAGCGTCTCACTGCGGGCGCTGCGGAAAATCTCGCGCTGCTGCTCGACCCGAAATCCGGTGTGGATGTCGCGTTCTCGATGGGCGGGGCCGGCGATCCCGCTTCGAGGGAGCTGGAGATGCTTGCGACGCTCTACTACGAGCCGCTGTGGGTGTTCCACCGCGACGATGTCCAGATCGAACGGATCGATCAGATGCTGTTCAAGCGCATCGCCGTCGGACAGGCCGGCACCGGCACGCGTGCGTTCACCGAGGCTCTGCTGGCCGCCAACGGCCTCACCGAATCCAATACCGATCAACGCTTGCTGGGCAACCTCGAGGCGTTGCGCGCCCTGCAGCGCGGCGAGATCGAGGTCGCATTGATGGTCGGGCTGGTGCAGACTCCTGCCATCTGGCAGGCCTTGCACGACCCGTCGATCCGACTCATGGGCATTGTCCGCGACGAGGCCTACGCTCGCCGCTTTCCCTACGTGGTGCGGCTGAAGCTTCCCGCCGGCACAATCGAGCTCGGTCTGACCATTCCCGCGCAGGATGTCACGCTCATCGGCACTAAGGCGATGCTCGTCGCGCGGCCCGGGCTGCAGCCGGCGCTGATCAACCTGCTGATCGACGCCGCGCACGAGATTCATAGCGGACAGGGCTATTTCGAGGCGGCGGACGAATTTCCGGGAACGGCGCGCGTGGACATCGAGGTATCCGCCGCGGCGCAGCGTCACAAGCAGTTCGGCCCCAACCTGCTGCATCGCTACATGCCGTTCTGGGTCGCCACGTTCGTCGAGCGGCTGATCATCCTGGTCGTGCCGCTCCTGGTCATTCTCGTGCCGTTGATGAACTACCTGCCGCAGGTCATGCGCTGGCGCTTGCGTGCGCGCGTCTATCGCTGGTACGGCGAGCTCAAGATGCTTGAACGCGACGTCGCGGCCCACCGCGGAACCCCTCCGATCGAGAAATGGCTGCAGCATCTCGACCGCATCGAGCACGCGGCGCAGGAGATCAAGACACCGGTCAGCCTGGCCAGCGAGGCGTACACGCTGCGCGAGCACGTGGCTCTGGTGCGCCGCGCGATCATGGCCAAGGCGCCTGCGTAGCGTACTTGCGCGGCCTCTTCGCGCCGCGGAGAAAACGCGAACGCTATGCTACGATTGAAGTCGAGCCATATCGGCAAGCTGCCCGTGAACACGCCAGGTCTCGGCGTATTACAACGTCGCGAAGCCCGATTTCGGTCCCAACTGGCAGATCCGGGCGCAGGCCCAGTTGATGTTTCCGAAGTAGGCGTCGAAGCCGATTACAATCGGGCATTCTGACGCAGCGCCCGGGAGGGGCGTTCAATGCGCAGCAGCAACCATACGATCGGAGTCCTGGGTTGAGCTCGCCGCTGGCATCGCCGGTGATCGCGTGCGCCGATTGCGACCTGCTCCAGCAGGTCCCGCCGCTTCGGCCGGGGGCCAAAGCGCGCTGCCTACGATGCGGTTACGTGCTGGCCAAGCGCTCGGCGGCGCCGAGGGACCTCCCGCTCGCGCTCGCTTTCGCGGCCGCGGTCATGTTCGTCCTGGCGAACAGCATTCCGCTGATGGACCTGTCGGTCGTCGGCCGGACCTCGAGCACGACGATTGTCGGCGGGGCCTACCAGATGTGGGTGGAGGGCGAGCCGATCACCGGCGCCCTCGTCGCGTTCTGCGCAGTCATCGCTCCCGGCGGCTACATCGCGTTCATGCTGAGCGTCCTGCTCGCGGCGCGGCGCACGCCGGTGCCGCACTGGGCCGCCGAGCTGCTGCGCTGGGCGATCCATTTCCAGGTCTGGTCGATGCTCGAGGTCATGATGCTCGGCATCCTGGTCGCCCTGATCAAGATCGCGGAGCTCGCCACCGTGACACCCGGAATCGGCGTGTACGCCGTCGGCGCGCTGCTGGTGCTCTTCCCCGCGATCACGGTGACCTTCGATCCGCACGAAATCTGGAACAGGGTCGTGTGGCTCGACGGCGACGGCTTGCCGTCATCGCCGGTCCGCGTCAGTGTCGCGGAGCCGCAGCGATGACCGTCGGCGCGCTCACCGCCGCGCAGGCCGGACTGGTGTCGTGCGAGGCGTGCCAGCTGCTCGCACGACCCGCCAGCGTCGAGGAGCCGGGTTATTGCCGGCGCTGCGGAGAGAAGCTCGAATTCCGTCGCCACGCGTCGATCCAGATCACCTGGGCGCTGATCGTCGCCGCGACGGTCTGCTACTTCCCCGCCATGGCGCTGCCGGTGCTCAACACCACTCAGCTTGGCGTCTCCGAGGCCGACACGATTCTGGGCGGCGTGGCATTCCTGTACACGTCGGGATCGTGGCCGCTTGCGCTCGTGGTGCTGGTCGCCAGCGTGATGATTCCGCTCGGCAAGCTGGCTGCGCTGGTCTACCTGCTGCTCGTGGTGCAGCGCGGCTGGGTTGGAAACAACTACGACCGCACGCGCCTGTACCGGATGGTGGAATTCATCGGCCGCTGGTCGATGCTCGATGTGTTCGTCGACACGTTCACCGTTGCACTCGTTCAACTCGACCCGCTGGTGTCGGTCGCTCCCGGTCCGGGCGTGCTGTTTTTCGCGGCGGTGGTCGTGCTGACCATGCTCGCCGCCGAGTGCTTCGATCCACGGCTCATCTGGGATTCCGCGGCTCGTTCTCCAGTACCCAATGGCTGACGAACCCGATCTCGGCAACATTCCGCAGGCGGTCGTCGTGCGCAAGAAGCGCCTGCGCGTGTCGATCGTGTGGATCATCCCGATCCTGGCGGCGATCATCGCGGCCGGCATCGCCATTCAGCGCATCCGTAGCGAAGGTCCCACCATCACCATCGCCTTCAAGGCGGCGCAGGGCATCGAGGCGGGCAAGACGTTCATCAAGTACAAGGACGTGCGCATCGGCCTGGTGACGGCGGTGGAGCTGTCGCAGGACTACTCGAAGGTGGTGGTCAGGGCCAAGATCGCGAAGCATTCCGCGGGACTCATGGTCGACGACGCGAAGTTCTGGGTCGTCGAGCCGCGCATTTCTCTGAGCGGCATCTCGGGGCTCAACACGCTGCTCTCGGGAAACTACATTGGCTTCCATGCCGGTGTCTCCGACGAGGACCGGCGCGACTTCGTCGGGCTCGACGAGCCTCCGCCGATCACCGACGAGCGCGGCAAGCGCTTCGTGCTCAAGTCCAATAGCCTGGGCTCGCTGGGAGTCGGCGCGCCGGTCTACTATCGGCGCCTGCCCGTCGGGCAGGTCGTCGCCTACACGCTCACCCCGGACGGGAAGTCCGTCGAGATCACAGTGTTCGTGGAAGCGCCCTACGACGACTTCGTCACCAACGAGAGCCGCTTCTGGAACGCCAGCGGCATCGACGTCACCGTGGGCGCGGACGGCGTCGACGTTCATACCGAGTCGGTGACCGCATTGCTGGCGGGCGGACTCGCCTTCGCGACGCCGGACTTCGCGACGGCGGCGCATCCCGCGGCCGAGAACACCGAGTTCACGCTGTATCGCAACCGCTCGATCGCGATGAAGCAGCCGGACCCGGTCGAGAGGCGCTTCGTGCTCTATTTCAACGAGTCGGTGCGTGGCCTGTCGGTGGGCGCGCCGGTCACGCTCTACGGGTTGCGCGTGGGCGAGGTCGCCGAGGTCGGGCTGAGCGTTGATCCCAAGAAGCTGGTGTTTCGTCCGCGCGTGCTCATCACCTTCTTCCCGGACCGCATCGTCGGCCTGTTGTCGCAGCGCGCGCAGGCTACCACCGGCAAGGCCATCGCCGACATCACCGACCAGGATCGACTGCGCTCGCTGCGCCGTATCGTGGAAGATCGCGGCTTGCGCGCGCAGTTGAAGACGGGCAGTTACCTGACCGGCGAGCTCTATGTCGCATTCGAATATTTCCCGGACGCGCCGAAGGTGAAACTCGATTGGAACCGCGAGCCGCTCGAGCTGCCGGTTGTCCCGGGCGGGCTGGCCAATCTCGAAGCGAAGCTCAACAGCATTCTCGGCAAGATCGACAACATGCCGCTCGATGCCATCGGCAGCGACGTCAAGAGTGCGCTCTCCACGCTCGGCCAGACCCTGAAGGACGCCGACATGTTGATCACGCGCGTCGATACCCAATGGGTGCCCGAGGGCAAGAAGACGCTCGAGGAACTGCGCGGAGCCATTGCCGCCGCCGATCGCGGCCTGAGGAACGCCGATGCGACGTTCTTCGGCAAGGATTCTCCCGCGCCGCAGGACCTGCGCGACACGTTGCAGGAAGTCACGCGCGCCGCCCGTGGAGTGCGCATCCTCGTCGAATATCTCGAGCGTCACCCGGAAATGCTGATCCGCGGCAAAGCCGAAGGGAAGCCCTGATGCGCCACATCACCGTCGCCGCCGCCACGGTCATCGTCATCCTCGGCCTCGCCGCAGGTTGCTCGAGCCCGCCGTCGCACTTCTACACCTTGAGCCGCATGGAGAATCCGGCGGCGCCCGCGGCCCAGCCGGCGAGCCTGTCGGTCGTCGTCGGTCCGGTGTCGATCCCGGCGATCGTCGATCAGCCGCAGATCGTCGTGAGCGCCGGCCCGAACCAGGTCTCGGTGGATGAGTTCAACCGCTGGGCGTCGCCGTTGCAGAACAACATAGCGCGCGTAGTCGCCGAAAACCTGGTCGTGTTGCTCGGAACGCCGCACGTTTCGCTGTTCCAGCAGTCGCTCAACGCGGACGCCGAGTACCGCGTCGCGATCGAGGTACAAAGCTTCGAATCGGCTCCGGGCGAGGCCGCGACGCTCAACGCTGTCTGGCTCGTGCGCCGGGCGAGGGACGGCAGGGCGCAGACCGGGCGCACCACCGTTCGCGAGGCCGTGCCGGAAAAGACCTTCGACGCCCTCGCCGCCGCACACAGCCGCGCGCTCGCGCGCATGAGCGAGGATGTCGCCGGCGTCATCAAGGCGATGGCCCGCACCGCGCCGTGACGGTGCGCCTTAGCGACCAATGCAACTATCCGCCGCTGCGGCGATCTACAGTAATTCGTTGACCGCCACTGCGCGGGCTCCACCACCTTCGTCAAGCTAAGGATTCCATGAAACCAGTACAGCAAATCCGTCGCGCAATTAGCGTTGCGATCCTGGCCACGGCCGCGGGCGTGCCTGCGGCGTCGATGGCGCAGGCGCCGTCCGCATTTGACGCTTCGAGGTGGCAATTCACCGCCACCCTATACGGCTACTTCCCGAGCATCGGCGGCAAACTCGCGTTTCCGGTGGACACCGGCGGATCGAGCATCAATGTGAATGCCGACAAAGTTATCGACAGTCTCAAGTTCGCCTTCATGGGGACGCTTGACGCGAACAATGGCCGCTGGGGTATGTTCACCGACCTCATTTATCTGGACCTCGGCGGCAGCAAGTCGCGGGTCCGCGATTTTTCCATCGGCAATATCGGGCTTCCGGCCACCACCACGGCGGACCTGAACCTGAACCTCAAGGGAACGCTCTGGACGGTCGCCGGCGAGTACCGCGTGATTTCCGACCCGTCGCTGAAGGTGGATGTGCTAGCCGGGGCCCGCCTGTTCGACATCAAGCCGACTCTGGGTTATTCGATCTACGGTGATCTCGGGCCCATTCGCGAAGCCGGACGCAGCGGCAGCAGTTCGGTCAAGGAGGACTTCTGGGACGGAATTGTCGGATTGAAAGGCCGCTATGCTTTTGGAGACCGGCGCGAGTGGTTCATTCCCTTCTACGCCGATGTCGGCACCGGGCAGTCCGACCTGACATGGCAGGTGGCAGCCGGGGTCGGCTACTCGTACAACTGGGGTTCGGTGTTCGCCATGTGGCGCTATCTCGACTACAACTTCAAGTCGTCGAGCCGGATCGACAACATAAATTTCAACGGGCCGATGCTGGGAGTGGCGTTCCAGTGGTGATCCGTACGTCATCTTGAGCATCCCGCCATGAAATCACTATCGCTCGGCGATGGCGATCAAACCCGTCGGCGCGAAGGACGAAACCTTCGGTGTCGTCTCGGCGACGGGCGCGGGCGGCAGCAGCTACAACCGCGCAGGCGCGTCGACCGCGGGACCCGAAGGCAACGCGCACATCGGCGGCGGCTCGAGACCAATACTTGGGGCAGCGCGAGCTTGCCGGTATTAGCGTTGTAGCGATGAATCAACTCGATTTCAACGACCGTGTCGCGGTCATCACCGGTGGCGCCGTCGGCATCGGCTTTGCGGTCGCGCAGCGACTCGTCGCGAGCGGCGCGCGCGTGAGCCTGTGGGACCGCGATCCCGCGGCGCTGGCCAAGGCCGCGGCGTCGCTCGGCGCAGGCACCGACACCCGAAAGGTCGATGTCGCCGACGCGGGCGCGGTCGAAGCCACGGCACGCGAAGTCGCGGCGGCGCTCTCGCGCATCGACGTGCTGGTGTGCTCGGCCGGCATCACGGGACCCAACACGACGTTGTGGGAGTACCCGGTCGACGCGTGGAAGCAGGTGATCGACGTCAATCTCAACGGGCTCTTCTTCTGCAACCGCGCGGTCGTGCCGTTCATGCGCGCCAGGGACTACGGGCGCATCGTCAATATCGCGTCAGTCGCCGGCAAGGAAGGCAACCCGAACGCCAGCGCCTACAGCACGTCGAAGGCGGGCGTGATCGGACTCACCAAGTCGCTGGGCAAGGAGCTCGCGAAGACCGGCATCCGCGTCAACTGCGTCACGCCGGCGGCGGTGAAGACCGCGATCTTCGACCAGATGTCGCAGCAGCACATCGACTTCATGCTGTCGAAGATCCCGCTCGGGCGCTTCGGCGCGGTCGACGAGATCGCCGCGATGGTGGCATGGTTGTGCAGCGAGGAGTGCTCGTTCTCGACCGGCGCTGTATTCGACCTCTCGGGCGGGCGCGCCACGTATTGAAGCCGGGGACGCGGGCGCGGGCGTGACGTTAGGCGGCGCCCACCTCGAGCATGATCTTGCCGATGTGCGCACTCGATTCCATCAGCCGGTGCGCCTCGGCCGCCTCGGCTAGCGCAAACACGCGATGCACCACCGGCTTGAGCGCGCCCGACTCGAATAGCGGCCACACTTTCTCGCGCAGGCTTTTCGCGATCTCGGCCTTGCGCGCCGCGGGGCTTGCGCGCAGCGTCGAACCGGTGATCGTGAGGCGCTTCATCATCACGTTGCGCCATTCGGTCGTCACCTTGCTTCCCTGCAGGAATGCGATGATCGCCATGCGCCCTTCGAGCGCGAGACAGCGCAGGTTCTTCTCGATATAGTCGCCGCCGACCATGTCGAGGATGACGTCGACGCCGCGCTTGCCCGTGATCGTCGCGATCTCGGCGACGAAATCCTGCTCGCGGTAGTTGATCACATGGTCGGCGCCGATGTCGCGGCAGAACGCCGCCTTGTCGGCGCTGCCGACCGTGGTGAACGTGGTCGCGCCGAACGCCTTGGCGAGCTGGATCGCGGTGAGTCCGATGCCGCTGCTGCCGCCGTGGATGAGGATGCTCTCGCCGCTCTTGAGGTGCACGCGGTCGAACACGTTGTTCCACACGGTGAAATAGTTCTCCGGCAGGCTCGCCGCCTCAAGCGCGGAGAGCCCTTTCGGAAAGGGGAGGCACCACGCCGCGGGCGCGGTGCAGTATTGCGCGTAGCCGCCGCCCGGTGTCAGCGCACAGACGAGATCACCGATGCGCCACGCATCAACGCCATCGCCCAGCGCGACGATCTTCCCCGCGACTTCCAGCCCGAGAATCGGCGAGGCGTCAGGCGGAGGAGGATAGAGCCCCGCGCGCTGAATGCAGTCCGGCCGGTTGACGCCGGCAACGGCGACCTCGATCAGCACTTCGCCCGGCTTCGGCGCGGGCACGGCAGTCTCGGCGATCGCCAGGACATCCGGCGGTCCGGCTTCGCGTGCAGCGATAGAGCGCATGGTCGTGGGGATGGGCATTTCTATTGCCGCGCCGTCAATTGCATTGGGCGATCTTCCCATTGACGCACTGGTCGGTCCAGAACTGCTTGTCGGCGGTCAGGGCGTTGATGGACTGTGATCGGCACCACAGGTACGCGTTGTCGCCGCAGCGGAAGCCCCCGGCAGCGGGTTGTGGCGGCGTCGGCATGGGCCGCGTGCAGTCGGCATGCTGCGTGCTGATCGCCTGCGGGGTGGCGCTGAGATGGCGCAGCGAGGCATCGAGCGCGACTGTCTGGGTGAAGTCTGCTGCGGCCGCCTCGAACTGCCACAGCCTCAGCTCGGCCCAGGCGCGGCCGTTATAAGCCCACGCCATGCGCGGCGCCAGTCGAATGGCGGCGCTGTGCTGGTCCTTGGCGAGCTGATACTGGCCCTGGAAAAACGCGAGATTGCCGTAGAGGCGGTGCGCATCGGCGTTGTTCGGATCGAGTTCCAGCGCCCGGCGCAGGTCCTTCTCGGCGGCGTGTTGCTTGGACAACGGTGGCTCGTTCCATCCGGGAGGTGTTTGCATCAGGCAATAGGCGCGATTGGTATAGCCCAAAGCGGCGCGGGGGTTGTGCGCGATCGCCGCGTCGAGCGATCGCGGATCGCACAGCGGCGCCTGCGCAACGGCAGGCGTCGCCGGCAAAAGCATCGCCATTGCGAGAGCTAGTGACGTGGTCGACGCCGGCCACCGGCGGAGGCCGGGCGCTCGCGCGTCATTCGGAGATCGCATCGGCTCCCCTTGCGTTTTGTGCATTCTAGCGGAATCGCGCCATCGTATGCTTCACGACGCCGCCGTGGCTCGGCTGCGCAATGCGGCAACGGGCGGCGCGCGTTCTCTGGCCCTGCGGTTTTTCGCGCCCTTGCTGCTGAGGGATGGCGTAGGTACGATCTCGGGCTTGCCCCGCAGCGGAGTCATGTGCCCGGACCGATCATCGCGTTCAACGAGATCCGACGCGCCGGTCTCGCGCTAACACCATTGGCAACCGCCGTCATGCGCGAACAGCGGTTGCCGCGTCACGCGAGGCTCGTGCCCCATGTCCGAATCGCCTTCGCACAATCTTTCGATGCTGCTCATGGACAGCGCGCGACGCCATCCGGCGTTGCCAGCACTGGCGGTGGGGGCGGCCGTGCGCAATGACTATCGGGGGCTCGCGGCGCGTGTGACGCGTGGGGCAGGCGCATTGCGCGGCGCGGCACCGATGGCGGGCGAGCGCGTGGCCATCGTCTCGTCCAATTGCGCCGAGTACATCGAGACGATGTTCGCGTGCTGGCACGCCGGTGCCTGCGTGGTCCCGGTGAACAGCAAGCTTCATGTCGACGAGCTCGCCTACGTGCTCGCCGACAGCGGCGCGCGCTGGGCGTTCGTCGATGCGCGATGGGCGGTTGCGTTGTCGCCGATTTCCGTCCGCGCACCCGCGCTGGAACGTGTGATCGAGCTCGGCTCGCCCGACTACGAGCGCCTGTTCGTCGCGGCCGCGGTGGAAGAGCCCGCTGCGGTCGCGCCCGAAGCCGCGGCCTGGCTGTTCTACACCAGCGGGACGACCGGCCGTCCCAAGGGTGTCGTGCTCACCCATGCGAACCTGCGGGCGATGAGCCGATGCTTCCTGACCGACGTCGAATCGGTCGCGCCGGGCGACGCGTTGCTGCATCCGGCCCCGCTGTCGCACGGTTCAGGCCTGTATGTGATCCCGCATGTGCTCGCGGCGGCGGTCAATATCGTCCCGGAATCGGCGGGATTCGACGCCGGGGAAGTCGTCGCACTGCTCACGCATTGGCCGGGCGCGGCGTTTTTCGCGGCGCCGACGATGCTCAAGCGTCTGATTGCGCATCCGGCGATCGGACACGCCCGGCTCGATCACCTGAAGAGCATCGTCTGCGGCGGCGCGCCGCTCTACGTCGAGGACATCAAGGCGGCGCTCGCGGCGCTGGGGCCCCGGCTCGCGCAGATCTACGGCCAGGGCGAATCGCCGATGACCATCACGGCGATGTCGCGAGCGATCGTCGCCGAGGCCGCGGCCCGCGGCGACGACGCGCGGCTGGGCTCGGTGGGACGCGCCCAAACCGGCATCGAGGTGCGCATCGAAAGCCAGGGCGGTGCGGGTGATCGTGGGGATGGCGAGCAAGACGGCGTGCGTCATCGCGATCTGCCGGGCGAAGTGCTGGTGCGCGGCCCCACCGTGATGCGCGGGTACTGGCGAAATGCAGAGGCGACGGCCGCCGCCCTCGCCGGCGGGTGGCTGCACACCGGCGACGTCGGCGTGCTCGACGCCGACGGGTTCCTCACGCTCAAGGACCGCTCGAAGGACCTGATCATCAGCGGCGGCTCGAACATCTATCCGCGTGAAGTCGAGGAGGTGCTGCAGATGCACGCCGGCGTTCGCGAGGTCGCGGTGGTGGGCCGTCGCGATGCGCAGTGGGGCGAGGAAGTCGTGGCGTGCGTGGTGGCGCATGCCGGCCTCGACCACGCCACGCTCGAGCGCGAGCTCGACGCGCTTTGCCTTGCCCGCATCGCACGCTTCAAGCGCCCGAAGGCTTACGTCTTCCTGCGCGAGCTGCCCAGGAACAACACCGGCAAGGTGGTGAAGACGGCGCTGCGCGAGGCGATCGTCAAGCGCTGATGGCGTGCTGCGCTCGGGGTCGCTAGGGCGCCTTCGCGCAATCGCAGACCGGGTTGCCCTTGTCGAAGACGATGCGCCAGGTTCCAGCCGCCTCCAATCGCCAGATCGAGGTGAAGGTCGCGATCTGCCTGCCGGCGGGATCGAACACGGGGCCGCTCGACAGCGCCAGGCTGCCCGAGTCGAGCACCTCGACGGTTTCCGGTCGCCACGAAAACGGCGCGTCCGGCTTTTCATAGAAACGCTTCCACGCATCGACGACCGCCTGTTTGCCTCGCCGCGGTTCCGGGCCAGTGAAAAAGACAGCATCGGCGGCGATGAAGGTGGAAAACGCCGACAGGTCGCGATCGGCCATGGTCCTGGCGAACGCACGCTCGGTGTCCATGACCTGACGCTGCGCGACTTGCGAATCAGAGGGCTGGACCACGCCGGCGCACCCCGTTGCCATGACGCAACAGGCAACCAGCGCATAGGCGGCCCGCACGGTACCACGCATATCTGCCACGTCGTTCCTCCTGCGTTCAATATCGTTGTGGGTCGAGGTCCTACACGAGAATCAGACGGCTTCCGATTGCCGCCCGCAAAGGCGCGCGGCATGATGCGAACCATGTAGGGAAGACAAAGCAGCAACTTCAACTACTGAATGTGACGAGAGTTGACTGGCGGCCTCCTCCCTACTTCTTCTAACCAAGGCAACGACACGCGAAAAGAATAAACGAACAGATCCTCGAGCCTCTCTCCCCTCCCGGGAGGGGCGCAGGAACTAACGGGCCGGTTCGCCGGCCCGTTTGCTTTTCTACGGGCTCCTGCGCGCGCGCAGCGCGCTCAGCCGTTCCAGGCTCTCTCGCGACCAGTAACGCTCGCGCTCGTAGAATTCGTCCATCGCCGGAATACCCGGTGGCAAGACCACCCACGGCTGCTTCGACATCGTGAAGATGTGGATGTCCGGCGGCATTCGGTCGGGCAGGTCGAGCGTGCCCACGCGCACGAAGCGAACGAGATCGCCGCCGCCCCCGTAGTTGCTCCACACCGCCATGCGGCACGTCGCGCAGCGCGCGATTCTCTGTCCCTTGCCGCTGAGCGATGGCGTGACCACGATTTCCGGCTCGCCCTGCAGCAGCGTCACCCGATCCGACTCGATCATCGCGTTGAGCGCGAACGACGCGCCGGTCTCGCGCTGGCACCATCGGCAATGACAGCATTGCACGAACAGCGGTGGTCCGGTCATGCGATAACGCACTGCGCGGCAGGTGCAGCCACCGTCGAATTCGGTCGATTCGGCTTCCATGCGGGCCTTGCGCGGCGCGCCGCTCAATTCATGCTCGATAGAGGAGCCGAGAGACGCTTAGTAGACGATCTCGACGTTCTCGGGCCTGAGCCAGTCGCGCAGGCCGTGCAGCAGATGATCGTCGAGGTTGACGCGCCAGGCATCTCCTAGCTGGATCTCTCCGCCCGACGACGCGTTGCGGTAGCGCACGGTGACCGGGCAGCTGCCGCTCCTGAACGGCTCGATGAGGGTGAGCAACCGATCGGCCGAGCTGCCGCCGTTGCACTCGAGCTTGAGCATGCGCGCCCACTTGCGCCGCGCGCTCGCCAGGTCGTGGATCGACTCGGCGACGATGCGCAGGCCGGGGGACTGGCCTTCCTCGCCCATGCGCTCCATGCGCTGCATGACCTTGACCTCGGCGACCAGCAGCGCGTCCTCGCGCAGAAGGTGCCGGTAGGCGTCGAAGGACTCATTGAAGACGACGATCTCGGCCTGGTCCTTGCCGTCGTCGAGCGTGACGAACGCCATCTTGCCGCGGCGCGACGACTGCGTTCGGATCGCCGCGACCACACCGGCGATGCGGATGAGCGAAGTCGTCGGCTGCAGCGTGCCGAGCCGCTGCTGCACCAGGCGCGCAAGCTCGATCGCGACGGCATGGTACGGATGCCCCGACAGGTAGTAGCCGAGGCTCGCCTTTTCGTGGGCGAGGCGTTCGCCTTCGTTCCAGTCGCGAACCAGCGTGAGGGCATGGCCGGACGCGGTGCCGCCCGCCTCGTTGCCGAACAGCGATACCTGCGACGCGGCACGTTCGGCGCGCTCGGCGTCGTCCATCGCCGGACCGACCGATGCGATCAGGCTTGCCCGCCGCGGGTCGATCGCGTCGAACGCGCCGGCGCGTATGAGCGCCTCGATGGCGCGCCGGTTCACCGCGCGCTTGTCGACTCGGCGGCAGAACTCGAAGAGATCCTTGAACGGCCCGCCGGCGGTGCGCGCCGCGGCGATCGCCTCGATGGCTACCTGCCCCGTGCCCTTGATGCCGCCCAGCCCGTAGCGGATGCTGGTCGCGTCGACCGGCTCGAAGCGGTAGTTCGACGCGTTGACGTCCGGCGGCAGCACGGTGAAGCCCATCGCGATGGCGTTGTCGCGGAAGTGCCGCACCTTGTCGGTGTCGTCCATGACCATCGACAGGTTGGCCGCGAAGAATGGCGTCGGATAGTGCGTCTTGAGGTACGCCGTCTGATACGCGATCAGCGCGTACGCGGCGGCGTGCGACTTGTTGAACCCGTAGCCCGCGAATTTCTCCATCAGATCGAACAGCTGCGTCGCCTTGGGCGACGACAGCCCGCGCTCGACGGCGCCCGACGTGAACCCTTGGCGGTGCTTGGCCATTTCCTCGGGCAGCTTCTTGCCCATCGCGCGGCGCAGCAGGTCGGCGGCGCCCAGCGTGTAGCCGCCAAT
>JBDTZQ010000033.1:0-24198 GCA_040005035.1 Betaproteobacteria bacterium | reverse complement strand
CGCCGACGGCCACGCGTTCCTGCGCGCTGCCTTCGCCGATCAGTTCGCCTACCACTACTCGGCCGGTGGCGATGCCGATCCTGACCTGCGGCCGCAGCGTGGTGGATAGTTGCACTGCGGTCATGGCCTCGATCAGCGCCAACCCGGCGCGAACGGCCCGCTCGGCGTCGTCCTCGTGCGCTTCCGGATAGCCGAAATAGACGAGCGCCCCGTCGCCCATGTACTTGGCAACCGATCCGCCAAATCCGCTCACGGCGCCGACACACGTCTTCTGAAACGCGCCGATGACATTGCTCAATTCCTCGGGATCGAGCTGCGACGAAAGTGCGGTCGAGCCAACGAGATCGCAAAACATGACGGTAAGCTGCCGACGTTCGGCAGCGGTAGAACGGGCGGCGTCGGCCGACCTAGGCGTCGACGTTAGTTCAGGCGAAGCGCCAGAAGCAGCGGTTGCATTGCTTCCGGGCTGGAGGGCCGCGATGGCGTCGAGCAGCAGGCGGCGATGGCCGACCAAGGTTACCCCAAGGTCCTTGAGGTCCTGGGCGGTCAGGCGTGGCAGGACTTCAGCGTCGATCGCGTTGTCGCGAAACGCCTTCACATACTGTTCGACGCCTAGCCGGCACAGCCAATCGGGGACATCAAGCGACATCGCCAGCGCTTCCCATGCTTAAACGTCGGTTGTCGAAGTCAACTTGGAGTGCGCGCATTTGACCTCCTGTGTTTGAGAAGGTTAGATACGATACTGCGCGCCGCTTGCATCAAACGATCGGCGGCGGCGCATGCGCGCCCAGCTTCTGCGCCCAGGGCGTCAGCGCGGGCATAATGCTCGGATACAGGGCGACGCCGTTGGCCATTTGCTCGCGGTAACGCTGCATGCCGCGCTCTCCCGGAAGGCGCACTGCGTCGTCGCCCGGTCGAACCGCGCTTTCGCGCGCAGCCCTGGCGACGAAATCCATCTGCCGGCGAAACGCCGCGAGACCGCCGAAGGCTTCAGGATCCAGCACCTGCACGAAAATCGTTCCACCCCATCCGGCGGGCGGGTCGGCGCGACCGTGCCCGGAAAGGCCAGCGGTCATCGCCTCGATCATGAGCGCGAGCGCGAAGCCCTTGTGCCCTGCATCGATGCCGCCCAGCGGAAGCAGCGCGCCTTTCGGTTCCTTCATCATTACGCCGGCGTCACGCGTCGCATTGCCGAGATGGTCAATGAGCCATTCGCCGGGAAGCTTGTTGCCCGCGGCGTGCTGCTGCGCTGCATACCCCATGCTGGTGACCGATGTCGACACGTCGATCAGGATCGGATCGCCCGAGGTCGGAAGCCCGGCCGCGATCGGATTGGGCGTGATGAACGGTTGGAGACCGCCGTGCGCGACGACCGCCTTCACCGTCGGATCGGAGCTTTGGATGATCGCCATCATTCCCGCGTCGGTGGCGCGCTTGAGATACGCTGCGAGGCACGCGATGTGGTGCGAATGATGTATCGCGATGCTGCCGCTGCCGCAGTCGCGCGCCATCGCCATGGCGCGCTCGAGCGCGCGCAGCGTGAGCCATGGCCCCGGCAGACGCTTGCCATCCCACACCTCGGTGGCGGCGCGCGAATTGAGGACTTCGGGCTCGCCGGCCTTGGTCATCCTGCCGTTGGCGATCTCGTTCAGGTACGGCGCCAGCAGCGCGAGCCCGTGCGTGGTGTGGCCGAGAAGGTCGCCATCGACCAGGATCGATGCTACGTCGGCCGCGATGTCGTCGCGAATGCCGGCACGCTCGAGCAGCATCTGCGCGAAGTCGCGCAGCGCGTCGGCGCGGTAGCGGGTGTGTGAAGCTGAGGTAGCGGAATCGGTCATGGCGAATGCGATTTGACGGAGTACGGGAGGATAGCCCAGGATTCTAGCTCACGCCTCTCGGCCGCTTCTCACCTTGCCTCCGCCGACCCTGACGGTCAGCATCGTCACCTACCGCCCGGACCTTGCGCAGCTCGACGCGACGTTGCGCAAGCTGGCGCTCGCGCTGGCGATGGCTCGCGAGGCGGGGATGCTGCGTGCGGTCAATCTGGTGCTCATCGACAACACCGGCGAACGCGCCGTCGCCGACGCGGTCGTCAAGCTCGGTGCGGCGCACTTCGAAAGCTCCGCTGTGACCATGAACTATCTGCACGGCCATGCCAACATCGGCTACGGCACCGCGCACAACCTGGTCATGCACGGCGGCAACACGCACTATCATCTGGTTCTCAATCCCGACGTCGAGCTCGCCGAGGAATCGCTTTCGGTGGCGCTGCACTATTTCGACGAGCACGATGACGTCGGCGTGATCGTCCCGGCGATGTTTCGCGACAACGGCGCGCGTGAATACGCGTGCAAGCGCTACCCCAGCGTGCTCGACCTGGGGCTGCGCGGCTTCGCGCCGCGCGCGCTCAAGCGACTGTTTCGCCGCCGGCTGCATCGCTACGAGATGCGCGACGTCATCGGCGACGCCGTCGTGTCGCCGATACCGGTGATGAGCGGATCGTTCATGCTGGTGCGACGCAAGGCGGTCGAGTCGACCGGCGGCTTCGACCCGAACTTCTTCCTCTATTTCGAGGATTTCGACTGGAGCGTGCGGCTTAATCGCGTCACGCGCTCGGCGTACGTGCCGAGCGTGCGCGTCGTCCATCACGGCGGCGGCGCCGCGGGTAAGGGCCCGCGGCACATCGCGTACTTCGTCAGGAGCGGCTGGCGCTTTTTCAGCAAAAACGGGTGGAAATGGTGGTGACGGCGAGCAAGGTGCTCGTCACCGGCGCCGGCGGTTTCATCGGCCGCGCGCTGTGCGCGGATCTGGCCAGGCGCGGCGTTGCGCACGTCGCCGCGGTTCGTGGCGGCGGCGACGAATCCGACCCGGCGCGACGGGCGTTGGGTGACTTCGCCGCCGCCGACTGGGAGCACGCGCTCGACGGTGTCGACACGATCGTGCATCTGGCGGGCCGCGCGCATGTTACCGGACGCGACCACGATCCGACGCCGCACATCGTCGCCAATGTTCATGTGACGCGACGCCTGCTCGACGCGGCGCGCCGCGCGCGCGTTCGTCGTGTCGTGTTCGCGAGCACGGTCAAGGTATACGGTGAGACGACGCGACCCGGCCGTCCGTTTCGCGCCGGAGACGCCGCGCAGCCGCGCGATGCCTACGCGCGAAGCAAGGCCGAAGCCGAGAACCTCGTATGGCAGGCGTGCCGCGATGGCGACATGGAAGGCGTGGTTCTGCGCTGGCCGCTGGTCTACGGCGAAGGCGTGAAGGGCAATTTCGCGCTGCTGATCGAGGCGGTCGCAGGGGAGCGCCGCCTGCCATTCGCCGGCGTGGACAATCGGCGCAGCCTGCTCTACGTCGGCAACGCTGTCACCGCCATCGCTGCGGCGCTCGAGGTGCCCGCGCTCGCCGGGCAGACGCTGCCCGTCGCCGACGCGCGCCCGGTGTCGACGCCGGAGCTGATCCTCAAGATCGCTGCGGCGCTAGGCGTGGAGGCGCGGCTTTCGCGCATGCCGACCTCGGTACTGCGCGCCGGCGCCGCGCTCATGGGGCGGCGCGGGGCGTCGTCACGTCTCCTGGGCTCGCTCGAGATCGACGCGTCGCGCTTCGCCGAGCTCGCGCGGTGGACGCCCTCCGTCGGCGTCGACGAAGGCATCGCGGCGACGATCGCGTGGTGGCGTGCGCGTCACGTGCTCTGAACGACACGCCCCGGCCGCTATAATCTCGATCCGTGACACCCGATTCGAGACCCTCGATGACGTACCGCCGCAGCAACCGTCCGCCCGATCAATTGCGGCCGCTCGTCATCACGCGCAATTTCAGCCGCCATGCCGAAGGCTCGGTTCTCATCGAGGCCGGCGACACGCGCGTCATTTGCACCGCATCGGTGGAGGAGGGCGTCCCGCCGTTTCTCAAGGGCAAGGGGCAGGGATGGGTCACGGCGGAATACGGCATGCTGCCGCGCGCCACCAACACGCGCATGCGCCGAGAGGCGGCGGAGGGCAAGCAGTCGGGCCGCACGCAGGAAATCCAGCGCCTGATCGGCCGCAGCGTGCGCGCCGTGATCGACCTCGCCGCGCTCGGTGAGCGCACCGTGCGCATCGACTGCGACGTCATCCAGGCGGACGGCGGCACGCGCTGCGCGTCGATTACCGGCGCCTGCGTCGCGCTGCACGATGCGGTTGCGTGGTGCAAGTCGACGGGCGTGCTCAGCGGTGAGCCGCTGCGCGACTTGGTGGCTGCGGTCTCGGTGGGCATCGTCGACGGCTCGCCGCTGCTCGACCTTGACTACGCGGAGGACTCGGGCTGCGACACCGACATGAACGTCGTCATGCTCGGCAGCGGTGGCTTCGTCGAGGTGCAGGGCACCGCCGAGGGCGCCGCGTTCTCGCGCGCAGAAATGGACCGGCTGCTCGACCTCGCGGGCCAAGGCATCCGCGCGCTGGTCGAGGCGCAGAAAAAGGCGCTGGCCGCATGAGGACGAAGGGGCGCCCCGAACGCGAATGCCGCAGCGCGCCGCGCGGAGTCTTCCGGTGATCGCGATTTCGCGGCTGGTTCTCGCCTCGTCCAACGCCGGCAAGCTCCGCGAGTTCCGGCGTCTGCTGGCGCCGCTGCGCATCGATCTCGTGAGTCAGGCCGAGCTCGCGATTCCCGACGCCGAGGAGCCGCACCCCACCTTCGTGGAAAATGCCCTCGCCAAGGCGCGGCACGCCAGCAAGCACGCCGGCCTGCCTGCACTCGCCGACGACTCGGGCGTGTGCGTGAGCGCGCTCGCCGGCGCGCCCGGCGTGCACTCGGCGAGGTATGCGGGTGAGCCGCGATCCGACGCGCGCAACAACGCGAAGCTCATCGCCGAGCTCGCGGGGATTCCCGATCGCAGCGCGCACTACTATTGCGTGCTCGCGCTCATGCGCCACGCCAAGGATCCCGAGCCGATCGTGGCGGAGGGCCGATGGCACGGCACGATCATCGACGTTGCGCGAGGCAGCGCCGGATTCGGATACGACCCGCACTTCCAGGATCTCGAAACCGGCCTGACCGGCGCCGAGCTTCCGCTAGAGCGCAAGAATGCGCTGTCGCATCGCGGCGAGGCGCTGCGCGCGTTGATCGCGCGCCTCGAGGGCGAGCGATGACCATGGGTGAATCGGTGAGCGTCGACGTCGCACTTCGTTCGCCGCATTTCACGGCGTTGCCTCCTCTGGCGCTCTACATCCACATCCCTTGGTGCCTGAAAAAGTGTCCCTACTGCGACTTCAACTCGCACGAAGGGCGCGGCGAGCTGCCGGAGGCGCGCTATGTCGACGCACTCATCGCCGACCTTGAGTTTGCGCTGCCGTCGATCTGGGGACGACGCATCAGCACGGTGTTCATCGGCGGCGGCACGCCGAGCCTGTTCTCGGCAGCGGCGATCGACCGCCTGCTCGCCGCGGTTCGCGCATGCGTCGTGCTCGCCCCAGACGCCGAGATCACGCTCGAAGCCAACCCGGGGACCTTCGAGCAGCAGAAATTCGCCGACTTCAGGTCTGCGGGCATCAACCGGCTGTCGCTGGGCGTGCAGAGCTTCGATCCGCGGTTTCTCAAGGCGCTGGGTCGCGTCCACGACGATGCCGAAGCGCGCGTCGCCGCGGCGGCCGCGCTGCGCATCTTCGGCAACGTCAACTTCGACCTCATGTACGCTCTGCCCGGCCAGTCGACCGAGGACGCGCGGCGCGATGCGCTGACGGCGCTGGAATACGCGCCGCCGCATCTGTCGTTCTATCACCTCACCATCGAGCCGAACACGCTGTTTCACCGTTATCCGCCGCCCCTGCCCGACGACGATGCGTCGGCCGATATCGAGGCGGCGATCGAGCATGAGCTGGCTGCCGCGGGCTACGCGCACTACGAGACCTCCGCGCATGCGCGCCCCGGATTCGAGTCTCGTCACAACCTCAATTACTGGCGCTTCGGCGATTACCTCGGCATCGGCGCGGGCGCGCACTCGAAGCTGTCCTTCCCCGATCGCGTGACCAGGCAGGTTCGCTGGAAACAGCCGCAGCAATACATGGAGCACGCCGAGCGGCGCGCGCCGGTGCTCGAGGAGCATCGCGTCACGCGCGAGGACATCGGCTTCGAGTTCATGCTCAACGCGCTGCGCCTGACCGAAGGCGTTCCGGTCGCGATGTTCGCCGAGCGCACCGGTTACCCGCTGATGCTCGTCCACGCTGCGCTCGAAGCCGCCGAGCAGCGCGGCCTGATCGAGCGCGACCACGTGCACGTGCGTCCGACGCTGCTCGGGCGGCGTTTCCTCAATGATCTGCAGGCGCTGTTCCTGCCCGCGCGGAAGCCGGGCGAAACGGTGCGGCAGGCGCCCGTGGCGATTGCGATGATGGCCGATGGACAGCACGGCGGACGTTCCTGACGGCGTGGTCGACGCCGTCCGGCGATTGCGCGACGGCGAACTGACGAGCGTAGCGCTGACCAAGGCGATGCTCGCCCGCATCCGCGCGACCGACGACGGCGTCGGGGCGTGGGCGCATGTCGATCCCGAGATCGCGCTCGCCGCCGCGCGCTCGTGCGATGCGCGCCGGGCTCGAGGCGGCGAGCGCGGCGCGCTCGAGGGCATCGGTATAGGCGTCAAGGACATCATCGACACCTCCGACATGCCGACCGCGCTCGGCTCGCCGATTCACGCGGGTAGGCAGCCGACGATCGACGCCGAATGCATCGCGCGCCTGCGCCATGCCGGCGGCTTCGCTCTCGGCAAGACCGTCACCACCGAATTCGCGTTCATGCAGCCGGGCAAGACGCGCAACCCGTGGAATACCGCGCACACCCCCGGCGGCTCGTCGTCGGGGTCGGCCGCTGCCGTCGCGCTTCGCCAGTGCGGCGCGGCGCTCGCCACGCAGACCAACGGATCGATCGTGCGACCCGCGGCGTATTGCGGCGTCGCCGGATTCAAGCCCACCTCCGGCACGCTTCCTTACGCGGGCATCTTCGTGTTCAGTCCCACGCTCGACACGCTGGGCGTCATCGCGGGCGATGTCGACGATTGCGCTTATGTGGCGTCGGCGCTCGCCGATGACGGCAGGATCGCGGCTGCGGTGCGCCTGCTACCAGTACCGCCGCGCATCGGCGTGCTCGCCGATTTTCCCTGGGTCGAGACCGGCGCCGAGCAGGCGCGCGCGATACAGCGTGCGATCGCGGCGCTGCGTGCCGCGGGCGCGAAGGTCGACGAAATCGCTTTTCCGCACGTCTGGCGAGACGCTCAGCGCGTGCACCGCTGCATCATGCTCCACGAAGGGGCGCGCGAGCTTGGACCGACGCAGGGGGCAGAGCGTGCGCGGATGTCGGAAGAGCTCAACCGCGCCCTCGACGAAGGCAGGCGCATCGACGAAGCGTCGTACGCGGAGGCGATGCGCGCGCGCCAGACGATGATCGCCGCGACCGCCGAAGTGCTCGCCGGCTGCGACGCGCTGCTCTCTCCTCCCGTGCCCGGGCCGGCGCCGCGCGACCTTTCACAGACGGGCGACCCTGCGTGCTGCACGTTGTGGACGCTGCTGGGGACTCCGTCGATCGCGATTCCGGTCGCCCGCGCCGCCAACGGATTGCCGCTAGGTATCCAGTTGAGTGCTCAGCGCGGCGACGACGACGCGTTGCTGGCGGTGGCCAAATGGTGCGAGCCGCGGTTCGAGCGAATTCGTCTCGACCCCGCTGTGTCGCAACGGTTTTCGGCGTGAAGCGCGCCAAGCAGCATCGCGTCCCGAAGCCGCGCAACCCGGTCGCACGTTCGCCGCTGCTCGCCAAGGGAGGCGCGCACGGCAAGTCGACCGCCGCGAAGCGCCGGCAGGCTGCGATGGAGCTGCAGAAGCTGACCCGAGAGCAGGACGACAAGGCATGACGCTGTCGCGGCGCGATCTCGAGGAAGGGCGCATGCGCGCGCTCTACGTCGCCGCGGTCACTGCGCATAACGCGTTCTCGGATGAGCAGCTGGCGGCGTCGCTGGCGGCGACCATCGCCAAGCGGCCGGCGCATGCCGGATGGTGGGTCTTCGCCTATGGATCGTTGTTGTGGAACCCGCTGTTCCCGTTCATGGAGGCGCGTCCAGCAACGCTCCACGGCGTGCATCGGCGCTTTTGCCTGTGGTCGAAGGCCTCGCGCGGAACGTGCGATCAGCCAGGGCTTGTGCTCGGGCTCGAGCCCGGCGGATCGTGTCGCGGCGTGGTCTACCGGCTGCCCGAGGCGGAGGTGCGCGCGGAGCTTACGTTGCTGTGGCGACGCGAAATGGTGACCGGCTCGTATCACCCGCGCTGGATGCGCGTTCGCGCGGGTGCAAAGTCGCTGACCGCGCTCGCCTTTGTCGTCGATCGCGGGCACACGCAGTACGCGGGTCAGCTAAGCGTTCAGGAGCAAGCGCGCGTCCTCGCGTGCGCGGCCGGCGCGTTCGGCTCATCGGCCGACTACCTGGAGCACACCCGCGTCGCGCTCATCACGCATGGCATCGTCGATCCGTACCTGGAGGCGCTCGCCGCGCGCGTGGCAGCGCAGCGGCGATGATCGCGGCGCGGCGGATTACATCACGACGTGGCGCCCGCCATCGACGTTGATCGTGTCGCCGGTGACGTAGGTTGCCTCGGCGAGCAGGAAATACACGGCTTTGGCGATGTCCTCGGGAGTGCCTTCACGGCGCAGCAGCGTGTGTGAAATGATGCGCTGCCGCGACAGCTCGTCGAAGCTCGCGTCGTCAGGCCACAGGATCGGTCCTGGCGCGACGGCGTTGACGCGCACTTCCGGCGCGAGCTCGCGCGCCAGCGAGCGCGTCAGTCCCACCAACCCAGCCTTGGCGACGCTGTACACGACGTAGTTCTTGAGTGGGCGGTCGGCGTGGATGTCGGTGATGTTGACGATCGCTCCCTGGGTCTTTTTCAGCGCCGGCGCCGCCGCCTGCGACAGGAACAGCGGAGCGCGAAGGTTGGTCCCGATGAGGTCCTCCCATTGCGCGGCAGTGATCTCGCCCACCGGCGTCTGGAAGAACGACGAAGCGTTGTTGACCAGGCCGTCGAGCTTGCCGTGCGTCTGCAAGGTCTGCTCGACGATCGAGTGCAGCTTGCCGAGGTCGAGCAAATCCGCCTGGATCAGCGCCACCGAATCCTTGCGCTGATTGTTGAGCTCGGCCTGCAGCAGCCTGGCTTCGCCCGCGGATTCGCGATAGTGGAGCATCAGCGTTGCGCCGGCGGCGTGAAGTCGTCGGCAGATCGCGGCACCGACGCGTTTCGCCCCACCGGTGATCAGTACGACTTTGCCCTGCACGCGACGCTCCAGATACACTGGCGTGAACGAGAAAGCCTAACACATCGATGCAGCGCGCTCCACCTGCCAACGATCTATCGCGCATTCCCGCGCCGTCGAGCGAAGCGGCGCTTCACAGCGCGCAGGTGCTCGCGCACATCCGTCGCTCGATCGAAGCGGCCGGCGGCTGGATTCCGCTCGCCGACTACGTGAACGAGGCGCTGTATGCGCCTGGTTTGGGCTACTACGTCGCAGGCGCCCGCAAGTTCGGCGCCGACGGGGATTTCGTCACTGCGCCGGAGCTCACTTCGCTGTTCGGGAAGGCGGTGGCGGCGCAGGTGGAGGAAGTGCTGGCGCAGGTCCCGGGCGACGTCGTCGAGCTTGGCCCGGGCAGCGGCAAAATGGCCGCCGACGTGCTCGAAGCGCTCGTCGCGCGAGACGCGCTGCCGCAGCGCTACCTGTTGCTCGAGGTGAGCCCGGAGCTTCGCGAGCGCCAGCGACAGACGCTGGTACAGCGCTCGCCGCAGTTGCTCGGCCGCGTCGCGTGGATCGATGCGCTGCCGCATCGGTGGAGTGGCGTGCTGCTCGCCAACGAGGTGCTCGATGCGATCCCCGCGCACGTCGTGGCGCGCGCGGGCGGGCGATGGGTGGAGCGCGGTGTCACCGTCGACGGTGCGGTGTTGCGCCTCGCCGATCGGCCGCTGCGCGACGACGCATTGCTCGAAGCGGCGCGCGCCGCGTTCCCGCCGGACGGCGACTATCTGAGCGAGGTCAATCCCGCCGCTCAGGCGCTGGTGCGAAGTCTCGCGAGGCGCTGCGAGCGAGGCGCGATGCTGTTCGTCGACTACGGATTCCCGGCGGCGGAGTTCTATCATCCGCAGCGCAGCCAGGGCACGCTGATGGCGCACTATCGGCACCGCGCGCTCGCCGACCCGCTGATTTTTCCGGGATTAGCCGACCTCACCACGCACGTCGACTTCAGCGCCATCGCGGGCGGCGCCGTCGCGGAGGCGATGGATGTCGCCGGCTTCGCCACGCAGGCGCGCTTCCTGGTCAACTGCGGCGTGCTCGATTTGCTGGCGGCAATCGGCGAACCGACCACCGCGCCCTACCTGCGCGAAGCCAAGGCGGTGCAGACGCTGCTTTCGCCGGCGGAAATGGGCGAGCTCGTCAAGGTGCTCGCGTTGACCCGCGATATCGCGCCGCCGCTGCGAGGCTTCCGCGCCGGCGATCGATCGCACCGGCTCTGAGCGCGCGCCGCCGCGTTACGCGGGGTCGCCGTCGTGAGGCGCGAGAAATTCCGCCACGACGGGCATCTCGCGCATTTTCTCGATATCCTCCGCCGAAGGCAACTGCGGCCGGTCGCGCACCGCGTTCACCATGCACAGGAATCCGAGCGGCGCGTCGTCGTCGGCGCGAAACTGGTGCCAGGTGAGCGCGGGAACGTGCACCAGGTCGTGCTCGCGCAGCTCGTAGACGCGATCGCCGATGAGGCAGCGCCCCGCGCCGCGATGCACGATCACCGCATGCGCATGCTCGTGCCGTTCCAGCGTGGTGTGGCCGCCGGGCGCGACCTCGAAGTAGCGAAGCTGCGAGGCGAGCGCGGGATCGTCGAATAGCACCTGCCGGGTGACGTCGCGAAACGGCGCGTCGCCGTGCTTCTTGTACTCCAGCACGTCGACGTTCTGCCAGCGCGATGCGGCGGTGCGGCGGCGATGCGGCGGTGTTGCGATGGGAGTCTCCGGCCCCTGCTTCAGACGCTCGCTGCAGGCGAAACGCCGCGCGCCTCTGGCGTTTCGCGAACGGCGCGCACGAACGATGCTGCGCGCTCGTGCACGCGCTCGGGCGCGCCCAGCAGCGAGCCGCCGATCAGCAGCATCACGTCATCGCCGTAGAACGCCACCAGCTCGCGAGCGCGCTCGACGCTCATCCCGCCGCCGGGCACAGGCAGCGCCGGTCGCATATTCGCCCACGGCTGCCTGGCGTTGCGCGCGATGTCGCCGCACGTGCTCTCGTCCCAGGCGAAGCGGCCGCCGAATCCGGGAAAGATCACCGCGTCGGCGCCGAGCAGCCGAAACCACTTGCCGATCATGAACGCCGGCGCAATGCGCACCGAACCCGCGAACGCGGGATGCGCGATGACGGGGACATCGATGCGCTCGCGAACGACCTCGGCGAAGGCAGGCATGCCGATGAGCGCCGGCGCGAGCAATACCATCGCCACGCCGGCGTCGCTGGCGATCCCCGCCTGCTCGGAAAGCATCGCCGGAGATCCGACCATGCTCGGCGCGTACGCAGCCCGGTGTCCGGTCTCGTGCCAGGCGCGCGCGACCGCGCGCTGGCATGCCGACGCGCGCTGCGCGAACGGCGCGTAGTCCTGGTCGGCGAGCCCGTGGTCGTCCTTGATGACGTCGACGCCGGCGCGCGCGAGCGTGTAGCACAGTGCGGCCAGGCGGTCCGCGGGCAGGCCCTGCGGCTTGAGCGCGGCGCAGGTTAGCGCGCGACGCTCGACGCCCAGCATTGCGCGGATGCCTTCGATGCCGAAGCGCGGACCGGAAAATCGCGCCAGGAAATCGGATGGGAAATCGACGTCGATGAGCTCGACATGTGCATGCAGCGAGCTGTTTCCAAAGAGCATGTTGAGCGTCTGCGCGACGTCGAAGCCCGCAGTGCGCGTGGCAAGCCGGATGCGCACATCGTGGGTGCCGTCATCGCGCTCGTGAACGCCGTCGACGCGTCCGACGATGTGCTCGGCGACGAAGGCGTCGCGCACGACTTCGAGCGGAACCTCGACGCTCTGCTCGAGTGCGATGGCGTGCGCCACCGCCGCGGCACTATCCGCGGAAGCACGAATGCGATAGGTGACGTCGATCCAGGACATGGCTGTTAGGGGCCTGCGAGCAGACCCTGGTGTGGGCTCGAGGCGTAACACTACACCACGCAATTCGACGGTGATAGCCGCGCCGGTTGCAGCGCAGGGCGCAGGGCGCCGCCGCACCCTTCAAAGCGCCGCCACGCTTTGCGCGACGGCGCGATTTGCGCGAGAATGGGCACTGTCCGCGTCGCTTCGGGATGGCAGATGAACACTCCCAACCACGCCCTCACGCTACAGCTGCTGGAATGGCTCTCCACGGGCGATCGTGCCTACGCCGAGGTGCTCGAAGCGTGGCATTCGACCTGCCCGCGCCTGTCGATCTGGGAAGACGCGTGCGCCGACGGTTTGATCGCCTACGATCCTGGGCGGCGCTTCGTGACCGCGAGCGCGAAGGGCCGGCGCCTGCTCGAGACCAGCGTTACCTCCTAGCGCGCCCTCAACTCAGACCGGTCACCGGGATCGCGGCGCCGTGCACGGCGCGCGCCTGGGGTGACGCAAGAAACACGATGACCTGGGCGAGATCGGCCGGCGCGACCCAGCGCGAAGGATCCACGTCGGGCATCGCGCGCCGGTTCTCGGGCGTATCGAGGGTCGTCGGCAGCACGCAGTTGACGTTGATGTTCTTCTCGCGAAGCTCAGCCGACATCGCCTCGGTCATGCGGATCACCGCGCTTTTCGATGCCACGTAAGCTGCCATTCTCGCCGCGCCCCTCTGCGCCGCGTAGGCACCGACGTTGACGATGCGACCACCGCCGGCGGCGATCATGTGCGGCACCACCGCGCGCGCAGTGTGCAGAAGCGTCCGCGCGTTGACGTCGAGCAGGAAATCCCATGAGGCGTCCGATGTCTCGTGCAGCGCGTCGCCCATGCGGAAGCCGCCTGCGAGATTGCACAGGATATCGATGCGCTGGGCGCGATCGAGCGACGTGCGCGCCATCGCGTTGACGCTTTCCGGATCGAGCAGGTCGGCGACAGCGTAGAGGCGCCGGTCGTTTTCGTCGCCGAACGCCGATTGCAGGTGCTCGCGGCTTCGATCGACCAGCACCAGCAGCGCGCCGCGCTCTGCGAATGCCGCGGCGACGGCGCGACCGAGGTTGCCGGCGGCGCCGGTGATGATGACGGTGTCAGGTGCGTCCATAGGGGGTGCGCAGCTGGAAATGGCGCGCTATGAGCTGGCGCGAGTGAATGTCGGAAGGATCGTGCCGATGCACTCCCCGAAGCCGATGCGGCGAAACCCCGGGCGCTCGCAATGCGCACGCAGGGTTACGGTGTCGCCGTCTTCGAGGAAGCTGCGCGTCTCGCCGTTGGCCAACCGCAACGGTTGCCTGCCGCCGACGGACAGCTCGAGCATCGACCCGCCCTGTCCTTCGCCGGGGCCGGACTGCGTGCCCGTTCCGAGCAGGTCGCCAGACTGTAGGTTGCAGCCGTTCACCGTGTGATGCGCGACGAGCTGCGCGAGGGTCCAGTAGCTGTCGCGGAAGTTCGACGCCATCAGCGGCTGCGCCGCGGTGCCCGAGTCGCGCATGCGCGCCGTTTGCAGCAGCACTTCAAGGCGGATGTCGAACGCGCCCGACTCGCTGTTTCGCGATGACGAAAGATAGTCGAGCGGCTGCGGATCTCCGGCGGGTCGGGAAAAAGGCGCGCGGAACGGCGCGAGCGCATCGAGCGTGACCATCCACGGTGACACGGTCGACGCGAAGTTCTTGGACAGGAAAGGTCCCAGCGGCTGGTATTCCCACGCCTGGATGTCGCGCGCGGTCCAGTCGTTGAACAGCGCCAGCCCGAAAACGTGGTCCTCGGCGGCGGCGATGGGCACGGCGTCTCCGAGCGCGTTCGCCCGCGCGATGAATGCGCCGAGCTCGAGCTCGTAGTCCAGACGTTGCGACGGACCCATTCGCGGAGCCTCGGCGTCGGCAGGCTTCGTCTGTCCCATCGGCCGGCGTATCGGCGTGCCGCTGGCGACGATCGACGAGGCGCGCCCGTGATAGCCGATAGGAACCCACTTGTAATTGGGCAGCAGTGGATTGTCGGGCCGGAACTGCCGCCCGACCGCGGTGGCGTGATGGATGCTCGTGTAGAAGTCGGTGTAGTCGCCGATCGCGCAGGGCACGCCGAGCTCGACCGACGACTGCGCGCAAAGCCCCGCTCGCAGGCGCGACTCGTTGTCGCTCCCCCGGCGCAGCGCATTCGACAGCCGCGCGCGCAACGCGCGATGCGCATCGCGCGGTTGCGCCATCAGCGCGTTGATGTCGCTGCCGTCGGCCAGGCCGGCACGCGCAAGGTCGAGCACCTGGTCGCCGATCGCCACGCCGATCCGCCACGCGTCGTCGCGGCCGTTCCGAAAGCGTCCGAACGGCAGGTTCTGGATCGGAAAATCGCTTGCCGGATCGTTGGCGGCGTCGAGCCAGCAGATCAGCGCGGCGTCGTGGGTCTCATCGGCCATCATGGCGGCAATGATAGAGCATGCGAGTGCCGCGGCGCCGCGTCGTCAGCGCAGGCGCAGCGTGGCCGCCATCGGATTGTGGTCGGACGACGTGACCGCTATCGCCTGCGCGGAGACGACCTCCAGCCCGCGAACGAACATGTGATCGACATGCCGACCGAGGAATCGCGTCCTCCGGTCGTCGGCTGGTTCGATTTCGACGAGGCCGAGGCGCGCAGCGGTTTCGGCAAGCACGCGCTCGCGCGCGTCGCTCCACGTGTTGAAGTCCCCCGCCAGGATGATCGGCCCCTCGTGCCCCGCGACCGCGTCGGCAAGCGCCTCGATCTGCGCACGGTAGCCGTACACCATCAGCTCGAAGTTGATCGCATGCACATTGACGATCGCCAGCGTCTGTCGCGATCCCGCGATGCGCAGCCACGTGATCACTGCGGACTTCGGGATGCGCAGGATCGGCTCGACGACGCGCTGGGTGCAGCTCGCGACCGGCGCGCGGCGGGTCGCGGTCAGCACGCCGATGTCGGTTTCCTGGTACAGGAACGAGCTCGCCAGCACCCAGCGCAGGCCGGCGTCGTCGACGATGCGGTGCAGCGTGGGATCGAGCGCCGTCTCCTGCAGCAGGACGACATCGCTGCCCGATGCGAAGTCCGCCAGGTCGCGCTCCCACCCGGTATCGCCCTGTTTGTGGATGTTCCACGTCAGGACGCGAAACGGACGTGCGTCGAGGGCATCACCGCCGCCGCGGGTGCCCGCCTCGCGCAGCAGAGCGTCGGTGGCCTCGCACTTCAGCGAGAGCACCTGGGCGCTGCCCAGCGGCCCGGAAATGATGGCGCGCGGGTCCGCGGTCAGCATGATGCAACCGCACAGCGCCGGGGGGAGGCAGCACAGCGGGCAGAACAGCCGCCGGCACAGCGGCCAGCACCGAGCGAGCGCTCTCATGGCAGGTAGGGTCTCGCAATGTTGCGGCGCATGCAACGCTGGCGGCTCACGGCGTCCGATCGGTATACTTGGCGCCGTCGTGGTTTTTCGAGACCAAAACGAACGAAAAGGGGTGAGTGCCATGGACCTTCGTCTGTCAACGCTTTGCGCCGTCGCCGTCATGCCGTTCCTGTTCCACGCCGCCGCTGCAACCGCGGCCAAGACCGAGATCAAGGGTGCCGCCATCCTCGACAATCCATGCGGCAAGGCGTCGGTCAAGCAAATGGGCCTGGTGCATGCCGGCAACATGGAAGAGGCCAACAAGCTCACGACCAAGGAAATGCAGGATCAGTGGAAGGCCATGCCGGCGAAGGATCGCACCATGATGACCGGGATGATGAAGGACATGTCGCAGACCGAGCAACAATACGCGGCCGACATCAAGGCCAACGGCGTGCTGGTGGTCGATGGATCCGCCGCGACGCTGACGGTGAAAAAGACGGTCAAGGACAAGAACGGCAGCAGCACGACGACGACCACGCAGAATTTCAAGGTCGATGGCAACCAGTGCATGATCACGCGCTGATCGCCCTCGCGGCGTAGCGGGCGGCGAGGCGACAGGTGCGTTTCGCACGGACAACGAGCATGGGATCGCGGCATGTGGCCTGTGCCGTCGCATGCTTCGCTGCGCTCGCCGCGGCGGGCTGCGACAAGACGCCGGCGCCGAAGCCACCCGCGCCCAAAGTCGCGGCGGAGCAGGTGCCGGCGTACACCTACGGCGCACCGGTCAAGGGGCACTTCAAGGAAATCAACCTGGGCGAGTTCGACGTCGTCGACGGTGTCGCCTATCCCGCGGCGAACGGCACCGGCACGGTCGTGTACGTCACCGAGAAACCGATCGCGTCCCCGATGATCGCGGCATCATCGTGTCCGATGACTCTGGCGCGCGCGCTCACCCGCCTGCGCGATTCGCGCTATCTCGAGGTCACGCTCGACAAGGGCGTGTCCAAGTACTACGCGGCCGGCAGCGCATTCAACGGCAGCAGCTACGAAACCGAAGTCGGCGGACACTACTGGATGAGCCGTCTCAAGCCCAGCGACGAGCGCGCGTTGGGCAGCGTGACGCACAGGCACCACGGAACCTTCGACTTCGACCTGCCGCTGTCGAGTCCGACCATCCGGCAGATCAGTTTCGGCGAGACGCAAAAGGGTTTGCGCGGCGATCCGAAGGCGCCGCGGCCAGAGGAGCAGGCGGTCACCGCAGCCTATGTCGCGGTGCACGACGCGGCACTCAAAAAGAATGCCAAGGCGCTGCTCACGGCGCTCGGCTTCGATGACAAACAGGCGCTGGCGATTCGCGGCCTCGCCGGGATCGACGCCGACGTGGCTGTGTACTCCGAGCGCTTCCTGCTTCCGGGATCGCCCGGTGAGTTCACCGCCAATGCGGGCACCGCGCACGTGCGCGTCGAAGGCGCCAATGCCAAGGGCAAGAAGTTCGTGAACTACTACTACTTCACGCCCTGTGGCCATCGAGTGGTGCTGGACTTCATCGCCGAGAATCCGCAGTAGCGCGCTGAAGCTGCCGCCCCTGCGGTTCGGCGAACGAAAACCTACATCTTGTAAAACACGTACTCCGCCTGGTAGGGCACCGTCTTCTTGGCGCCGGCGTTCGCCGACGTGCACGCGTCGCTGGGTGCCACGCCACCCTTGGTGTTCATGCGTTGTATGTAGGTGACGCCGGACATCGCGCCACTTCCCATCGCCGGCTCAGCCTTGACCAGTTGCATCGGGATGTTGCCGGCGGCTGAAGGGGATACCGCGACCTGCTTGCCGGTGACCTTGCTGCCGTCCATCGATTCCCACGTCGGGCCTGCGTAATACTTGCCGACTTCCTTGTTCGCGCTGTCGGTGAGCTTGGCCATCGGCCCGACGAACGCCCATTCGAATGCAGTGGCGTCGGTGGCCTTGGCGCGACACTCGTACGTCAGATCACCGGTGCCGACGACTTTCATCGCTACCCGGTTTCCGGCGGGTACGCGGACGGGCTCGGGCAGGTCGGCCATCGGCGCCATCGTCGGTGCCATAGTCGGTGCCATCTGGGAGCAGGCCGCGAACGCGAAGGGAATAGCGAGTGCGAGGGTGGTACGGGCGTGCTTGAACATGTGTTCCTCCATGGGGGGCGAGGTGCTGCCACCACGATGTACGCAGCTGCGGGCTTGCTGGATGCAAGCTTGCTGTGAAAGACCTCGACGCCGGCCGGGGCGTTACGGAATCTCGTACACCGCCAGCTCCTCCGCGATGCCGCGCAAGGGCAGGCGCCGCGCCACCGGATGAATGCCGTCCGTCTCGAGCAGCGTCGAGGCGTTCGGATGGTCGACCACCGATCCCGTCGCCAGGATCGATTGCGACATGGCGAGACCCTGCACGCGCGAGGCGATGTTCACGGTCTGGCCGAAGTAGTCCTGCCGGTCGTTGAGCGTCACCGCGAGGCAAGGTCCTTCGTGGATGCCGATCTTGAGCAGCAGGTCCTCGTTGCTGCGCTCGTCGTTAAGCGCGCGCATGGCGCGCCGGATGCGCAGCGCCGCGGCGAGCGCGCGATCGGGTGTCGCGAAGGTCGCCATGACGGCGTCGCCGATGGTCTTCACCACCGCCCCGGACTCGTCGGAGATGATCTCGTTGAGGATGCGAAAGTGCTCCTTCACGATGTCGAAGGCCACCAGGTCGCCGACGCGCTCGTACAGGTCGGTCGAGCCCCTGAGATCGGTGAACAGGAACGTGAGGCTGGTGATCTTGAGCCGCTGGTCGACGTCGAGCGTGCTGGTGCGATAGAGCTCGCGAAACGTCTGGTTGGTGAGCAGGCGCTTGGCGGTGAGGAACGCCCGGCGCTTGCCGAGCATGTCGTGCATCTCGCGGCCGGCGATATAGACACCCGGGACGATGCGCGTGTCGGTTCGATTGTCGAGCGCAAGGCGCAACGGGCCGGGCTGCAGCGTGATCGTCGTCGTGTGCGCATGCGCGCGGTTGAACACGATCGACAGTGACTGGAGTTCGCGCGTCGGCGCGCCCTTGACGTCGATGAACTGCGCGAAGTGCGTGACCGGGTCGAAGACAATGACGAATTCCTCGGGCAGCGTGAGCGACAGCATCGCGCGCTCACCTGCGGGAAGCTCGATAAGCTCGAGCGTTATCTCGTCGATCACCTGCGTGAACGCCTCGTCGCGCAGGTCGATGCCGGAGCTCCAGAAGATCTGGCGGCAGTATTCGACGGGCGACAGGTCGTCGGGCGAATGCGCCGCGATGCGTCGCGCCCGCGGTGTCACGGTGAAGGTGACTTCGACCATTTCGTCGAGCGTCGGCTCGTATCCGGCGGCGCACAGCGCACACGCATACTCGGGCTGGTTCACATTCTTGAGCGACGCGCCTGCGTCGAGCACGCCGCCACAGCCCGGGCAGAGCACGTTCCACGACAGGTCGAACAGGCCGAGGCGCACCGCGTGCAGAAAGCCGGCGATGACGCGATCCTCGTCGAGCTGATGCTCGACCGCGAAGGCGAGCACGTTGACACGATTGAGCCGATGGTCCGGCGAATCGCGCACCAGTTGCTCGATGGCATCGACTACGTCTGCGTGCGCAGCCTGTCGCAGCGACGCGAACAGTGTTTCCGACTCGGTCATCCAGGGAGCTTAGCGCGAAACGGAGTAGCACGGAATCGACGGGACGATGGGGCGCCGCGCTATGCTGGCGGGGTGAAAATCGCGACCTTCAACATCAACGGCATCCGCAGCCGGCTGCCGCGCCTGCTCGAATGGCTCGACGACGCGCGACCCGACGTCGTGTGCCTGCAGGAGCTGCGCGTCTACCACGACGAATTTCCCGCCAGCGAGCTCGAGCGCGCGGGATACGGTGCGATGTGGCAGGGGCAACGCCCGCGATATAATGGCGTCGCGATCCTCGCGCGGGACGCAAAACCGGTCGAAGTGCGCCGCGAGCTTCCTGGCGCTCCCGGGTCCGAGGCACGCTACATCGAGGCGGCGGTGGCGGGAATGCTTATCGGGTGCCTGTATGCGCCCAACGGAAACCCGCAGCCGGGCCCGAAGTTCGATCATAAGCTCGCATGGATGGGGCGTTTCGCCGAGCATGCAGCGACGCTTCTCGCATCGGGTGTGCCGGTAATCCTCGCCGGCGACTACAACGTCGTGCCGACACCGAAGGATATCTACGCGACGCACGCCTACGATGAAAACGCGCTGGTCCAGCCGGCGCCCCGCACGGCGTTCCGCCGGCTTGTCGATTCCGGCTGGATCGACGCCATCCGGGCACTGCATCCGGATCAAACGATCTACACATTCTGGGACTACATGCGCAAGCGGTGGGAGCGCGACGCCGGATTGCGCATCGACCACCTGCTGCTCGCACCGCTAGTCTGCGATCGCCTGATCGCGGCCGGCGTCGACAGGTCCGTCCGCGCACGGCCCGGCGCTAGCGACCATGCCCCGGCGTGGATCGAGCTGCGATAGGCCCGCTCGGTCGCACATCATCCTGCGATACGTGACCGTTGTGACGACACAACTGCCGCAAGCCGCCGCCGATTGTGGATCGAGTCGCGCTACGAATGCGCGTCTGCTGACCACTGGGTTCGATCTTAGGTCGCCATGCGGCACTGCGCCCAGAGGCAGCGCACTGCGCATGGCGACTCCGCGAAGAGATCACCTGGGCCGGCAGGGTGTGCCGCGCTATTTCGCCGCTGTGGCGAGCGGCATCCCCTTCGGCACGATGTAGACCCCGACGCCTTTCGCCGGGCCGCCCACGGCGCGTACGTCATGCACGATTCCCGCCGGAATCTGGTAGGACTCGCCCGCCTTTACCGTCCTGTCCGGTTGGCCTTCGATCATCAATACCATTTCGCCCTCGACCAGCGTGCCTGTCTCCGGTCCCGGATGGGTGTGTCGGCCGCCGTTCATGCCGGCGGTAATCTCATAGACGGCAAGGTTCGCCTCGTAGGTCGAGCCGGGCACTTCTACTTTTTGCAGGAGCGTGCGCTTGATGGCCGGATTGAGAGCGGGCGCGGGTTGTTGCGCGATGAGCGTGCCGGCAACGACGAGGGCAAAGAATGCAGCGAGCAGCTTGGCAAGCATTTGGATCTCCATGGGTAGTTGCGGGGTCTGACACAGTTGGTGCCTGGTACCGGTCCTGATCGGGTCAACCTGACAAGCGTTGCCGAACGCGGGCCTTCATGCGTCGAGCTTGAGTCGACTCTCCTCTTGCCTACGGTAATTTGGCTGGGGATGAAAATGGTTTGTCTGCATCCACCACGAACATCACCAGCGAGTGCAGGTCGCTCGCGCCGCTGCTCGACACCTGCATCGGCGTATCTGCACCGTGACCGGTGTCCGACTGGCCCGCACGGATATGCTTTACCCCGTGCGCTGTATGGCTGCTCGTCTCGCCAGCGACGACGTAGAATGCTTCAGAGCCCGGATGCGTATGCGCGGGTGTTATGCTGCCCGGCGGGCCGCTTCCCTCGTTGATCCGAAGAAGGTACTGCGCCGCAACGACCCGGGGAATGGGCCCGACTTCCGCAACCTTGGAGGCGCCCGGAGACGCACCGCCCGACGGACCGAGTGTGAAGAGCCAGACTTTCCCGGCCGACTCAGCGACCAACGCCCAACGGCCTGCCGCAGCTTGAGCTGGGGCAAGTGCATCAAAGTTCTCTATGCGCCAGAAGAGCGGTCCAGCCGGCAACTCCGTGGCTGTCTTTTCGGCCAGTGGCTTGACGACGAACTTCTGCTGCGCCGACGCCGCCAACGGCGACAGGAATAGCGCCAATCCCAAACCGACGACCATGTTGGTTAAGAAACGCTTCATGTCGCCTCCTTGTAGGTGAACGCGCGTTGACTTGCCACTGCTTGGGCATTGAATACACGCTGGGGCAAATAAGTCCCGAAGAAACGGCTAACATTCGGCGAAGAATGCGAAACACTGCACAATCAGCGTGTTGGAATGATGTGAGCTCGAGTCATGCCCATCGTTGAATCGACCGCGCCGGACAAGCGGCGGATGCAGGTGGGCGAGTGGACGGTCGAGCCTGCACTGAATCAACTGTCGGGCGCTGAGAAGACCGTGAAGCTCGAACCGAAGGCCATGACGCTTCTCATGTACCTCGTGGAGCGGCCCGGGCAGGTTGTGAGCCGCGAAGCGCTGCTTTCTGCGGTGTGGCCTGGCGTGGTAGTGGGTGACGACTCGCTCACCCAAGTTGTCATCAAGTTGCGCAAGGCACTCGGGGAAACCCCGGGCAAGCCCGCTTATATCCAGACGATCTCGAAGGGGGGCTATCGGCTGGTCGCCCCGGTGGGTCGATCGGAGGAGATCGTCCCCGCGTCGGTTCGACGGAATTCCGCAACCTTGTCCGCGGCCACCGCCCGCCCCACGCCGCGGATGGCAGGGCTCGGCGTTGCCGCACTGCTTCTCGCCGCGGCGTTCCTCTGGTGGATCCATGGCGAACGCGCTGCCCACGGCCCGTCAAGTGACGTATCGACGGTCGGCATCGAAGCAGCGCGCGCAGCGCTGCCGACTGTCGCCATTAAACCGTTCGAGACGCTAGGCAACGATCCGCAGTTGGTGCTGCTGGCGCAAGGCATGACCGCGGACCTTGTGACCGACCTTTCAAAGGTATCGGGGCTCTCGGTCATTGACACTGCGTCGATAGGCGGCCAGGCGGAGGGTCGGCCCCCGACTCAGATGCCATCGATCCAATATGTCGTGTCCGGGTCAGTACAGCGCGTCGACGAGCGGTTGCGGTTGCAGGTGCACCTGACCGACGCGGAGACGGGAAAGCAGTTGTGGTCCGAGCGTTTCGACCGCCCGTTGAGCAGTTTTTTCGCCATCCAGGAAGAGCTTGGTCCGAAGATTCTCCAGATTCTTCCGGCGAAAGTAAGCGAGGCCGAATTGCGGCGCGTGGCGCACCGCTATACCCGTAGTCTGGAAGCTTATGAGTATTTTCAGCAAGGGCAGTCGGCGCTGCTCGTCCGACGAAAAGCGGAGAACGAATCCGCCCGCGAAATGTTCCGGCGTGCGATCTCGCTCGACGCCGGCTTTGCTCGCGCATACGCGGGGCTCGCACTGACTTACGCCGCGGATTACCGCAATCAGTGGACCGCCGGCGGCGGCGCTGCGCTCGACCGCGCGTTCGAGATGGCTCGGACAGCACGGGAGATCGATCCGGACATTCGGGAAACCTACTGGGCGCTGGCTTTCGTGCATATGGAACGCCGCCAGCACGAGCAGGCGCTGCAGTACCTGGACACCGCAGTTCAGCTCTACCCGTCGTTCGCCGATGGGTATGCGTTGATGGGCGGCGTCTACACTTACGTAGGGCGGCCGGTGGATACCGTGCGGCTGTTGCGTACCGCGATGCGCCTCAACCCGCAAGCGAACTATCTCTACTTTCTGCTTCTCGGACGCGCCTACCTGTTTCTCGGCGACCTGGAGCAGGCCCGCGTGAATCTCGAACAAGCGCTGTCGCGCAACCCGGTGAGCCTCGAGGCGCACGTTTACATGGCGGCGGTGCATGTGTTGGCAGGCGACAAGACAGCCGCGGCCTGGGAGGCGGAGGAGATCCGCGCGCTGCAGCCTGGTTTTACCAGCCACGACTGGCTGCAAACCGATCCGATGACCGACGTCGCACAAAAGACGAAGCTCGTGCAGGCGCTGGGCGAGCTCCAGTTCTGAGCGTATTTGCCTAAATTCTCGCGTATGGCGGAATGCGGGGCCGGGACGGACTATGATCAGTCAGCGGAGGCACAAATGATTGAGGCAAAGAACAAGAGGACGCAAATCACTGGGGCCGGCAGCGCCAGCGACGTGGCTTTACGCAGGAATTCAGAAGAGACGCTGCTCAAAGCGGGCGCCTTGCAGCGGGCGATTTTCAACAGCGCCAACTTCTCGAGCATCGCCACGGATGCGAAGGGCGTCATTCAGATCTTCAATGTCGGTGCCGAGCGGATGCTGGGCTTCACAGCCGCCGAGGTGATGAACAAGGTCACTCCCGCCGATATTTCCGACCCGCAGGAATTGATCACCCGCGCCAAGGCGCTGAGCATCGAGCTTGCGACCACGATCACCCCAGGCTTCGAGGCGCTGGTATTCAAGGCCTCGCGCGGGATCGAGGACATCTATGAACTGACCTACATCCGGAAGGACGGGAGCCGGTTCCCGGCGGTGGTCTCCGTCACGGCGCTGCGCGACAGCCAGGACGCCATCATCGGCTATCTTCTTATAGGAACCGATAACACTGCTCGCAAGCAGGCGGAGGAGGCGCTGCTAAAAGCGGGAGCCTTGCAGCGCGCTATTTTCGACAGTGCCAACTTCTCGAGCATCGCCACCGACGCGAAGGGCGTCATTCAGATTTTCAATGTCGGCGCCGAGCGAATGCTCGGCTACACAGCGACCGAAGTGATGAACAAGATCACCCCAGCCGATATCTCCGATCCTCAGGAATTGATCACGCGCGCGAAGGCGCTCAGCACCGAACTTGCGACCACGATCACTCCGGGTTTTGAGGCGCTCGTGTTCAAGGCCTCGCGTGGGATCGAGGACATCTATGAACTGACCTATATCCGGAAGGACGGGAGCCGGTTCCCGGCGGTAGTGTCCGTCACGGCGCTGCGCGACGCGCAGGACGCCATCATCGGCTATCTGTTGA
>JBDTZQ010000149.1:0-7318 GCA_040005035.1 Betaproteobacteria bacterium | reverse complement strand
CCGACTTGCCCGAGCGCTCGCGCAGGTAGTAGAGCTTGGCGCGGCGGACGTCGCCCTTGCGCTTGACCTCGATGCTGGCGATCAGCGGTGAGTAGGTCTGGAAGGTGCGCTCGACACCTTCTCCGCTGGAGATCTTGCGCACGACGAACGAGGAGTTGAGTCCGCGATTGCGCTTGGCGATCACGACCCCTTCGAAGGCCTGCACGCGCTTGCGCTCGCCTTCGACCACGCTGACGTTGACGATGACGGTGTCCCCAGGAGCGAACACGGGAAGCTTTTTCGCCAACCGCTCAATCTCTTCCTTTTCCAGCGTCTCGATGATGTTCATTGCATTTCCCTTTCGTCCATGGCCCGTGGCCTTGCATGCAGAGCAGGCGGTTCGCCTGGTGCGCGGTTTGTTTTTCGGCGCTGCCCTCGGGGCCGCGCCGGCTGATTCGGTTCCGAAGCTACAGCGTTTCGAGCACTGCTACGGCACTACTTCCGCACCACTGCGGCACTGCTTCCGCGTCACTGCCTTACGCCTGCTTGCCTGTCGCTTCCGACCGCTCGTTCCTGAATTCGTCGAGCAGCCTCGTTTCCTCGTCGCTCATCGCGCGTCCGGCCAAAAGCTGCGGCCGCCGCAACCAAGTCCTCCCCAGCGCCTGCTTGCGGCGCCACCGCTCGATCGCCGCGTGGTCGCCGGAAAGCAGCACCGAGGGCACCGCCACACCGGCGAATCGCTCCGGCCGAGTGTAGTGCGGGCAATCCAGCACGCCCCCGACGAACGACTCCTCGACGCTCGAGCGCGCATCGTTGAGGACGCCCGGCAACTGCCGCACCACCGCATCGACCAGCATCAGCGCCGGCAACTCGCCGCCCGACACCACGAAATCGCCGACTGCGATTTCCAGGTCCACCTCGCGCTCCAGCACTCGCTCGTCGATCGCCTCGTAACGTCCCGCCACCAGCACTAAGCCCTCGTATCCCGCCAGCGATATCACGCGCGGGTGATCGAGCGGCTCGCCCTGCGGCGTGAGGCAGATCACCTGCGGCGCGGCGACACCCTTCGCCTTCATCGCATCGCGCGCGGCGCCGATGGCTCGCACCAGCGGGTCGGCGAGCATCACCATTCCCGGCCCGCCGCCATACGGCCGATCGTCGACGCTGCGATAGGCGTCGCTCGCATAATCCCGCGGGTTGCGGCAGTCCAGCGTCCACAGCCCCCGCTCCAGCGCGCGTCCCGTCACGCCGTAGCTTGCTGCAGCCTGCACCATCTCCGGAAACAGCGTGACGACTTCGATTCGCATTGCCCGATTCGCCTGCATCCGCGCGTTGACGCCCGCGGCACCCCAGTACTCAGTAGTCAAGTCCCCAGTCGACGACGATGCGCTTGCCCACCGCGTCGATCGAGTCGACGTACGCCGAGACCATCGGGATCATGCGCTCCCGCCCGTCTCCGCCTTCGACCTGCAGCACCGGATGCGCCGAGCTCTCGAGCACTCCGCGCACCGATCCCAACTGCTCACCACCGCGATTCTCCACTACGAACCCGACAAGGTCCGCCCAGTAAAACTCGCCGCGCCGAAGCTCAGGCAACGCCGAGCGCGGCACTCCAATCAGCGCTCCGCGCCACGCCGCCGCCGTTTCGCGGTCGGCCAATCCTTCGACGTCGACCACGATGCTGTCGGAATGCAACCGTGCCGACACCACCTTTCGCTCGTGCCACGTTCCGTCGCGCGCCTCTAGCCACCAGCTTCGATAGTCGAGGAGCGCTTCGGGCGCTTGCGTGAACGCACGCGCCTTGAGCAAGCCCTTGATGCCGTAGGGTCCCTGGATTCGACCCATGACGACGATCTCGTCGTGTCCCGCAGATTCCTGCCTGTTGCCGCCGCGGGCGGCATTCTTCATCTCGCCGCCGGCAGCGTCCTTCGTCTCGCCGCGACGGGCGGCATCCTTCATGTCGCCGCCTCGGGCGGCGCCGGCTTCAGGCAGCGTTCGCGGGCGCGGCCGGCTTGCTCTGCGCCGCGCGCTTGACCAGGCCTGCCACCGTGTCGGACAGTTTGGCGCCCCGGTGCTTCCAGTGGTCGATGCGATCGAGCGAGAGCCGCAGCGACTCCTCGCTCTCGGCGGCGATCGGATTGTAGAAGCCGACGCGCTCGATGAAACGACCGTCGCGACGGTTGCGCGAGTCGGCGACGACGACGTTGAAAAACGGACGCTTCTTGGCGCCGCCCCTGGCAAGTCGGATGACAACCATGTTGATGCCCCGGTAAATCGAAAAAAGACATTGATTATACGACGAAAATCCACCTGCTTGCAACCGCTGCAGTCGCCGCGTTCGACCCTAGCGCAGCCCCGGGAACGAGCCCTTGAGTCCGCGCAGCATTTTCTGCATCCCGCCGCGCGCCACCATCTTCATCATCTTCTGGGTCTGCTCGAACTGCGCCAGCAGCCGGTTGACTTCCTGCACGCTCACCCCGGCGCCGCCGGCGATGCGCCGCTTGCGCGACGCCTTGAGGATCTCGGGCTTGGCGCGCTCCTGCGGGGTCATCGAATCGATGATGCCCTCCAGCCGGCGGATCTGGCAATCGTCGACTTGCGAAGCCTGCGCGGCTCGCGCCAACTCGCCGGGCAGCTTGTCGAGCAGTCCCTGCATGCCCCCCATTTTTCGCATTTGCCCGATCTGCGTCTTGAAGTCCCCGAGATCGAAGCCTTTGCCCGACTTCACTTTGCGCGCGAGCTTCTGCGCCTGCTCGACGTCGACCTGCTTGTGCGCCTCCTCGATGAGCGACATCACATCGCCCATGCCCAGGATGCGCGACGCCATTCGGTCGGGGTGGAAGAGCTCGAGGCCGTCGATCTTTTCCGACACGCCCGCGAAACGGATCGGGGCACCGGTCACGCTGCGCACCGACAGCGCCGCGCCGCCACGGGCGTCGCCGTCGAGCTTGGTCAGCACGATGCCGGTGAGCGGCAACGCCTGCCCGAACGCCTTCGCCGTGTTGACGGCGTCCTGGCCCTGCATCGCGTCGACCACGAACAGCGTCTCGATGGGTCGCGTCGATGCGTGAAGCTCCGCGATCTCGCGCATCATCGCGACGTCGATGGCGAGGCGCCCGGCGGTGTCGACAATGACGACGTCCATGTAGTGCTTGCGCGCCCAATCGAGCGCGGCCGCTGCAATATCGAGGGGCCGCTGGCTTGCGTCGGAGGCGAAGAACTCGACGCCAACCTGCGAGGCGAGCGTCTGGAGCTGCGCGATGGCCGCGGGCCGATAGACGTCGCAGCTGACCAGCAGCACCTTCTTTTTTTGATCTTCGCGCAGGATGCGCGCGAGCTTAGCGGCGCTGGTCGTCTTGCCCGCGCCCTGCAGGCCGGCGAGCAGGATCACCGCTGGAGGCGTGGTGGCCAGGTTGAGCGGCGCAGCGGCGCTTCCCATGAGCGCGGCAAGCTCGCGCTGTACCACGCCGATCAACGCCTGTCCCGGGGTGAGCGAGCCGACGACTTCCCGGCCGACCGCTTTCGCGCGCACCGCGGCAATGAAGTCCTTGACCACGGGCAGCGCGACGTCGGCCTCGAGCAATGCCATGCGCACTTCGCGCAGCGCGCTGTCGATGTTCGCTTCGGTCAGCCGCGCTTCGCCGCGCAGCGTCTTGACCACGCGGCCAAGCCGTTGAGTGAGATTGTCGAGCATGGGATTCGATCCGCAAATGGCTTGCCGATGCGCCCGCGACGACGCGACTCTGGCGAAGGGGGCGATCGAGCGCGTGGTGTAAACTCGCCACGCAGCAATGAACGCGCCGATGATTCTACTCTACGTGCCGGTCGCCGCGGCCTACGTGCTCGCGGCATGGATCGAATGGCGGCGCCTGACGATGCCCGGAACGGCCGATGCCGCGTCGTTCGCTGCCGGTGCGACCTGGCTGCCTCCGGTCGCCATCGCCGGTCACGCCGCGCTGCTCGCCAACACGCTGTTCGCTCCCGACGGGCTCAACCTGAGCCTTGCGAACGCGCTGTCCGCGGTCGAATGGATCATCGCCATCGTCGCCTGGCTCGGCACGCGCTCGCGTGCGCTTCCCGGTGTCGCGACGATCGCGTTTCCCGTCGCCGCGGCCGGCGCCGGCCTGCCGGCGCTGCTTCCACCGGCGCATCACTTGTCCATCGCGAGCCAGCCTTGGGCGGCGCTGCACATCGCGGTCGCCTTCGTCGCCTACGCGCTCCTGATCGTCGCCGCGCTGCAGGCGCTGGTGCTCACCGGGCTCGAGCGCAGGTTGCATCGCGGCCTCCCCGAGCCCGGAAGCGCGATGCCGCCGCTGCTCACGCTCGAGCGCTTCCTGTTCCGCCTGCTCGGGGCGGGCTACGTCCTCCTGACGCTCACGCTCCTCTCCGGCGTCATCTTCTCCGAGCAGCTCTTCGGCAGGGCGGCCAGCTACAGCAACAAGATCGTGTTCTCGGTGCTGAGTTGGCTCGTGTTCGGCGCGCTGCTCTACGGTCGTCGGCGTTACGGTTGGCGGGGGCGCGTCGCGCTCAACTGGATCCTCGCCGGCAGCGCGCTGCTGCTGATCGCCTACGTCGGGACCAAGCTTCTGCCCGAGTCGACACTGGGCGCCTGAGCGCGCTTCGGCGGCCTCTCGCCGCCTTGACAGCACCCGTCGCGCGCCAAATACTCGATCCGACTTCCGCACCTTCCCCAGCCGCCGTTTGGACAGCATCCCCCTCCGCACCCTCCTGATCGCGCTAGCGATCCTGCTGGTTCTCGCTGCGTTCTTTTCCTTCGCGGAGACCTCGATGATGGCGGTCAACCGCTACCGCCTGCGTCACCGCGCCAAGCAGGGCGTGCGCGGCGCGAAGCTGGCCGTCGCGCTGCTCGCGCAAACCGACAAGTTGCTTGGAGTGATCCTGCTCGGCAACACCCTGGTCGCGGCAGGGGCCGCCACGCTGACCGCCGTGATAACCAAACGCCTGTTCGGCGAAGGCGAGCTGGCACTCGGCCTGGGAGCAGTGGCTATCACCTTTGCGCTTTTGATTTTCTCGGAGATCACCCCGAAGGTCATCGGTGCGGCACACGCCGACACGCTCGCCCCGATCGTGAGCTACGTACTCTCGCCCATGCTGCGCGTGGCAACGCCGGTCGTGTGGTTCGTGAATTTGTTCGTCCAGGGCCTTCTTCGGCTGATGCGCTTTCAGCCGCCCTCGCGCGTCGAGACGGCGCTGTCGCAGGAGGAAATTCGCAGCCTCGTCCTCGAAGGCCACTACTTCCGGGGCAAGCACCGCGCCCTCCTCGCCAATCTCTTCGATCTCGAGACGATCACCGTCGACGACGTGATGACGCCGCGAAACCACATCGAAGGCATCGACCTCGCCGCGAAGCCAGCGGTCCTCGCGCAGCAGCTCGTCACCAGCTATCACACGCAGGTGCCGGTCTACGACGGCGGCATGGAGACGATCGTGGGCACGATTCACCTCAAGCAGGTGCTGCGCCTCCAGCAGGCGGAGGAGCTGGACGGCGAGCACCTGCGCGCAATCGTGCGCAAGCCGTACTTCGTACCGGCGGGAACGCCGCTGCTCGCGCAGCTGCACCAGTTCCAGACCGACCGCCAGCGTCTCGGACTTGTAGTGGACGAATACGGCGAGCTTCAGGGGCTCGTGACCCTCGGCGACATTCTCGAGGAGATCGTGGGTGAATTTGCAACACCGGCGCCCGGCGGCGCCGACGCCTTCCAGCGCGCCGCCGACGGCAGCGTGATCGTCGACGGCATGGCGCCGCTGCGCACGCTCAACCGCAAGCTGGGGACCGCGTTCCCGCTCGAGGGGCCGAAGACGCTTTCCGGGCTGATCGTCGAGAAGCTGGGCGAAATCCCCGAAGCCGGGGTGAGTTTCACTTTGGAAGGTCAAGGCGTCGAAATCCTGCAGGTCCAGGACCGCGCGGTGAAGGTCGTCAAGCTGCTTCCGCCCGTGGGGCGCGCGGGGGCGCCGGCTTTACAAAGCACAGGCGAGCAGGCATCATCGATAAGCTAATTTATATGCACGTGGAATAACCCCTAAACCCTCGCCCGCATCCGCATGGCAACGACCGCCGGAACGCGCACGATCAGCGGACTCGCGCGAGCGATGGTGCAGCACGGACTGCTGACCGAATACGACGCCGACACCCTTCAGGGGCAAGCGACCGCGTCGAACATAGGCTTCGTCGAGCAGATCCTGGTCAGCAAGAAAATGTCGTCGGCGCAGGTCGCCATGTTCGCATCGCGCGCTTTCGGCGCGCCGCTGCTCGACCTGGCGGGATTCGATTTCGACCTGATCAACAAGGAGCTGGTCGACGCCAAGATCGCGGCGACGCGCCGCGTCCTTCCGCTGCACAAACGCGGTAACCGCCTGTTCGTCGCCGTGTCCGATCCGGCAAACCTGCAGGCGCTCGACGAGGTCAGGTTCAAGACCAACCTGGTCGTCGACCCGGTCGTCGTCGAAGACGACAAGCTGGGTCAGGCGATCGCCAAGGTCGTCGAGACGATGGGCCAGACGCTCAGGGATCTGGTCAGCGACAACGATCTCGAGGTCGAGATCGCGTCCTCCGGCGATGCCCAGAGCGAAGAAGAAAGCGCCGAGATCGAGGACGCGCCGGTCGTCAAATACATCCAGAAGGTGCTGCTCGACGCGATCGCCGCCGGCGTTTCCGATATCCATTTCGAGCCTTACGAGAAGTTCTTCCGCATCCGCTACCGGCTCGACGGCATCCTGAAGGAAGTTGCGCAGCCGCCGCTCGCCCTCAAGGATAAGATGGCGTCGCGGATCAAGGTCATTTCCAAGCTCGACATCTCGGAAAAGCGCGTGCCGCAGGACGGCCGGATGAAGCTGGTCCTGTCGAAGAACCGGGCGATCGACTTTCGCGTCAGCACGCTGCCCACGCTCTACGGCGAGAAGATCGTGCTGCGTATCCTCGACTCGGCGGGCGTCAAGCTCGGCATCGAGGCGCTGGGCTACGAGCCCGACCAGCAGCGCATGCTGCTCTCCGCCATCGAGCGCCCCTACGGAATGATCCTGGTGACGGGACCCACCGGCAGCGGCAAGACCGTGTCGCTCTACACCTGTCTCAACATTCTGAACCAGCCGGGCATCAACATCGCGACCGCCGAGGATCCGGCCGAAATCCAGCTTCCCGGCGTGAACCAGGTCAACGTCAATGAAAAGGCGGGACTGACGTTCGCCAACTCGCTGCGCGCATTCCTGCGCCAGGACCCCGACATCATCATGGTCGGCGAGATCCGCGACCTGGAAACCGCCGATATTTCGATCAAGGCGGCGCAAACCGGCCACCTGGTGCTCTCCACGCTGCACACCA
>JBDTZQ010000148.1:0-7348 GCA_040005035.1 Betaproteobacteria bacterium | reverse complement strand
GAAACACGACGCGCTCCTTGAGCAGGCGCGAGTAGATGTCGTAGGCGCGCTCGCCGCGCCCGCTCTGCTCGATCACCATCGGGATCAGGCCGAGGCCTGTCGGTTCGTGCGTGCGCTGGCTCATGGGGCTTGCTCCGGTACGCTGGCTGGAATGCGATTCTACGGTGCATCGACGGCTTGGCCCGGCGCGGAGAAAGAGGCGGGGATGCCGTTGCGTTCAGTGTGAGATGGGCCCGTGCAGGCGCATTTCAAGCGGCCGGCTCCATCAATGCCGAAAAGCTGGTCGGCTGGTCGACCACCTGCGCGCGCTGCAGCGCCCAGTTGACGACGTTGCGCTCGACCGCTGCGAGCTCGAACTCGCTCAGCCTGTCCGCCTGCTCGTAGTGCCACCGCACGACCGCGTCCGGCTGCTCGTAGCTTTGCGCCGCCTCGGTGACGAGCTGCCTCACCTGCTCGGGGCGCGCGTGCAGCTGCTCGCTGCGCACCAGCTCGCTCAGGATCAGCCCCATCGCCACGCGCTCCTCCGCCTGCGGGCGCAGCGTCGAGGGCGAGAGATCGATGTCCTCGACCTTCATTCCGCGGCTCTTCAATTCGCCGGCCGCGCGCGCGGCGAGGTTCTGCGCCTCGGTCTCGACCAGCGACTTGGGTATCGTTACCTGCGCGGAGGAACGCAAAGCCTGCATCACCTGCTCCTTGATGTTGGTGATGATCTTGCGCTGCAACTCGGTGCCGAGGTTCGCCTTCACTTCGGCGCGGAGATCGTCGACGTTGCCGCTGGCCACACCGAATGCCTTGGCGAATTCAGCGTCGACCTCGGGCAATCGGGGCTCGGCGATCGACTTCACCGAAAGGTCGAACCGCGCGATCTTGCCGGCAACTTCCTTGCCGTGGTAGTCGGGAGGGAAGGTGAGCTCGAAGGTCTTGTGCTCGCCCGCCTTCATGCCGGTAAGCGCGGCCTCGAACTCGGGAAGCATACGTCCCTCGCCGAGGACGATCGAAAAGTCCTTCGCCTGCCCACCTGGGAACTCCACGCCGTCGATGCGGCCGATGAAGTCGACCACCGTGCGGTCGCCCGCCTGCGCGGCGCGCTCGACGCTCTCGTAGCGCACACGCTGGCGGCGAAGGATGTCGAGCGTGTGCTCGACGTCGGACGGCCCGACACTCGCCACCGGCCGCTCGATCCGGACCGCGCCGAGATCGCCGATCTTGACCTCGGGGTAGATCTCGAAGAACGCGGAGAACTCGAACTGCCCGTCCTTCGCCGCTTCCTTGGGCTCGATGCGAGGCTGCCCGGCGATGCGCAGGTTCTGCTCGCGAATGGCGTCGTTGAAGCTCGTCTGCACGGTGTCAGTGATGACGTCGGAGCGCACCTGCGGACCGTATTGCTGCGCGATCATCTTCAGCGGCACCTTGCCGGGTCGGAATCCGGCGATCTTGGCGGTCTTCGCCAGACGCGCCAGGCGCTTCTTCACCTCGCCCTCGATCTGCTCGATCGGCACGGCGACGTCGAGCTTGCGCTCCAACTGGCCGAGTGTCTCAAGTGTGGTTTGCATGCCCGGTGATTCCTTGCTAGATTCGCTGTCGATTTCCCGTGGTGCGAAAGGAGAGACTCGAACTCTCACGCCTTTCGGCTCCGGCTCCTAAGGCCGGTGCGTCTACCAATTCCGCCACTTTCGCAGCCCCTCGGCAGCCGTATCTGCAGCCATTACTGCAGCTGTTTCGCGAAACACGCAATTGTAGCGGAAAAGCCCCCTCCGCGCCACGCGAAGGCTGCGCGGCAGCGCTCTGTCAGAAGACTCCATCCGGTGCCGGTCAATCACTACGAAAACTTTCCGGTCGCATCGCGGCTCGTGCCCGCCAACGTGCGAGGCGCGGTCGTCGCGATCTACGCATTCGCGCGCAACGCCGACGATTTCGCCGACGAAGGCGACGCACCCGCTGCGCAGCGCATCGCGGCGCTCGATCGCTATGCGGCGCTGCTCGACCGCATCGCGGGCGGAGAGCGTCCGGACGAGGCGCCCTTCCCCGCGCTCACCGACGCGATACGCGCACACGGCCTGCCGCTGGCACCCATGCATGCGTTGCTTTCCGCGTTCCGTCAAGACGTTCTCAAGACTCGCTACGCCGATTTCGCCGAGGTCGAGGACTACTGCGCGCGCTCGGCGAATCCAATCGGGCGACTGCTTCTGCATCTGTACGGCGTCGGCGACGCGGCGTCGCTGCGGCGCTCCGACGCGATATGCACCGCGCTTCAGCTCACCAACTTCTGGCAAGACGTGGCGCTCGACTGGGGCAAGGATCGCATCTACGTTCCCCTCGACGACATGCGGCGCTTCGGCGTGGGCGAGCGCCACATTGCCGACGCCGACTGCGACGATGCATGGCGGAGCCTGATGCGCTTCGAGACGGCCCGAACGCGCTCGATGCTCGTCGACGGACGAGCGCTGGCGCAGTCGCTGCCGTGGCGGCTGCGCCTCGAGCTGCGGATGGTCGTCGCCGGAGGACTTCGCATACTGCGTCGCATCGATGACGTCGGCGGCGACGTGTTCCGTCATCGTCCGACGCTCACCACGCGCGACTGGTCGGCCATGTCGCTGGCGGCGCTGCGCGCATGATGGATCCGTTCGCCTACTGCGAGGACCGGTTGGCGCAAAGCCGCTCGAGCTTCGCGTACAGTTTTCGCGTCCTGTCGCCAGCGCGGCGCCAAGCGATGACGGCGCTCTATGCATTTTGCCGCGAGGTCGACGACGTGGTGGACGAGGTTTCGGATCCGTCGGTGGCGCGAGTCAAGTTGGCGTGGTGGCGCGGCGAGATCGCCGCCGTGTTCGGCGGCGGGACGCCGTCGCATCCGGTCGCGGTCGCGCTCGGTCGGGTGGTGGGGACCTACGGCCTGCCGCGCGAGGACTTTGACGCGATCATCGACGGCATGAACATGGACCTCGACCAGAACCGCTACCAGGACATGACCACGCTCGAGCGCTACTGCCACCGCGTCGCCGGCGTCGTCGGTTTGCTGTCGGCGCGCATTTTCGGATTCGAAGACGCGCGGACGCTCGACTACGCCGGCGCCCTGGGCATCGCCTTCCAGCTCACCAACATCATCCGCGACGTCGGCGAGGATGCGCAGCGCGGGCGCATCTACCTGCCGCAGGACGAATTGCAGCGTTTCGGCGTGTCGCAGGGCGACATCCTGGCACGTCGGTACTCGGTTGCCTTCACGGCGCTCATGGCGTTCCAGGTCGAGCGTGCCCGCGGCTTCTACGCACGTGCCTTCGCCGCACTCCCGGCGCGCGACCGGCGCGCGCAACGCCCGGGGCTGGTGATGGCTGCGGTGTACAAGGCGTTGCTCATCGAGATCGAGCGCGACGGCTACCGCGTGCTCGACCGGCGCATCTCGCTGGCGCCGGCCTACAAGGCGTGGACTGCATGGAAAGCTTCGTGGCAATACTGATGCGTTTGCCCAACCGAGCGCGACGATGAGCCAGCGCATCGCCGTGATCGGTGGTGGCTACGCGGGATTCGCTGCGGCGGTCACGCTCGCGGCCGCCGGCCGCGAGATTACGGTCTTCGAGACCGCGCGCACGCTCGGAGGCCGCGCGCGGCGCGTCGATTCGCACGGTGCCCCGGTCGACAACGGCGCGCACATCCTGCTCGGCGCGTATCGCCAGTTTCTCGAGCTGGTGCGACTGGTGCATGGCGCCGGCGCCGAGGACGAGCTCTTCGACCGGCGTCGGCTGGTGCTCGAGCAGCCGGGCGTGTTCCGCCTGCGCACGCCGACGCTGCCCGCGCCGTGGCACCTCGCCGCGGCGCTGTTCACGATGCGCGGTGTGCCCTACCGCGATCGTTTGCGCACGATGGTCTTCGCGCGCCGCCTCGCGCGCGGCGGATTCCGCTGCTCCGCGGATCTCACCGTCTCGGCATTGCTCGCCGACCAGCCCGCCTCCGTCACGCGTCTGCTGTGGGAGCCGCTATGCCTCGCGGCACTGAACACGCCGACCGATACCGCGTCGGCGCAGATCTTTCTGAACGTGATGCGATTTTCCTTCGCGGCGCGCACGCGTGACTCGGACCTGCTGTTGCCCAGGGTCGACCTGTCGACGCTATTCCCCGATGCCGCGGCGGCGTTCGTCACCGATCGCGGCGGCGAGATTCGCGGCGGAACCGCCGTAAGCAGCGTCGTCGCCGTCGATGGCGGCGTGGATGTCGCCTCGGGTTATTCGAGCGAGCGCTTCGATGCGGCGGTGGTGGCGGTCGGGCCGCACCAGGTGTCCCAGCTGCTCGAAGCCAACGGCAACCGCCTCGCCGCATTGCTCGCCCAGATCGCCGCATTCAGCTACCAGCCGATCACCACGGCGTACCTCCAATATGGCGCGGCGCTGTCTCTTGGGAAGCCCCTGATCAAGCTCGACGGCGCGCCAGGGCAGTGGATGTTCGATCGTGGCCTGCTCGACGGACCTGTCGGGCTCGCCTCGGTGGTCATCAGCACCGACGCGTCCGGGGAAAAGATTCCGCACGAGGCGCTTGCGCACGCCATCGACGCACAGTTGCACGCGATCATGCCCAAGCTGTCGGCACCGCTGTGGACGCAGGTGATCGCCGAGCGCCGCGCGACCTACGCCTGCACTCCCGGGCGCGCGCATCCCGCCGCCGGGCTGCTGCTGCCGCACCTCTGTCTTGCCGGCGACTACACCGACCCCGAGCTGCCCGCGACGCTCGAGGCAGCGACGAGGAGCGGTGTCATCGCGGCGCGCGCGCTGCTCGCCGGACACCCCTGACAGCGCCTTTGCGCCGGCCGGGTCCTCTAGCCCGGCGATCGCTCCGCCGGAGCACCGGCGCCGGGGCCGAGTGGGCGTTGCATGAGCACGACGTCGAGCCAGCGCTCGAACTTCCAGCCGACGGTGCGCAGCGTTCCGGCGGGGACGAACCCCGCCGCCGTGTGCAGCCGTATCGAGGGCACGTTGGCGGAGTCGCCGGTGGCCGCGATCATCTGGCGCGCGCCGCGCGCTGCGCACTGCACGATCAACAGGTCGAGCAGTGCGCGCCCGATCCCCCTCCCGGCGCAGTCGGCGCGCACATAGACCGAATCCTCGACGGCGAAGCGGTACGCGGGACGCGCGCGGTAGGGTGAGGCATACGCGTAGCCGACGACCTCGCTGTCGCGCTCGGCGACGAGGTACGGCCAGCAAAGATCCACTACGTCGCGATGACGGTGCGCGATTTCCGAGGCATCGGGCGCTTCGAGCTCAAACGACGCCGAGCCGGTCCTGACGTGATGGGCGTAGATGGCGGCGATAGCGGCGCAGTCGCCAGCCTGTGCCACGCGCAGCACAACTCCTGCAGGCGGCGCCACGCCTTCGGGCGACCCGCCGGCGCCGCCGTCGATCGCGCTCATGAGTCTCCCCCCGAAGTCGCTGCGCGACTGCCCCCCGGAGGGGGGCGAGCCCCTTGGGGCGGCCCTGCGGCGCTCACCGCTCGCGCCCGCTGCCGGTGCGATCGCGCAGGATGCGCTGCTTCTCGCGGTTCCAGTCGCGAAGCTTCTCTGTCTCGCGCTTGTCGTACTGCTTCTTGCCCTTGGCCAGGCCGATCTCGATCTTTACGCGACCGCGATTGAAATGAAGGTCGAGTGGCGTGAGCGTGTAGCCTGCGCGCTCCACCTTGCCGATGAGCTTGCTGATCTCGGCGCGATGCATGAGCAGCTTGCGCGTGCGCGTCGGGTCGGGAAGGATGTGCGTCGAGGCGGTCGGCAGCGGCATGATGTGGGCGCCGATGAGCACGATCTCCGCGTTCTTGACAATGACGTACGCCTCCTTCAGCTGGGCGCGTCCGGCGCGGATCGCCTTCACTTCCCAGCCCTCCAGCACGAGCCCCGCCTCGAATTTCTCCTCGACGAAATAGTCGTGATACGCTTTTCTATTGGCGACGATGCTCATCCGCGCTCATCTGCTGTTCTATTCACCCAATCACTCACGTATTGTACCAATGAGGCAATTCGGCGATGGCCAACGTCCGCAAGTCCGTGCTCGTTCCGTATAGCCGCGAGCAGATGTTCACGCTGGTCGAAGCGGTCGAGGATTACCCCACATTCCTGCCGTGGTGCGGCGGTGTCGAGGTAGTCGAGCGCCGCGGTGCCCGGACCGTCGTGCGCATCGACATCGACTTCCACGGCGTCCGCGCGCACTTCACCACCGCCAATCACAACGAGGCGCCCGAGCGCATCACGATGGCGTTGCGCGACGGCCCGTTTCGCAAGCTTGACGGCGGGTGGAAATTCCGCGCGCTGGCCAAGGGTGCGTGCAAGGTCGAGTTCGCGCTCAAGTACGAGTTTGCCACCAAGCCGCTGGAAGCGCTGATCGGCCCGGTGTTCGAGCACGTCGCCGATACCTTCATCGATGCCTTCGTGCGCCGCGCCGAAAGCATGCACCCGACCACGCCGTGATCTCGGTCAGCGTCGTCTACGCGCTGCCCGATGCGGCAACGGAGATCGAGTTGCAAATGGCGCCGCGCTCCACGATAGCCGATGCGCTCGCTGACTCGCGGATTGCCGAACGCTTGCCCGGGGTGGACCTCGGCGCCTGCGACGTCGGAATCTTCGGGAAGCGCAAGGCCCGCGACGCGCCGCTCGCCGACGGCGACCGCGTCGAGATCTACCGGCGACTCATCGCCGACCCCAAGCAAGCACGCCGCGAGCGCGCCCGGCGCGCGGGGGAATGAGACGGCCCTTCAGGGCCTGGCGCCCCGCTTCTGCAGCGCCTGCTCGATCGTAGCGAAGCCGCCGCGTGTCGCCCAGGCCAGTGCCGTGGCGTCGTTCTGGTTGCGCAGGTTGACGTCGGCGCCCTTCGCGATGAGCAGGTCGACGGTCGCGGCGTGGCCTCCGCGCACCGCCATCATTAGCGGCGTGGTGCCGTTCGCAGACGGCGCGTTGATCTTGGCGCCGACCTCGAGCAGATAACGCGCGACCTCGGTTTGCCCGTTGGTCGCGGCGTAGGCGAGCGGCGTCCACCCGGACGGATTGATCTCGGCGCCGCGGGCGAAAAATTTCTTAACCAGCGCGAGATGGCCGTTGAGCGACGCCACCATGATCGCGGTGTCGCCGAAGCTGTTTTTCGCATCGATCTTGGCGCCGGCCTTGAGCAGGATGTCGGTGGTCGGCTCCCAGCCCGCCCTCGCCGCCACCACCAGCATGGGCTCGCCATTGGGATCGACGGTGTTCGGATCCATGCCGCGCGCGAGCAGTGCGGCGACGTCGTCGGAGCGGTCGGTCGCGACCGATTGCACGAAGCGGTCATAGAGGGCCTGCGTTTGGGCAAGTGCCGGAGTGAGCGCCGCGCACGCCAAAAGACAGCGCAAC